>NZ_LLKN01000002.1:0-320882 GCF_002900095.1 Salegentibacter mishustinae | reverse complement strand
TGGGGCCACACAACATAATCCCAACAAACACTCAAACACAACACAAAAATGTCAGAAGCAACTACCGAAGCAAAAATTTTTTCCTGTACGCAGAGTAAGGCTTTAGCTACAAAAATAGCGGCTGCTTACGGTACCAAATTAGGAAATGTTATCACCTCTACTTATAGTGATGGAGAATTTCAGCCTTCTTTTGAAGAATCGGTTCGCGGATCTCGAGTTTTTATTATAGGATCTACCCATCCGGGATCAGATCATTTAATGGAAATGCTATTAATGCTGGACGCTGCAAAAAGAGCATCAGCCAGGCATATTACTGCCGTGCTACCGTATTTTGGTTGGGCGCGCCAGGATAGAAAGGATAAACCTAGAGTGCCAATCGCGGCAAAAATGATTGCAAGTATTCTTGAAACTGCCGGGGCAACCAGGATTATTACTATGGATTTGCACGCCGATCAAATTCAGGGATTCTTTGAGAAACCTGTAGACCATTTATTTGCTTCTACAATATTTCTTCCGCATTTAAGAAAATTAGGATTTGATAATTTAACCATTGCATCACCAGATATGGGTGGTTCTAAACGGGCATATGCTTATTCCAAAGCCCTGGAAAGCGATGTGGTTATCTGTTATAAACAAAGAGCCAAAGCCAATACGATTTCACATATGGAACTAATTGGTAATGTAGAAGGAAAAAATGTGGTCTTGGTAGATGATATGGTAGATACTGCCGGAACACTTACTAAAGCTGCTGATGTAATGATGGAGCGTGGCGCTAAAAGTGTACGCGCTATTTGCACGCACCCAGTACTTTCTGGAGAGGCTTACGAGCGAATTGAAAAATCAAAACTTCAGGAATTAATTGTTACCGATTCTATTCCTTTAAAACAAGATAGTCCTAAAATTAAGGTTGTAAGCTGTGCCAATCTTTTTGCCGATGTTATGAATAGGGTACATAACAATGAATCTATTAGTTCTAAATTTATTATGTAATCAAACCCATTATTCATAGTTAATATTCAGTTTTTTAGCTTGAATTCTCAATTATAATTTTCTTTTTAAAGAATTTTAAGTCAGGGTTTTATAGAAAGGAAAAAAGCGCTACTTTTGCAGCCTAAAATTTTTCAACAATGAAATCAATTACGATCAACGGATCTAAAAGAGAAAGCGTAGGAAAGAAAGCCACGAAGGCCCTACGTAATGCTGGACAGGTTCCTTGCGTATTATACGGGGGAGATGCCAAGCCGTTGCACTTTGCAACAGAAGAAATTTCGTTTAATAACCTTGTGTACACCCCAGATGTGCATACAGTGGAAATTAAGTTTGAAGACGGCGAGAAGTTTAACGCTATTCTTCAGGATATCCAATTCCACCCGGTTACCGATGCTATTTTGCACGTAGATTTCTACCAGATTAGTGAGGATAAACCAATCACTATGGAAATTCCTATCCATACCGAAGGTGTTGCGAGAGGGGTTAAAAATGGTGGTGTTTTACGTTACAACCTACGTCGTTTAAAAGTAAGAGGTTTGGCTAACGAATTGCCAGATTATATTACTGCAGATGTAACCAAACTTAAAATTGGTCAAAAACTTTATGTTACTGCAGTTGCAGACGAGTCTTACGAGATTCAGCATCCAGACAACACAGTAATTTGCCAGGTTAGAACTTCACGTAACATTGTTGCCCTTGAGGACGACGAAGATGAAGACGAAGTACCAGCAGATGAAGTACCATCTACTGAAACAGATGATGTTGCTGCAGTTAAAGAAGGAGAAGACAATTAATCTTTTCTTTTTTCAACAAAAATTTAAAAGCATCCCAAAGGGGGTGCTTTTTTTGTTTTAAAAGTCTTTCAAAATAAATCTTAACAAGCAACCTGGGAAGCCAGTTCAGCATTTAAATCTGGATTATCGGGTAAAAACTTTTAGTTAGATATTCTAATAATTTTATCTTTACCAAAACAATTGTTATGCTGTCTTTCTTCGGAAAAATACTCAGTAAGAAAAAGCCCCAGGAAGAAGAACAAGATCCCATGAAGAAATTTTTGATCGTAGGACTGGGAAATCCAGGTCCTAAGTATGAGAACACCCGTCACAATATTGGATTCAAAATATTAGATTATATAGCCGAAAAGGAAGAGGTGAGTTTTTCTACAGAAAAATTAGGAGATATAGCTACATTTAAGTTTAAAGGCCGAACCTTTATAATGCTAAAACCTTCAACTTATATGAATTTAAGCGGGAAGGCTGTTAACTACTGGCTTCAAAAAGAGAAAATTGAATTACAGAATTTATTGGTAATTACAGATGATTTAAATTTAGCATTCGGTACTATTCGGCTAAAAACCAAAGGTAGTGATGGTGGCCATAACGGCTTAAAAGACATTCAAAATACCTTAAACACCACAAAATACAATAGGTTTAGATTTGGAATTAGTGATGAGTTTTCTAAAGGCCAGCAGGTAGATTATGTTTTAGGAGAATGGGGAGAAGAAGAGAGAAAAGAATTGCCAGAACGTTTACAGAAATCAGCCGAATTGGTAAAATCTTTTGGCACTGCAGGCGTTTCAAATACTATGAATTCATTTAACGGAAAATAAGTTGGCCTTGAAAATACATAAAGGAGCAAATGCTTTTAAAGGTGAGAAACAAACCGTAGTCACCATCGGTACTTTTGACGGGGTTCACGCCGGGCATCAAAAAATTATAAAACGGCTGGTAGATGCCGCCAAAATTGAAAACCTTGAATCTGTTATCTTTACTTTTTTTCCGCACCCAAGAATGGTTCTGCAAAAAGAAAGCGGGTTAAAACTTATAAATACTATAGAAGAACGTACCGAAATCCTTGAAAAAACAGGGATAGATCATTTGGTGGTGCATCCTTTTACCCAACAATTTTCAAGACTTACCGCGCAAGAATTTGTTCGTGATATTCTGGTAAATCGTTTAAAAGCAAAAAAAGTAATTATTGGTTACGATCATCGTTTTGGTAGAAATCGTACCGCAGATATCAATACCTTAAAACAGTTTGGTGAAGAATATGGTTTTGATGTAGAAGAGATCACCAAACAAGAAGTAGATCAGGTCGCGGTTAGTTCTACAAAAATTAGAAATGCGCTTCTAGAAGGGCGGGTAGAAAAGGCTAATAGTTATATGCAATCTCCTTTTTGCTTAACCGGAAAGGTGGTAAAAGGCCGTGGATTGGGAAAAGAATTTAATTATCCTACCGCTAATTTAAATATTGAAGAAGATTATAAGTTAATTCCGAAAAACGGGGTGTATGTTGTGTGTTCTAAAATTAAAGGAGAACGCTTCTTTGGAATGATGAATATTGGCACCAATCCCACGGTGGGAGGAAAAGACCAAACCATAGAAACTTATTTCTTTAACCTGGACAGGGATCTTTATGGCATCGAGCTAAAAATAGAAATGCTGGTAAGGATTCGCGATGAGAAAAAATTTGATTCTGTAAATGCTTTAAAAATCGCAATGAAACAGGACGAAGCTTTTTCAAGGCAATACATTAGAGATAATTATGCTCAATAAATGGCTTTTTAAGCAAGTAGATAATTCGGCGCTTATTGCTTTCCGAATTATTTTTGGCTTGCTTATTACCATTGAAGCCGTTGGCGCAATTTTCACCGGTTGGATTCGTAGAACTCTCATTGAGCCCGACTTTACTTTTAATTTTATAGGTTTTGAATTCTTGCAACCGCTGCCGGGTAATGGAATGTTGTTTTACTACGGACTAATGGGTCTTTTTGGCATTTTTGTAATGCTGGGCTTTAAGTACCGTTTCAGTATATTTTGCTATACCATAATGTGGGCATCGGTTTACCTGATGCAAAAATCTTCCTATAACAATCATTATTATTTGCTGATGCTGTTATGCGGAATTATGTTTTTTTTGCCCGCACATCGATATCTCTCCATTGACGCCTGGAAAAACCCAGAATTTAGAAAAATTGCCATGCCGCAATGGGTCTGGCTTTTTATTGTGCTGCAATTATGGATTGTATATACCTATGCATCAGTTGCAAAGTTATACCCAGATTGGCTTGACGGTACCTTACCCGCTATGCTCATGCGCGGAAAAGCCGATTATTGGTTGGTAGGAGAAATACTTCAGCAGACCTGGGTTAGGTATGTTATTACGTATTTCGGGTTAATATTCGATTTATTAATTATTCCTGCACTTTTATGGAAACGAACAAGAATGCCGGCTTTTATCCTCGCCATTTTCTTTCATCTTTTTAATAGTTTTATTTTTCATATTGGGATCTTTCCATATTTGTCCCTGGCTTTTTGTTTGTTCTTTTTTCCTTCAGAAAAAATCAATAAATACATTCTTCGGAACAAAAAACCACATTACGATAAAGGGGAAATTATAGTGCCTTCCTATAAAAAACCACTAATTGTGGTTCTCGCGCTTTGGTTCGTTATCCAAATTGGTTTACCGCTTAGGCACTGGTTTTTTAAGGATAATGTACTCTGGACAGAAGAAGGGCATAGACTAAGCTGGCGGATGATGTTGCGTTCCCGTTCTGGAAAAACCACTTTTAAAGTGGTGGAAAAAGGAACAACCGATACCATTCACGTGAACAAAGCTCGCTATTTAACTAGAAAGCAAATGCGATCTGTAACCAGTAAGCCAGATATGATGTGGCAGTTTGCGCAGCATCTTAAGGAAGATTATGCCGAAAAAGGAAAAGACGTGCAGGTGTTTGTGAAATCTAAAATAAGCATCAACGGTCGTCCTTATGAGCCGTTTATTGATCCAAAAGTAGATCTTGCCGCCGAAAAATGGCATCATTTTAAGCATCACGACTGGATTTTACCTTCAAAATTAGACTAGAATTCTTCAGTGCTTTTCTTACATTTGCAGCTTCAAATTAGGAAATAGAAAGCTATGTTACAGGTTAATAATATCAGGGAAAATAAGCAGGAATTCATTAAGGCACTCAAAAAACGAAATTTTGAAGCCGAAAGTATTCTTGAGGAGGTATTGCAGTTAGACGAAAAACGTCGGGCAACCCAGGTGAAACTCGATGATATTTTAGCTGAATCTAACAGGCTTTCCAAAGAAATTGGGATGATGTTTAAAAATGGTGAACATCAAAAAGCCAATCTCATCAAAGAAAAAACCGGGAATCTAAAGGAAGATTCTAAAGCACTTTCAGAGGAGCTTTCTGAAACTGTAGCAAAACTGGAAACTTTGCTTTATACTATTCCTAACGTTCCCCACGAATCTGTGCCTGCAGGAACTTCCGAAGATGATAACGAAGAGATCTTTAAAGAGGGGGATGTACCTGTGCTTGCTGAAGGTTCGCTTCCACATTGGGAACTTGCCAAGAAATACGATATTATAGATTTTGAACTGGGTAATAAAGTAACCGGTGCAGGTTTCCCTGTGTATAAAGGGAAAGGCGCACGTTTACAAAGAGCTTTGATCACTTATTTTTTAGATAAAGCTATTGATGCCGGTTATACCGAATATCAATTACCCTTAATGATCAATGAAGCTTCAGGTTTAGGAACGGGACAATTACCGGATAAAGAAGGTCAAATGTATCACATCCCGGCCGATGATCTTTATATGATCCCAACTGCCGAGGTGCCTATGACGAATATGTATCGCGACCGTTTGTTAACCGATAAAGATTTTCCAATTGCATGTACCGGCTACACTCCATGTTTTAGACGGGAAGCAGGTTCTTATGGCGCCCACGTTCGCGGACTTAATCGTTTACATCAATTTGATAAAGTGGAGCTGGTAAGAATTGAAAAACCTGAAGATTCTTATGCGGCTTTAGATAATATGGTTGAGCATATTAAAGATATTCTGGCCGATCTAAAATTACCTTACCGAATTTTAAGGCTTTGTGGTGGTGATCTTGGTTTTACTTCAGCGCTTACTTACGATTTTGAGGTTTTTTCTACCGCACAAGATCGTTGGTTGGAAATTAGCTCGGTTTCAAATTTTGAAACTTTCCAGGCTAACCGACTTAAACTTCGCTATAAGAATAAGGAAGGAAAAAAGGAATTGGTGCACACACTTAATGGAAGTGCTTTGGCCCTGCCGCGTGTTCTTGCAGGAATTCTGGAGAACTATCAAACCGAAGACGGAATTAAAGTTCCTGATGTCTTGGTGCCTTACACAGGTTTCGATCTTATAGATTAAGCGGCTAAACATAATTATTCACAGGTCAAATCCTTATATTTACAGGATGCGCTCTGTCTTATTTTTTCTCGTTTTTATTTGCTCAATTTCAGGTGCCCTTGCGCAATCTGAGGTATTGGCGCGTAATTTTTTCGACCAGGGAGAATTTGAGAAAGCGCTTAAAACCTACGAGGAATTACTAGAGGAAAATCCGCAGAATACTTCCTATTTTTTCGGGGTGGTGCAAAGTCATCAGCAACTGGAGAATTTTAAAAGATCAGAAGAATTACTTCGGCAGAAATTGAATAATTCAGCAAATAATCCAACACTTTTAATAGAGTTGGGACATAATTATGAACTTCAGCAAAATACAGAAAGAGCAGAGCAATTCTATGCAGAAGCCTTAAGCGCTGTAGACGCTCGTCCTAATTACGCCTATTCCATAGCCAGAACCTTTCAGAAATATAGTTTGCTAAAATATGCTGCAGAAACCTATGAAAAGGCAATGCAGCTAAATAATGAGCTAAACTTTAATATGCAACTGGCAAGAATTTACGGGGAACAGGGTAAAACCGAACTTATGTTTGAGAATTACCTGGAACTTATAGAAGCGAATCCCGACTTTTTCCCAATCGCCAATCGAGAATTCGGCAAGTATATCTCAGCAGATGCTTCAAGTGAAGCCAATACCATTTTCAGAAGGTTATTGCTTACTAAGCTGCAAAAAAATCCCAGGTTGCTTTATAACGAAATGCTCAGCTGGCTTTTTACCCAGGAAGAGGAATTTTTAAAAGCCTTTTCGCAGGAAAAAGCTATTTATAGAAGAAGTGATAAAAGTTTACAGAGCATTTTAAACCTTGCAATTATGGCCAAGGAAGCTTCAGATTTTGAAGCTGCAACAGAAATTGTTGAATACGTAATTCAAGAAGCACCTGTAGAAAATTTGGTTTTACAAGGAAATCAGTTTTTGTTAAAAATACAGCTGAAAAATGAAAATGAGAGAAACTATGCAGAAGTAGAAAAAAGATATGCTGAACTGCTGGAGCAGTTTGGAACCGGTCTCAACACCCTGGCTTTGCAAATAGATTTTGCCAATTTTCTGGCCTTTAAACAGGATAAGCAGGAAGAAGCTATCGGCTTATTAAAAAGGCTTTCAGAGCAGGCTAATCGCGATTTTGATAAAGCGATGATTAAACTGGCGCTTGCAGATATTTTAGTGCTTCAGGAGAAATTTAACGAAGCCCTTATTTATTATTCCCAGGTTCAAAATTTGGTAAAAAACGACCAAATTTCGCAAAATGCACGTTTTAAAGTGGCTAAAACCAGCTATTATAAAGGAGATTTTAAATGGGCCAAACAGCAACTCGATATTTTAAAATCTTCTACTTCGCAACTTATCGCTAATGACGCGATGGAGCTGAGTTTGCTTATTGAAGATAATTCTATAGAAGATACCACTCAAACTGCGCTTAAAAAATATGCTCGCGCCGATTTGCTGGCTTTTCAGGAGAAAAATTTAGAAGCAATTCAACTTTTTGAAGAAATTTTAAACCTTCATAAAGGCGAAAAAATAGAAGATGAAGCTTTGCTCAAGCAAGCTCAACTATTTGAAGAAACAGGACAACCGGAAAAGGCTGAGGACAATTATCTTGCAATTATTGAGAATTTTAATGCTGATATTCTGGCTGATAACGCCCATTATTATTTAGCAGAATTATATGCAAATGAGCTGGAAAACCCTGAAAAAGCCAAAGAATATTACGAGCAAATAATCTTTAACTTTGCCGACAGTATTTATTTTGTGGAAGCCCGCAAAAAGTACCGCGCGCTTAGAGGAGATTACGAAGAAACACCTTAAAAAATCAACATGTACATATACAACGTTACCATAAATGTAGAAGAAGCTATTCACGACGAGTGGTTAAAATGGATGAAACAGGAACATATTCCCGAGATGTTGGATACCGGGAAGTTCAAAAAAGCTTTAATGACGCGTGTAATGGTCACCGAAACTATGGGTGGCATCACCTATTCTGTTCAATATACAGCTGAAAGTAAGGCTGAATTGGAGAAATATTACGAAGAGGATGCTGATAGAATGAGAGGAAAAAGTAAAGTTTTTGAAGGTAAATTCGTCGCTTTTAGAACCGAGATGCAAGTAATTAGCGAACAATAATTTATGGGGAAATACAAAAAGAAAGGTAAAACACCTCAGGCACAGGATGGTGATGTAAGAGCTAAAAAACACCTTGGCCAGCATTTTTTGACCGATGAAAGTGTGGCGCAGGACATAGCTGAAACGCTTAGCTATAAAGGCTATAATAAAGTTTTGGAAATAGGCCCGGGAATGGGCGTTTTAACCAAATATCTTCTCAAACAGGATGCTGAAGTTCACGTAATTGAAATTGATACAGAAAGTGTTACTTACCTTCAGGAGCATTACCCACAACTTGAAGATAGAATTCATCAATACGATTTTCTAAAATACGACCTGGGAACGGTTTTTCGAGATGAAGCTTTTGCGGTTATTGGAAATTTTCCTTATAATATTTCAACCCAAATTGTTTTTAAGGTTTTAGAGTTAAAACATCAAATTCCTGAATTTTCAGGAATGTTTCAAAAGGAAGTTGCTAAGCGAATTTGTGAGAAAGAAGGCAATAAAACCTACGGAATCCTCTCGGTACTGGTGCAGGCTTTTTATGAAGCCGAGTATTTGTTTACCGTGCCACCTTCAGTATTTAATCCGCCGCCAAAAGTAGATAGCGGAGTATTGCGATTAACCCGAAAGGAAGATTTTAGCCTACCTTGTGATGAAAAACTGTTTTTTAGAGTCGTAAAAACAGCATTTCAGCAGCGTAGAAAAACCTTGCGAAATAGTTTAAAAAGTTTCGATTTACCCGATAATCTAAGGGAAGATATTATATTTGGAAAACGCCCGGAACAACTAGGTTTCCGGGAATTTATCGATTTGACCCTTAAAATTCAGCCTTATGCAATTTCAAATCAGCAGTGAATTAATTGAGAAAATAAAATTTCTTGTTGCCGAAGAGAATAACGAGGAATTGTTATTGCATCTCGAAGATGTACACCACGCTGATATTGCCGAAATTATAACCGAACTTTCTCTGGAAGAAGCCACGTATGTGGTTAAACTTTTAGACAGCCAGAAAACAGCCGAAGCTTTAATGGAGCTGGAAGAAGGCGTTCGGGAGCGTATTTTAGATACCCTTTCGGCTAAAGAAATTGCCGAAGAGCTGGAAGAAATGGATACCGATGATGCTGCCGATATTATTTCTGAACTTTCTCCTGAACGCCAGCAAAACGTTATCGCAGAACTCGTAGACGAGGAACACGCCGATAATATTGTAGAGCTGCTTCGTTATGATGAAGATTCTGCCGGTGGTCTTATGGCTAAAGAGCTGGTGAAAGTACAGGAGAGCTGGAGTGTGACCGGTTGTATGACAGAGATGCGTGAGCAAGCCGAAAATGTGACCCGGGTACATTCTATCTATGTAGTTGATAGTAAAAATAAATTAAAAGGGCGACTGTCATTAAAAGATTTACTTACCGCGCCAAGTCACGCTAATATTAGCGATGTGTATATACCGCAGGTAGACTTTGTAAATGTGCATACCGAGGGCGATGAAGTAGCTAGAATTATGCAAAAGTATGACCTTGAAGCTATCCCTGTAGTAGATGAAATGGGACGCCTGGTAGGAAGAATTACTATTGATGATATTGTAGATTTTATAAAAGAAGAAGCCGAAAAAGATTACCAAATGGCTTCGGGTATCTCTGAAAATGTAGAAGCCGATGATAGTCTGTTAAGATTAACAAGAGCGCGCTTACCTTGGTTAGTGCTGGGCCTTTTTGGTGGCCTGGGCAGTGTTTATATTATGAAAGGTTTTGAAGAGGCTCTCGAACAATTCCCGATTTTATTCTTTTTTACGCCTTTAATCGCCGCGATGGCGGGAAATGTAGGTGTTCAATCCAGTGCCATAATTGTTCAGGGACTTGCGAATGATAATTTACGTGGTAGCTTATTACAGCGTTTAGTAAAGGAAGTAGGTCTTAGTTTAATAAATGGAGTCGCGTTGGGAATCCTGGTTATTTTATTTGGGTTAATTGTAGGTCAGGATCAATTGGTAAGTGTAACTATAGCTGCTTCTTTACTTTCAGTAATTATTGTTGCCGCTTTGGTGGGAACTTTTGTACCCATCATTTTAAACAAACAGGGTATTGACCCTGCCATTGCTACGGGACCTTTTATCACCACGAGTAATGATATCTTCGGAATTTTTCTCTTTTTCTATATTTCTAAATTGGTGCTTGGGTTTTAAGTTAAACCCCTTAGGTTTCTCATTACAAAAATCATTCTTTAACTTTGCCGGTTCATTATTAAAATGCCTGTAAGAAGTTTGCAGGCTACACTAATTTGAAAAACATAATCAGGCTGTCCAAAACGTTATCCTAAACTTATTTCAGGATCTAACATTATAGAAGCTGAAATAAGTTTATCTAGCTTGACGTGAAAATTTTTCATTCAGCCTTATAAAATCTCACTTAGTGAGTACAAAGATGAAACCGCCATCATTTTCATATAATTATTCCATTTTTCAACCTAATTTAATTAACGAGGAGTAGCCTTTTTTGCGCTTTCTCCCGGCGGCCGTTATTTATAAAAATAAAAACTCAATTTAGAGCAATGATTATTTTACATTCAGATACCAATCATCCAACCTTAATCAAACAATTACAAGATGCCGGGCATCAAAACATCGAAGGTTTTAGCCAGTCCCGCGAAGAAACGCTGGAGAATCAGCATTTGTACGATGGGATCGTGATTAGAAGCCGCTATACCATAGATCGGGAGTTTATTGATGCTGCTCCTAATTTAAAATTTATAGCCAGGGTAGGAGCGGGTCTTGAAAATATTGACGTGGAGTATGCCGAAGCTCACGGAATCACTTTATTTTCTGCGCCAGAAGGAAACCGAAATGCCGTTGGGGAACATACCCTGGCAATGCTACTTTCCCTTTTTAATAAACTGAATAAAGCCGATAGGGAAGTTCGGGACGGACTTTGGCACCGTGAAGAAAATAGGGGCCTTGAATTAGATGGGAAAACCGTTGGAATTGTAGGCTATGGAAATATGGGAAAAGCCTTCGCAAAAAAACTTCGCGGATTTGATGTTGAGGTAATTTGCTACGATATTAAAGAGGGTTTAGGCGATGAACACGTACGCCAGGTATCTTTAGAGGAATTTCGAGAGAAATGTGATGTAGTGAGCTTGCACACACCATGGACGCCTGAAACCGACCAAATGATCAATAAAGAATTTATTGATGCTTATAAAAAGCCATTTTGGTTTATCAATACTGCCCGAGGAAAGAATGTAATAACCGCAGATCTTGTAGATGCCTTGAAAGATGGACGTGTACTCGGTGCCGGGCTTGATGTTTTAGAATATGAAAAAGCTTCTTTTGAAAGTCTTTTTTCTAATAAAAAGAACGTTTCGCTAAGTATAGAAAATCAAATTCCAGATGCAATGCGTGAACTTATGTTCTTGAATAATGTGATTTTAAGTCCTCACGTTGCGGGTTGGACCAAGGAATCTCACGAAAGACTGGCGAGTGTAATTGCTGGAAAAATTATTGATAAATTCGGAAAAGGAGAATAGAAGTAATTTTCTTGAAAGTAGATAAAGTATAAACCTCACAGGCTTATGAGATCTGTGAGGTTTTTTTATGAGCTTTCGTAATTGCAAAAAGGGGATGGTAAGCTGAGTAATCTGAAGCTTGTTAAGTAATTGATCATACAGAGATTATTTCAACCGAATTAGCGTATTTTCATAAAAATTAATTCAGAAAATATGAATAAAAGAGTTACGGGAATAGGCGGAGTTTTCTTTAAAACGAAAGACCCAAAAGCGTTAAAAGAATGGTACAGCAAGCATCTTGGTCTAAATACAGATCAATGGGGATGCACGTTTTGGTGGCTGGACGAAAATGGGAATAAATGTTCTACGCAATGGAGCCCTTTTAAGGAAGATACCGAGCATTTTAAACCTTCAGAAAAGGATTTTATGATGAATTATCGCGTTGAAGATCTTGAAGAACTGCTGGAAACTTTAAAGGAAGAAGGAGTTGAAGTAATGGATGAAATCCAGAAAGTAGAAGAAGGGAAATTCGGTTGGATAATGGATCTGGAAGGAAATAAAATAGAACTTTGGGAGCCTAATGACAGGGCTTTTTTATAAAATTTTAGAGTTCCTCCCCTTTTCTTAAGCGGAGGTGCCGATAGGCGGAGGGGTTATTTTTATCTACACTTATTTTTCAGGAATAAAAATTGGCATTATATTTTTTATAAATTATATTAATCGTAATATTGCGATATATTAATATATAGAGCTATGAAAACTTCAGAATTATTCGATTTACTCAAATCTCACCAGGCAAAACCTTTACTTTTTGAATATGCACCTAACCTGTTGGTAGGAGCTAATTACCATATAATCGAAGTAAAACATTTAAAAATCGACTCGGTAGATTGCGGAGCCGGAACTGATGCCTGGAACGAAACCATTATTCAACTCTGGGAAAGTCCGGAAGAAATTGGGAAAACTGAATTTATGAAGGTTTCCAAAGCCCTGGCAATTCTTGATAGAGTAGGCCAAATGAAATCTTACGATATGGATGCTGAGGTGAAGTTTGAATATAGCAATGCTAACTTTCATACCGCACAATTATTTGTAACCGGTTTTGCAATTAAAAATGGCAACCTATTGATCAAGTTAGATATAAATCCAACCGATTGTAAAGCTAAGGAAGCCTGCGGTGTAGCCCAATCGGAAGAGCTGAGTGTAAATGAATGTGCTCCCGGCGGTGGCTGCTGTTAATTTATTTTTTATGAAAAACGTACTTGTACTGTGTACCGGAAATTCCTGCAGAAGCCAGATGGCACAAGGATATTTAGAGCATTTTGCCAAATCGCGTGCTAATATTTATAGCGCCGGAATTGAAACTCACGGCTTAAATAAAAAAGCGGTAGCCATTATGAAAGAAGATGGGATAGATATTTCTCATCATACCAGCAATAATGTAGACGAATATAAAGAAATGGACTTCGATTTTATTATTACCGTCTGCGATCATGCCAATGAAAACTGCCCATTTATTCCGTCGAAAAATGCGGTAAGGTTACATCATAATTTTAAAGATCCTTCAAAGGTAAAAGGTTCAGAAGAAGAAATTCAGGAAGCTTTTAGAAGCACCAGGAACCAAATAAAAGACTGGTGTGAGAAATTTGTGAATGACAATCTATAAAATAAAAAATGCTGTTTGGGAACTACCAAACAGCATTTTAATAAGTTCTATCTAAAGATATTTTTAATTATTCTGGCTTAATTCTACAAGCGCAGATTTAATAGACTCTTCACCTTCCAATGCCTGAAAAGCCATATTTTTTCCTAATGGATCGGCGAGGCACATTACTAACAAAAATGCCACATCATCACGAGATATTTCACCACGTTCATTTAGTTTTGGTGCTAATTTTACTTTAGCAAGCCCCATATCGTCGGTAAGCCTTCCTGGCTGTACAATAGTGTAAACAATTCCACTGTCTACAAGATAATCATCGGCTTCTTTTTTCGCTCTTAGATAATGCTCAAGATCGCCACCTTCTTCTGGCTTATCGGTTCCCATAGCGCTAAGCATAATAAACTTCTTTACGTTATGCTTTTTGGCTGCATCTACCATTTTTTTTGCGCCTTCCTGGTCTACTGCGGTTGTCTTTTCCGGGCCAGTACTACCACCAGAACCAGCAGCAAAAATAACACGATCTATTCCATTAAAAGCGTGGTCTATTTCGCCTTCAAGATCTGCCATTACACTTTCTACATCCATATCGTCAAAGATTTGCTTCTGCTCCTCTTTACGAATCATGGCAATGGGTTTAAAATTTTCGGTATTATTTAAAATTTCAATAACCCTTTTCCCTGTTTGTCCGGTTGAACCGGCTATTAGTATCTTTTCCATTTCTAACTTTAATTTTATCAAATTCAAGATAAGGATGAATTAAAAACCTTCATAATGAAAGCTTCAGAATAACATGAAATTAACAGCTTAATGTTTTAAATTGAACTTCTTTTCAAGCTCTTTCTGAAACTCTTCCATCACTGGTTTTACGGTACTTTCAGGTAAATCGGCGATTCTTATATACATCAGTCCGTCTACGGCGTTATTAAAAAGCGGATCTACATTAAACGCCACAACTTTTGCATTTTGTTTGATATATTTTTTGATCAACACCGGCAGCCGCATATTTTCGGGCTCAATTTCATCTATAATTTTATCGAACTTGTTTAAGTCAGCTTTACTGGCATCAAAAAGGATATCCTTATCGGCATCTTTTAGTTTTACTTTGAATTCTTTTTTCGGCTTAATATACTGTGCGATATAAGGATCGTAGTAATGCGATTTCATAAACTCGATCATTAATGACTTGGAGAAATTTGAAAATTTATTACTGATGCTTACACCGCCAATAAGATATTTATGCTCAGGGAAACGCAAAGTACAGTGCACAATGCCTTTCCAAAGTAAAAACAGCGGCATTGGTTTTTGCTGATAGTCTTTAACAATAAAGGCCCTGCCCATTTCTATAGACTGGCTCATCATTTTATGAAGCTCGGGTTCAAATTTGAAAAGTTCCTGAAGGTAAAATCCATCAATCCCGTGAGTGGCATAAATTTCATTTCCCATTCCCATTCGGTAAGCACCGGCTACTTTTTTGGCCTCATTATCCCATAAAAATAGGTGGTAATAATAATCATCAAATTTATCAAGATCGGTAGCATTGTTCGTCCCTTCGCCAATTGCTCTAAAGGTGATTTCGCGTAACCTACCCAGTTCAGCAACGATATGCGGAATCACTTCTTTTTTAGCCAGAAATACTTCATAATTTTTACTGGACAGTAAACGTTTGTCCATTTTGCGGCAATTTTCAACCTCTGTTTCCATTAAGATTTCAGCCGTTTCTCCCGCAATCTTTTTAGGGTTTTTCTGAAGTTTTAAAGTCTTTGGAATTTTATCAAATAGATTTTTCTTTTCAAAAACATTGGCTAGCATATAGGTTTTTCGACGTAAAAATGCTGTGAAAGCTTCTATATTAGAGTGTTCTAGTTGGTCTTCTACTGCAATTGGATTGCCAATGCGCACTTTAATTTTTCTCTTTTTTTGTGTGAGCATTTCACTGGGCAGTTTCGCCGTGCGCAATATATCGCTCATAGAAGCTAAGCGGTAGAAAAAAGTAGAGTTTTTGGCGTGAAAATAAATTGGGACTACTGGAACTTTGGCTTTTTGTATAAGTTTCATTGCAGCCGGTTCCCAGGCTTTGTCTACAATTATTTTTTGATCTTTATAAGTAGAAACTTCTCCTGCGGGAAACATTCCCAATGCGTGACCTTCTTTTAAATGGGAGATAGCCTCCTTAATTCCTCCTAAACTCGATTTTGCCTCTTTGTGATCTTCAAAAGGATTTACCGGCATAATATAAGGGCGCAGTGGGTCTAAACGATGAAGTAGAAAGTTTGCGATAACCTTATAATCAGGACGTTGATTGAGTAGTAATTTCATCAAGATCATTCCATCAATTCCGCCAAGTGGATGATTGGAAATTGTAATAAATGCTCCAGATTTAGGTATTCGTTTTAGGTCTTTCTCCGGAATTTCAAAATCGATTTCAAAACCTTCTAAAATCGAATCTATAAAGTCAATTCCGTTGAGGTTTTTGCGCTTTTGGTATTCTTTATTAAGCCGGGAGAGTTTTGTGGTTCTTAAAATTAGCCAACCCATAGAAGTTCCTAAAAATCCCAATTTTTCAAGGTTCATTACTTTGGCTACCTCTCTGGCACTTACAATTCCCATTTTTTGGTTGGTTTAATTAGTTGCAATAAAAAATATTCAATTGCGAGTCACAATTTGAAGGGTATTATGGGTAAGCTGCTTTAATAAAATTTCTTTGTCTTCTTCAAGACTGGCAATAGCTTCATCATTAAAGTGTCTAATGGTGAACAGTGAAACTCCTGGCACAAAACTTACCTTAAATCTTGCTTTTAAATGTTGAATAAGTTTTTCTAACTGGTTGAATTTATTGTCTACACAAACCGAAAAACTAATGGCAGAATTCTGAATTAAATCTACTTTCATTTGATACTCATGAAAAAGCCTAAAGATCTCACTGATGTTTTCTTCTACCATAAAAGAAAAATCCAGGGTAGAGAGCGATATTAAAACCAGGTCGTTCTTTACAATGAAACAGGGAATTTCAGGAAAAATTAATGCTCCTTTTCCCACTTTAGTACCTTCACTCTCCGGTTTTAAAAATGGTTTTACAAATAGCGGAATCTCTTTTTGTTGAAGAGGCTGCAATGTTTTCGGGTGAATTACCGAAGCTCCATAAAAGGCAAGTTCTATAGCTTCTTCATAGGAAATATGCTGAAGTAATTCTGGATCTTTAAATACCCGCGGATCGGCATTTAAAACCCCGGGCACATCTTTCCAGATAGTCACATTTTCGGCATTTAAGCAATAGGCGAAAATTGCCGCGGTATAATCACTACCTTCTCTCCCAAGCGTGGTAGTAAAGTTATTTGGATCTGAGCCTATAAAACCCTGGGTGATGTTTATTTTGTTTAAATTGAGGTTGCGCTGAATTGCTTCCTGGGTTTCTTCCCAGTTTACACCGGCATCCCGGTAAACACTATCGGTTTTTATAAATTCACGCGCATCAACCCAATTGGTATTTACATTTTGTGAATTCAAATATTCACTTACAATAGTGGTAGAAACCAGTTCACCGTAGCAAATTACCTGGTCGTAAACAAAATCGTATTGTTCAGATTTATTATGCTGAAGAAAATTTTTAAGCTCGGTAAAAAGTGTATTAACTTTAGTGAAAACTGACGCTTTGGTATCTTCAAAAAGTTCGTTTAAAATCTCAAAATGGGTTTCTTCAACCGCCTCGAGGCTTTTAGGAATTTCTTTTTCAAAAAGATAATCTTTAATTACAATTTCAAGCGCGTTAGTGGTTTTACCCATCGCAGAGATCACGATCACTTTAGGACCGTTCCCGGTTTTCTCTAGTACATTTTGAACATTTTTTACCCCGGCAGCATCCTTAACCGATGCGCCTCCAAACTTAAAAACCTTCATAAAATTTTAATCGATATTTTTCTGGATTCCGGTTTCATCCATATGTACGGTATACCAGTTTTTCTTGATATCTGCCCCGGTATTTTCGTAAAATTCCTGTGCATTTTTGTTTCCTTCAGAAACTACCCATTCTACTCTTCTAACGCTATTTTCGTGGCCATATTTTACTACTCTTTTGTAAAGGGCGCCACCAAGTCCTGTGCCGCGCATACTTTCTCTAACAATAAGGTCTTCCAGGTGAACGGTGCGGCCTTTCCAGGTAGAAAACCTAAAATAAACAAGTGCCATTCCTTCAATCTTTCCATCTACTTCGGCTACAAAACATTTAAAGTTGCCTTCATCAAAACCCTCGTGCTCAAGGTCGCTCACTCGAATTTCAACCTGGTCGGCAGCCTTTTCATAAGCAGCAAGTTCTTTTATAAGTTCTAAAACCGCGGGCATATCTTCCCGCTTAGCTTCACGTATAACGTATTCCATAAATTTGGTGTTTCTACAAAAATAGGAATACATTTTAATAAGCGGGCCTATTTTAGCGGGCTTAGCTTATAATTAACGTGATTTCTCCAGAAATTTATTCATCGCGTTCTCTTCCATTTGCACAGTACACCAGTCGGTAAAAACGGTGGCGCCACTGCGACTGTAAAAGTCACGAGCGTGGGTATTCCAGTCTAAAACCACCCATTCGGTACGTTTTACGCCCTGTTCTTTTGCGAATTCAATTACGCGTGTGTAAAGCGCATTGCCCAAGCCTTTGCCACGCATACTTTCTCTAACTACAAGGTCTTCAAGATGAATTGTTTTTCCCTTCCAGGTAGAATATCTAAAATAGCATAATGCCATTCCTTCAATCTTTCCGGCTGCCTCGGCTACAAAACAGGTAAAGGCCGGATTGGTACCAAAACCATCTCTTTTAAGGTCTTCTGCCGAAATAATTACCGCATCGGGTTCCTTTTCAAATTCAGCCAGTTCCTTTATAAGTTCCAGAACTGCCGGCATATCTTCCAGTGTTGCTTTTCTAATTTTAAATTCCATTTTAATTTGCTTTATCTACAAAAGTAAAGAATGAAATTTCAATTTAGATAATTCTAAAAATTTCCCGGAAATATTAGAAATAATAGTCCAGGCTTTTGACTGATTTAAATTTTTGTGAATTTTCAATACTTTATAGCGAAAACGTTTTAGTAACTAAAATAAATGAATAATTTTGAAGCAAATAACGATATTGGTTCAAAATGGTTAAGAAAAATCAAACTTTAGGGGAATTCATTATAGAAAATCAGGAGGCTTTTCCTTATTCTTCGGGAGAACTATCCCGTTTAATTAGGTCCTTACGCCTGGCGGCTAAAGTGGTAAATCACGAAGTGAATAAAGCAGGTTTAGTAGATATTTTAGGCTTGCACGGCGATACCAATATCCAGGGTGAAGACCAGCAGAAATTAGATGTTTATGCCAACGAAACTTTTATTCAAACGCTAATTAATCGGGAGATTGTTTGCGGAATCGCTTCAGAAGAAAATGACGATTTTATTACTATTTCAGGAAAAAATAATGACAACAAAAATAAATATGTAGTCCTTATGGATCCGCTGGATGGGAGCTCTAATATTGATGTTAACGTATCTGTAGGAACTATTTTTTCTGTTTATCGTCGTGTGACTCCAATCGGCACGCCGGTAACCAGTGAAGATTTTTTGCAACCGGGAAATAAACAGGTGGCAGCCGGTTATATTATTTACGGAACTTCTACCATGCTTGTTTATACCACAGGTTGTGGCGTGAACGGGTTCACTTTAAACCCTGCCCTGGGTTCCTGGTATTTATCGCATCCAGACATGAAATTTCCAGAAAATGGAAGAATTTATTCTATGAACGAAGGGAATTATGTGCACTTCCCGGAGGGCGTTAAAAAATATATTAAATTTTGCCAGGAAGAAAAAGATGATAGGCCTTACACATCACGCTATATTGGTTCTATGGTTTCAGATATTCACAGGAATATGATCAAAGGCGGAATTTTTATCTACCCAAAAAGTTCTAAAGCCAATAATGGTAAACTTAGGTTATTGTATGAATGTAACCCAATGGCGTTTATCGTAGAACAGGCCGGAGGTAAAGCCACCGACGGATTTAATCGAATTATGGACATTCAGCCAAAAGAATTACACGAGCGTGCACCTTTTTTCTGCGGAAGTAAAAATATGGTAGATAAGGCTGAAGAATTTATGCAGAAGTATAGTTAAAAAGCATAACCACTTAGTTTATAAAAAATATCAGGCTAAAATAATCCCGAAGTGTAGGAATTATTTTAGCCTGAAGTTTTTTCAGACTTTCACAAGTCCAAATAATTTATATGTTTTACTCGATAATCGAGATTAAATGCTTCGTCCCGAAGAGTCGGGATGTCTCGAAATCAAATTAAATTTTCCAAAAAAAATGTTTCGTAAGCTTGCTGCGAACTTGTTTACTTATCTAATAGATACTGGTAATCTTCAAAATTTAGTTGTCCACTAAAGATCTGTATAGATCTTTTAATTATTTTTTCGGCATTCTCATTTGAAAAACCAAGACCTATAGCATAACGCTTAATAAGGGTTTCCTCTTCGTGGTCTATTTCATTATCTGCAAAAATAATCTTGAAAAGATCGTGCAAACGCTCTAAACGTTTTTCCACACTATTATAAGCGCTAATAGGAAATTCCTGTGGATTCTTAATAACCATTTTATATTCCTGTTCGCTAATATCTAACTTCCGTGCAAAGCGCTCTAAAAGTACACGCTCTTTTTCGTTGATCTCACCATCTACACTGGCCAGGT
Source organism: Salegentibacter mishustinae (assembly GCF_002900095.1). NCBI lineage: Bacteria > Pseudomonadati > Bacteroidota > Flavobacteriia > Flavobacteriales > Flavobacteriaceae > Salegentibacter > Salegentibacter mishustinae. The sequence continues at coordinate 300,693 of NZ_LLKN01000002.1, read as the reverse complement.
TTACAATAGAAGCGAAATGGTTGATATTGCGAAGATGTTCTCCCGAACCAAATAAATCTGAAAATGACATTTTAAATATATTTTATACGACAAAGATACTTAAAGCTAAAAGTATTTTTCACCAAAAAATCTCTAAAATATTGAGCTTTTAATCAATCCCTAATCTTTTCTTAATCCTTTTTTTAGGCGTGGCATTTTGGGTAATTTCAATTCAAGTACTTAAGAAAAATGAAACCACCATTACTCGCTTTTAATAAAAAAGGAATTTACTGCGAAGCTGCAGATGTTTACCTGGATCCCTGGAAACCGGTAGATAAAGCCATTATTTCCCATGGTCATGCAGATCATTCCCGCTGGGGGCATAAAAAATACATTACCCATCACAGCAATGTTCCTATTATAAAACATCGCTTGGGTGAAATTGAAGTCTCCGGGAAAGAATGGAACGAAACTTTTAGCATTAATGGCGTGAAATTTTCCCTGCATCCGGCCGGGCATATTATTGGTTCTTCGCAGATTAGAGTAGAGCATAAAGGCGAAGTTTGGGTTTTTACCGGCGATTACAAAGATGAGGAAGATGGGGTAGCAGTGCCTTATGAACCGGTAAAGTGCCATACATTTATCACCGAATGTACTTTTGGATTACCAGCGTTTAAATGGCAACCTCAGGCAGAAGTTTTTAGCGAGATCAATAATTGGTGGCAGCAAAATAAGGAAGATGGGAGAACCTCTGTGATTTTTGGATACTCCCTCGGAAAAGCACAGCGTTTGCTAAAACATCTAGATACTTCCATAGGAAAAATTTACACTCACGGCGCGATTGAGAATATGACGGAAGTGATTCGCCCTTTATCTGAAATGCCCGAAACTACGCGAGTTACCCGTGATACCAAGAAAAATGAATTTAAGGGGAATATAGTTGTGGCGCCACCTAGCGCCCATGGCAGCCCGTGGATTAAAAAAATGGTGCCTTATGTTACGGCTTCTGCTAGCGGCTGGATGACTTTCCGCGGAGCCCGTAGAAGACGAGCCATAGATCGTGGCTTCGTCCTTTCCGATCATTGCGATTGGCAGGGGCTTTTAAAATCTATAAAAGCCACCGGGGCCGAAAAAGTGATCTGCACGCACGGTTATACCGATATATTCTCACGTTATCTAAGAGAATTAGGTTTTGACGCCCGAACCGAAGAAACCCAATACGAAGGGGAAATGGGAGAGGAAGAATCGAAAAAAGAAATAGAAAGTTGAATGCTTTGTCACTTCGAGCGCAATCGAGAAGTAAGTAAACTAAACTAATATGAAGGACTTTGCAGAGCTTATAAAAACCCTGGACAGCACTAACAAAACTACCCTAAAAGTTGAGGCCTTAACGCATTATTTTAAAAATGCCGCAGATAAAGACAAGGTTTGGACTATCGCTATTTTATCACATCGCAGGCCACCAAGGCCTGTAAATACTACTTTAATGCGCCAATGGGCTTCAGAATTGGCTAATATTCCTTTATGGCTATTTGAAGAATCTTATCATATTGTTGGCGATCTGGCAGAAACAATCGCTTTGGTAATTCCGCCAGCCGAAGAAAATACCGAAAAAAGCCTTAATCAATTCCTCCAGGAAATATTAGAGTTAAAACCTAAAGCCGAATCAGAAAAAAAGGACTATTTGCATAAAAACTGGCTGGAGCTTAATTATTACGAGCGTTTTGTATTTACCAAACTCATCACCGGAAGTTTTCGCATAGGTGTAAGTCAAAAATTAATGACGCGTGCACTTTCAAAAGCAACTGATATCGACGAAGATATTCTTGCCTATAAGATGATGGGTAACTGGAAGCCTGAAAAAACCACTTTTAAAAAACTGATTTTAGAAGAAAACGAAGAAGATTATTTGTCAAAACCTTATCCGTTTTACCTGGCCTATGCCATAGATGATGAAATTGAAGAATTAGGAGATGTGGCTAATTGGAGTGCAGAGCATAAATGGGACGGCATCCGTTCTCAGGTAATTATTAGGAATGACGAACTTTTTGTTTGGAGCCGGGGGGAAGAACTGGTCACCGATAAGTATCCCGAATTTGAAGATTTCGTGGGGAAAATTCCCAACGGAACGGTAATAGACGGAGAAATTTTGCCTTTTCCAGACGGGAAAATTGGAACCTTTAAAGATTTGCAAACAAGAATTGGAAGAAAAAATATCAGTAAAAAATTACTGGAGAAAACCCCGGTAATTTTAAAAGCTTATGATGTTTTGGAATGGAAAGGAGTAGATATTAGAACCGAGCCATTTGTTGAAAGAAGAAAAATTCTGGAGAAACTCTATGCCGGGGTTTCTTCTGAAGAAGTTCCATTGCATTTATCTGAACGAATTTCTTTTAAAAATTGGGCTGAAGTTGCCGAAGAACGCGAACGTGCCCGGGAGGAAAAATCGGAAGGCTTGATGTTGAAAAGATTGGATTCTCCATATTTAGTGGGAAGAAAAAAAGGCGACTGGTGGAAGTGGAAAGTAGATCCGCTTACGGTAGATGCGGTGCTCACTTATGCCATGCGTGGTCACGGAAGACGAAGCAATTTATTTACCGATTATACTTTCGGTTTGTGGAATGATGATAAAAAGGAACTGGTAACTTTTGCCAAAGCTTATTCCGGTTTAACCGATGCCGAATTTAGAAAACTCGATGCGTGGATCAAGAAAAACACTTTAGAGCGTTTTGGACCCGTTAGAAGCGTGACACCACACCACGTTTTTGAAATTGCTTTTGAAGGAATAGCAGAGTCCAAACGCCATAAAAGCGGGGTAGCAACCCGTTTTCCCAGAATGGTACGCTGGCGTACCGATAAAAACATACACGAAGCAAATACATTGGGTGAGTTGCGGGATTTAATTCCGGATTAACCACCCCACCCTATCGGGCACCCCTCCTTAAAAAGGAGGGGAACTCTAAAAGGAAATTAAAACAACAAAACGCTCCTTCCCTTGTTAAGGAAAGGTGGATTATTCAGCGTTAGCAGGATAAGATGGAAGGGTTGCAGAGAAAATTAAAAAAAATGAAAAAACCAAGCCATAATAGAAAACATCTCGAACCCTACCGAAAAGCTTTAAGGAATAATTTAACTCCTGCTGAAGCATTTTTATGGAAACAGTTACAACGAAGAAAGCTCAAGGGAAGAAAATTTAGGAGACAACATAGTATAGAAAATTTTATAGTGGATTTTTATTGCGCAGAAGAACAACTCATTATAGAACTTGATGGGGATGTGCACAAAAATCCTCTCGCTGAAGAAAAAGATGAAAAAAGAACTAAAAAACTGGAAGATTGGGGATTTAAAGTCATACGGTTTGAAAATAGAATGGTGTTTGATTTTTTGCCTTCGGTTTTGAAAGAGATCGAGGATAATTTTAAAAAGTGAACCACTCCACCCTGTTGGGCACCTTCCTTAAAAAGGAGGGGAACTCTAAAAGAGTAAATTTAAACATCAAAACGTTCATTCCCTTTTTAAGGGAAGGTGGATTATTCAGCGTTAGCTGGATAAGACGGAAGGGTTAAAACATGAATAGAAACGAACTCACAAAAATTGCCGAAACCTGGTTTTCTAATCAGGGATGGAAGCCTTTTGCTTTTCAGAAACAAACCTGGACAGCTTTTTTGCAGAAAAAAAATGGACTTTTAAACGCACCAACAGGTAGCGGAAAAACCTATGCACTTTGGGTTCCTATAGTACTGGATTATCTTAAGAAAAACCCCGATTATAAAACGAAGCAAAAAAAAGGATTAAAAGCAATTTGGATCACACCACTTCGTGCCCTGTCGGTAGAAATTGAACAGTCGGCGCAACGATTTGCTGACGAAATTGAGAGTGGTTTAACCGTAGGAATTCGCACAGGGGATACCCCGCAAAAAGTTCGCACAGCGCAGAAAAAATCCATGCCCGATTTACTTATTACCACACCTGAAAGTTTACAGCTATTGCTTTCCTCAAAAAACTACGATAAAACATTTAAAAACCTAAATGCTGTAGTAGTTGATGAATGGCACGAATTACTGGGTACTAAACGCGGCGTGCAAATGGAACTTGCTTTGTCTCGTTTAAAAACGGTTTCAAAAGATCTACGCATTTGGGGAATCTCGGCCACGATTGGTAATCTCGAACAGGCACGAGAGGTTTTGCTCGGTCCTGATTCCGAAGCCTTTCAAAATTCAACTTTAATCAGGGCGAATCTAAAGAAGAAAATCAGCGTGAAATCTATTATTCCGGAGAAAATGGAAAAGTTTCCTTGGCGAGGCCATTTGGGTTTGCACTTGATTGATGAGGTAGTGCCGATTATTAAAAATTCCAGAACCACGCTGCTTTTTACCAATACTCGCTCGCAATGCGAACTTTGGTTTCAGAAATTAATGCATAAATATCCGGAGTTTGCCGGGGAAGTTGCGATGCATCACGGTAGCATTAATAAAGAAACCAGGCTTTGGGTTGAACAGGCTATTAGAAATGAAACTTTAAAAGCTGTGGTTTGCACTTCTAGCCTTGATTTGGGAGTGGATTTTGCACCTGTGGAAACCATTATTCAAATTGGCGGACCAAAGGGTGTGGCAAGGTTTTTACAACGGGCTGGAAGAAGCGGCCACCAACCGGGAAAAGAAAGTGTAATTCATTTTTTACCCACACACGCTATAGAACTTATTGAAGCTTCAGCTTTACAAAAAGCGGTACAAAAGACTGCTGTAGAAGATAGAATTCCATATCTGTTAAGTTTTGATGTTCTGGTGCAATACCTCACAACTTTAGCGGTTTCTAATGGTTTTTTTCCGAAGGAAATCTGGCCCGAAATTAAATCTACGTTTTGTTTCCAGGGCATTACTGAAGATGAATGGTTATGGATCTTAAATTTCGTTACCAAAGGCAGCCAGAGTTTGCAGGCTTATGATGAATACAAGAAAATTGAAATTGAAGAAGACGGTCTTTTTAAAGTAAATAACCGCGGGATTGCTATGCGTCACCGACTGCAAATTGGGACGATTGTAAGCGACGCGGTACTCACGGTTAAATATTTAAAAGGTGGATTTATAGGGTCTATAGAAGAATGGTTTATTTCCAAACTTACGCCTGGTGATGTATTTACCTTCGCCGGAAGAAACCTGGAATTAGTGCGTATAAAAAGTATGCAAGTTTTAGTTAGAAAATCGAAGAAAAAAACTTCTAAAGTGCCTAGTTGGATGGGCGGGAGAATGGCCTTCTCAGCGCAAATGAGTGAGTTGCTTCGGGAAGAAATGTATGCGGCCTCAGCTTCAACTGCTGCAGGTTCTAAGGGAAAATCGGAGGAATTAAAAGCTTTACAACCAATTCTGGAACGGCAGCAAAAAGAATCGATTATCCCCAGGCAAGATGAGTTTTTAATAGAAACTTTTAAGACTCGCGAAGGTTATCATGCAATATTTTATCCGTTTGAGGGCCGTTTTGTCCACGAGGCTTTGGGAAGTTTACTGGCTTACCGCATCAGTTTACTTTCGCCTATTTCGTTTAGTATAGCCTTTAACGACTACGGATTTGAACTACTCTCAGACCAGGAAATTGATATGCAACAGGTTTTAGATAACGATCTTTTTTCCGCAGAATTCTTGATGGATGATCTTTATAAGAGTTTAAACGCTACAGAAATGGCCAGGCGAAAATTTAGGGATATTGCGGTAATTGCCGGGATGGTTTTTACCGGTTACCCGAATAAATTGATTAAAAGCAAGCATTTGCAAAGTAGCTCACAATTGTTGTTCAGCGTTTTTAAAGATTATGAAGATGATAATTTATTGTATTTGCAATCCTTTAGGGAAACTTTTGAGCATCAATTGGAAGAAGGCCGATTAAGAATGGCTTTAGAGCGCATTCATCACCAAAAGATCATTTGGAAAAAATGCGAAAAACCAACACCGTTCTCTTTTCCGATTATTACCGATAGACTTCGGGAAAAATTATCTTCAGAAAAACTGGAAGATAGGATTAAAAGAATGCTAAAAAGCCTGGAAAATTAATCTCTCTCGTTTAATCTTTGCAAAACTGTACTGCGAACCACTTCGGTAGTAATTCCAAAAAGAACGTGGGCAAATAGTTCATTAAATTGCATTCTCATGGGAACATCTGTAGGTTTTGGTTCTAATCCCATCATTGGGAGGGATGTTTCGTGAGTGGAGATCCAGGTAGAACCGCCTAAGATTATCCCGTCTGTAATATTTAATTTTTCATTGTCTTTTTTGCCAAAACCGTAAGCCGCACCAACACTGGCGCCAATTGGGAAATTCACTAATTGTTCGGCTAATTCTTCATTATCAACACTTATTGGAGAACCGGTGATTTTTGTAGAAAGATCATCTACAATTTTAATTTGAGCTGAACGCTGCTCCACTTCCCGTACAGTTAAAAAATGTTCTACCAGGCTTTTTACCGCTGTTCCGGCTAATCCGCCAATAACTCCGGCCAGTAATCCGCGACCGGCGGCTTTGGAATAAGAATCCTTTTTCAATAAAGTTTGTACTTTCATATTGTATGATTTTACATTTTAAAACTATCCATTATGCGAGTTTTCTACAATTGTTTAACAAGGATTTAGCAGCAGAAATTTAAAATTTGGTAATTTTGGGTATGGCACAAAAACTAAATACCGCGATAATACAGGCAAATTTAAAGTGGGAAGATCCGCAGGAAAATAGAAGTCTTTTTTCAAAAGAAATCAAAGCACTTTCTGAAGATGTAGATCTAATTATCCTGCCCGAAATGTTCACTACCGGTTTTAGCATGAATGCTGAAAGACTGGCCGAACAAACCGATGGTTTAAGTTTACAGTGGATGCGTGAAATGGCAAAACTGAAAGATGCAGCGGTAACCGGAAGCCTTATCATTACCGAAAATGATAATTATTACAACAGGCTTTTCTTTGTTTTTCCTGACGGAACTTATAAAATCTATGATAAGCGCCACACTTTTACTTTGGCCAATGAACATAAAACCTATACCGCCGGAAAAGAAAGATTGGTCTTGGAATATAAGGGTTGGAAGATTTGTCCGTTAGTATGCTACGACCTTCGATTCCCGGTTTTTTCAAGGAATACCGAAGATTACGACCTGTTAATATATGTTGCCAATTGGCCAAAGAAACGGGTTTTTGCCTGGGATGTACTTTTAAAAGCCCGCGCAATAGAAAATATGAGTTACTGCATTGGCGTAAACCGAACCGGAAAAGATGGAAATAAAGCCGAATATAATGGGCATACCTCTGTATACGATGGTTTAGGCCAGAATATGACCGAGTTGGATAGGGAAGAACCTTTTGTAAAGGAAATTTCCCTGGATAAAAAGCAACTGGAAGAAACCCGAAGTCATTTCAAGTTTCTTCAGGATCGCGATGAATTTAGTCTAAAGTAAAAGTCTCTGGCATATCCCAGTTAGATCTTACTTCTATGGTATCGCGGTAATACTGAATTTCCTCGGGTTGTATTCTTTTAAGATAATCTCCGGTATCCCATTTTCTATTTTCATTTTCATCAAAAATCACCCTAATGAGGTGTTTTCCCGGTTTCAGGAATCGGAAATGAAAATTACTCTCGCCGGTTGAATATTTTTCTTGTTGAACTTCACCTTTTTCGTTAGTAAGTTGGACTACAATCGGGAATCTGTCAACATTTTGGAGTGTTAAAATAATACTCCCGTAATCTGCATAAGATTTGGTGCTAAGTGTATTTCTAATCGTATCGTTGGTCTCCCCAAAAAGATCGGTTACCGCGCCGGGCAAGGTCATTACCTGGTATTTACTACTTTCTTCTTTATCAAAAGAAATTACGATTTCATTCTCCAGACTACGCATTTCAGCATTAAAAGGTACTAAAGTAGAATCTCTATCCCTTATGCTAATCAAGTCCCTATCAAAACCGGTAATTGGGGTATTTGCTCGTAAGCGATAACTTTGTTCAAACTCTATAGATCCCGTGGGTTCTGAAGTAATTTGAAGAGAATCCCGTTCAGCTTCTGCTATCTTTGTGAATAAGGTATCACGGCGTTTTGGACTTACCACTTCAAAAGAAAGACTGTCATTTTCTGGTCTAATATTATACCAATAGTATAGCGTATCAGTTTTGCGATCTTTTACAATTCGGGACTGGAAGCCTTCCGGTTTTGGAGTTAGCAGATTAATTTCTACACTATCTATTCCTTTAGAGCCTTCGTAACCAAAAAGTATCTGATTTCCTTTTAACAATTTTGGACGTTCCGCTTCAAAATCTAAATGCTCTTTAAAAATAGTAATGTTGTAAGTGGAATCTGTGGGAAGCGTGATATAGTTTTTTATAAACCCTATTTTTTCGGTCTTTGGGTTAAAATTATAATTGTCGTTTTTGTCTTCAACAGCAAGTATTTGATAAGTACCTTCCTTAAGATTTTCGAGCTCAAAATTTACGGTACTGTCTAAAGTATAGGTAATGTATCTGGGCGTTTCTTTATAAACTAATGAATCTGAAAAAGTAGAATCTACTTCATATAAAAAAATCGAAATAAATTCTGAAGGGGCTTTTTGATACGCATCTTTTATTGTTCCTGAAATTTTTAAGGAATCCAGGTAATCCCCGGTAGAGAATACGTATTTGAAATAGGGTAGCGGATTGCCTTCATTATTATCTACAATACTTTTCCCAAAATTAATGGTATAAGTGGTGTTTTCCTGAAGCGAATCCAGGTTTTGTATACGCACATCTTTACGCGCCGAGCCCATTGGCAAGATGCTGGGGCGTGGTTCTATTGGCGGTGAAATTACTATTTGCTGCCGGGCATCTTCCAATTTTATGTACTCGTTGAAAAAGATCCTTATTTCATCTGCATTGAAATTCGTATTGTAATTTTCAGGATTTGCTCTAATAAATTTTGGTGGTTCTTCATCTTCAGGGCCACCTTCTGGCATTCCTTTTTTGGCACATTGTACACATAGCAAAACCAGCGCAGCAACTATTAAAATTCCGGGAATTCGTTTCAGCATAATAAAAAAATGAAATCTAAAGACAAAGAAACAATTATTTTAGGTTTTAACGCGGCTATCAGTCTGTAATTGCCATCGTAGCAATACTTAATTTCGTGTTTTTAATTTTTAGAAGTTTGGTTCCGCATGCTTCCAGGGTTGCGCCGGTAGTAACGAGATCGTCTACTAGTAGAAGGTGTTTGTTTTCTAATTTTTCAGCGTTTTCTACCATAAATGTAGCGTCAATACTGCCCCATCTACTCAGGCGTTTTTTAAATGTTTGGGTTCTGGAAGTCGATTTCTTTACCAGCACGTTTTCAATAAATTCGGCATCTAATTTTTTTGCGAGTTCTTTTCCAAATTCTGTAACCTGGTTAAAACCTCTTTTCTTTAGTTTCTGAGAATGAAGCGGAACCGGAATGACACAATCAACAGCTTTAAAACCCTGATGTGTAATTAATTCTTCCCCAAGCCAGTTTCCCAGGAAATCACCAACTTCTTCCTGCTTTTTATATTTAAGGTTATGGATAAGATTTTGCACTATTCCTTTCTTTCTAAAATATAGCAAAGAAGTAGCATTTTCAATGCTTAATCGTGCATCAAATACTTTTTTGGTGGTGTTCTCGTTATCAAAGTGATAATTAGTAGCCGGGAGTTGGTGCAAACAGGAAGTGCAAATTACTTGTTCGGCTTTTAATAATGGGCTGTCACAACAATTACAGATCTTAGGATAGAACAGGTTGGCTAAATCGTGAAACATTTGTTAAGTCCTTGCAGTTTGCCTTAATAAACTCCTAAATTTACAAACAAAATTTATTTATATGATGACCGAAAAGAAAAATAACACCGCGCTTAAGATCTTAACGGGAGTTTTAGCCGTGGCCTTACTGGCCCTGGGTATTTATACAATTAAATTCTATAACGAAGAGAAAGAAAATAAGGCCATCCTTACCAAAGAAAAAGAGGTGATTGAAGATGAGCTTAATGATTTGATCGTGAAATACGATGAAGCCATTGAGGAAAATCAAATTATGGATCAGAACCTTGTAGATGCAAGGAATAGAATTGAACGTCTACTGGATTCGGTTGAAGATAATGAAGCTAACCTGGTATTGATCTCACGCTATCGTCGTGAAATTGGAAACCTGAAGGCTGAAAAAGAGCGTTTGTTTAGAGTGGTAGATAGTTTGAACCGTCAAAACCAAATGATGTCTCAAACTTTAGACAGTACGAATGTAGTTTTAGAGGAACGTACTCGTATATCTGATTCTCTACAAACTACAAACCAGGATCTTTCTAATAAGGTAGATCGTGCAGCCCAGTTAAAAATCACCAATCTAAGAGGAGAAGGTGTGATTGTTAGAAATAGCGGGAAATTAGTAGAAAACGACCGTACTCGAAGAATAGACCAGGTGAGAACCTGCTTTACCATTACAGCCAACGATCTTGCCGGTCCTGGAGAAAGAGATATGTACGTACAGGTTTATAATCCTGAAAATGAACTGGTAGGTGACGAGATTGTGGTAGAACACGAAGGTGGAGCAATGGTTTACAGTGCGGCTTCAAAAGTTTACTACGAGAATAACGAACTTGATGTTTGTTTACTGGCTAATACTAACGAAGATAAATTACTTGAAGGCACCTATAAAGTATATGTTTATGCAAATGCAACTTTATTGGGAACGGCCTCTTTTAACCTAAGATAATTAACCGCCACTATTCTTGAAATAAAGTAAAAATGCAATTAAAGCGGTTAATTCCGACTTAGCTGAACTTCATTTTTAATATTAAAAATGTTAGTGAAACTTTGTCATTACAAAGGTAAGTATTGAAATTGATGAATATTCCGGATTAAAACCTAAAAATCAAAGGCCGCCCTGCTGTTTATCAGGGCGGTTTTTTTATTTTTGCGCTATGGCAAAACAAGAAGACTTTTTTAAAAATGTAATATCCCATGCTAAAGAGTATGGGTATATTTTTGCATCGAGTGAAATATACGACGGACTTAGTGCCGTTTATGATTACGGGCAAAACGGGGCCGAATTAAAGAAAAACATCAAAGATTACTGGTGGAAAAGTATGGTGCAACTGCACCAGAACATCGTAGGTTTAGATGCGGCAATCTTAATGCATCCAACCACCTGGAAGGCTTCTGGCCACGTAGATGCATTTAATGATCCTTTAATTGATAACAAAGATTCTAAAAAGCGTTATCGCGCCGATGTTTTGGTGGAAGATTATGCTGAAAAGATCAATCAAAAAGCGCAGAAGGAAATTGCAAAGGCGAAAAAACGTTTTGGTGATAAGTTTAATGAAGAAGAGTTTGTAACAACCAACCCAAGGGTGCTTCGGTATAAAAAGGAGGAGAAAGAAATTCTTGAGCGCCTTGCCAAATCACTTACCGATGAGAATCTAGCCGATGTAAAAGCGTTAATTGAAGAGTTGGGAATTGCCTGTCCTGAAAGCGGTTCTAAGAACTGGACCGACGTTAAGCAATTTAACCTAATGTTCGGAACTAAACTTGGAGCATCAGCCGATTCGGCCACAGATTTATATTTAAGGCCTGAAACTGCGCAGGGAATTTTTGTGAACTTTTCTAACGTGCAAAAAACCGGAAGGATGAAGATTCCTTTTGGAATTGCACAAATAGGAAAAGCTTTCAGAAATGAAATTGTAGCGAGACAGTTTATCTTCCGTCAAAGGGAATTTGAGCAAATGGAGATGCAATTTTTTGTGCGTCCCGGTGAAGAATTAAAATGGTTTGAGCACTGGAAAGAAACCCGCCAGAAGTGGCACGCTTCTTTAGGTTTGGGTGAAGAAAATTACCGTTTTCACGATCATGAGAAAATGGCGCATTATGCGAATGCCGCTACAGATATAGAATTTAATTTCCCATTCGGATTTAAAGAATTAGAAGGAATTCATTCAAGAACAGATTTCGATTTAAAAGCACACGAAGAGCATTCAGGAAAGAAACTGCGTTTCTATGACCCTGAAATGAAAGAAAATTATGTGCCGTATGTAATTGAAACTTCTATTGGTTTAGATAGAATGTTTTTAGCGGTTTTTTCGGCTTCATTAAAAGAGGAAGAGCTGGAAGGCGGCACCAGCAGAACGGTTCTAAAACTACCGGCTGTTCTTGCACCAACTAAAGCCGCGGTTCTTCCGTTAGTTAAAAAAGATGGTTTGCCAGAGCTTGCGCACGAAATTATAGAAGAATTAAAATGGGATTTTAGAGTTCAGTATGACGAAAAAGATGCGATTGGCCGTAGATATCGTCGCCAGGATGCCGCGGGAACTCCGCTTTGTATTACCGTGGATCACGACTCACTTGAAGATAAAAAAGTGACGGTGCGTTTTAGGGATTCTATGGAGCAAAAGCGCGTAGATATTACAGAACTTAAAACACTTATTCAACAGGAAGTAGATTTTAAAACCTGGATGAAAAAATAAATAAAAAGTGTTTTTTAAAATTACGAAAAGGAGCGGTTAATCAACTTAATCGCTCCTTTTGTTTTTGATAAGCATAGAATCATTATTTTTAGAAAGTAAAAGAAGAAGTCATTTCAAAATGAAAAAAATTACAATCCTATTAGTTTTATTTTTTGGTTTTCATGCTGTAGTTTTTAGTCAGGAGCGGGAGACCGCCAGCCCTGTCTATATAGATTCTGCCAGCGCGGTTCCTTCTTCTGCAATGTCTAAAAGAAAACTAATTCAGCCAGAAAAAGAATTCAAAATATATAACCCCAGAAATCGCGGAATTAATAAAATCGTACCCGGAAAAGGTTTACCAAAGATCAAAACAGAGGCTGTGCAACAAAAAATGGGGGAAATCCCGGTGAAAGCTCCTAATTTTACTTTTGAAGCGGTTTCTACACAAGCTACACCCACAGATCCAACGGGAGCTGCGGGGCCTAATCATTATGTAAATGGTTGGAATTCGGCCTTTTCAATTTTCGATAAATCGGGGAATCAAATTATGCAACCTGCTTCTTTAGCAAGTATTGGAGGTGAATTTACAAATGAAACCCTTGGCGATCCTATTATTCTTTATGATGAATTCGCCGATAGGTTTATAATTTCACAGTTTAGCGATACCCCTGAAAGTTTCTTGATCGCAGTATCGCAGGGTCCAGATCCTATTAACGATGGTTGGTATACCTATCGTTTTACCACGAATGGTGTGTTGCCAGATTATCCTAAAATTTCGGTTTGGGGAGATGGTTATTATATTACTACCAATAAAAATTCCAGAACAGCCGCAACAAGTCAGGTGATTTATGCTTTAGAAAGAGATCAAATGCTAATAGGGGAGACTGCTCAAATTATGTCTTTTCCGCTACCCGGAATAGAAACAAACGGTTTTTACAGCCCTGCAGGCTTTTCAGGAATCGGGCAGGAATTGCCCCCAAGAGGGAATTCCCCAATAGTTTATCTTCAAGACGATTCCTGGGCAGGTGTAAATGAAGATCATTTAAAACTTTGGCTAATTAATGTAGACTGGAACAATCCCTCAAATTCTACAATTTCCGAATCTCAGGAACTGGGAGCCGCCGATGGTGTTTCTCCTTTTCTTGCCACTTTTGATGGAGGCTCCTTTTCAAACCTCTCTCAGCCCGGTAGCGATACTCCTGAAATTGATGTGTTACAAGCCACGATGATGTATATGACCACTTATAGGAAGTTTCCAAATTACAATGCCGTAGTAATGAATTTTGTGGTAGATGTAGACCCCAGCGCGGCAGAACATGCGGGAATACGTTGGTATGAGCTTAGGCAACAAAACGATGGTGGCCCCTGGAGTGTTTTCCAGGAAGGAACTTATGCCCCCGATAATAGCGATAGATTTAGTGGAAGTATTGGCATGGATAAAGAAGGAAATATTGCTCTTGGATACACCGTTTTAAACGATAATCCTCAAAACCCAGTTTTTCCCTCTTTACGTTATACTGGAAGGTATCGAAATGATGAACCCGGAATAATGACCATAGAAGAGCAAAGTATTATTGAAGGAGAAAGTCCTAATCCTAATTCGAGGTATGGCGATTACGCACATTTAAGTGTAGATGCCGCTGACGGACTTACGTTTTGGCATAATGGTGAATATTTTGTTGGTCAGGAAAGAAAAAATCATGTAGGAGTTTTTAAGATCGCTCCAGATTTTGATAATGATCTTGGCATTGTTTCTTTGATTAGTCCCGAGGATTCCAGTTTGGGTGCAAATGAAGAAATTACGATTAGAATAAGAAATTATGGGCGGAATGCTCAATCTAATTTTGAAGTAAGTTATAGCATAGATGGTGGGCCAGAAGTAACCGAAACTTTTGAAGAAAGCATTGCGGCAACAAGTTCGGCTGAATTTACCTTCTCTGAAAACGCCGATCTTTCAGAAGTTGGGCGAACTTATGAATTCATTTTTAGCACGAATTTGGAAGCCGATGAAAATGAAGAAAACGATACGTTGCTTACCTCAGTTAGAAATTTACCGCCTAACGATGTGGGAGTTACTTCTATTGATGCGCCAAGAACCGGGGAGAATTTTAGTTCTTCAGAAGAAATAACGATAAGTATCGAAAACTTTGGAGGCGAGCCACAACAGGATATCCCTGTTTTTTATCAAATAGGAAATAACACTCCGGTAAGGGAAGTTTTTAACGGCAACTTGCCTGTTGGTGGTTTAGAAGTGTATACTTTTAATGAAACTTCAGATATTTCACCTTCCGGAACTTATAGAATTACCGGCGGTACCAGGCTGGAGAACGATTTTGAACCTAACAACGATACTACGGTGAGATCGGTTGCAAATTTAGATTGTATTCCAGAAGGATCTGATTGTAGTTTTGGGGATGGGATTTTCTTCTTCGAACTTGAAAATGTACTTAACGAGCGTATTCCCTGCGGAAATGGTTACGCTGATTTTATTGGACTTTCGGCTAATTTAGATCGTTCGCAGAGTGAATTTACCGTTTCTGTGCAATCTTTATTTGGAGACTTAACCGATACCGATGCCGAACGATTTTCTATGTGGATAGATCTAAATGATGATGCTGTATTTGGAGATGATGAACGCTTAATCACTTCAGAAATCATTCCTACGGCGGGAGAATGGCATTCTACAAACTTCAGTATTCCAGGCGATGCATCTTTAGGCCAGCATTTACTAAGAATTAGGGCGGGAGACGTAGATTTTGAAGGTGATCTCAACAATCCGTGTGAGGTAATGGATTATGGTACAACCCACGATTATTCCGTGAATATTACCGATTCTACTTTAGATATTGAAGATTTCATTCTAAATGAAGCTGAACTTGTAGTGGTTTCCGAAGAAAATAAACAGTTTAGAATTGTGATGGAAACCGATTATGAGGAGACCTTAAGAATTACGGTTCACAACATTTTAGGACAAAAAATGTTGGAAAATCAGGTGGAAAATTCGGGTAGCGGCTATGTGTACGAACTAGACATGTCTTACGCCACAAGGGGAGTTTACCTGGTAAGAATGGGAACCCGGGAAGTTGGGAAAGTAAAGCGCTTTATTGTAGAATAGTAGTTGTCGCATTTATAGTTTTGAAATGTATACGGAAGAATTTTTACACCGGTTAGATGAACTTACCCATAAGTTTACAAAAACTTTTGGGAGTCTAACCGAGCGTGAAATTCACCGGAAACCTGATGCTGATACCTGGAGTATTGCACAAAACTTAGAGCACCTTATTTTGATCAATCAGTCTTACTTTCCAATGATAGATAGGCTTCGGCATAAAGATCATAAAAGTGCATTTACCGCCAAATTCGGGTTTTTAGTGAATTTTTTCGGAAGAACCATTTTAAAATCGGTTCAGCCTGAAACCACTAAAAAGACAAAAACATTTTCCATTTGGAAACCTTCAGAATATAGGGATTCCGAAGATATTCTGGCCAGGTTTACCGAGCACCAGGAGAAATTAAAACAAAAGATTTTAGAATCAGAAGATCTTTTAGAGAAAAACGCGGTAATCTCTTCGCCTGCAAATCCTAAGATTGTATATAAGCTCGATGCTGCCTTTAAGATTATTCTTGCACATGAAGAGCGACATTTTCAACAAGCCAAAAGACTGCTGGAAATTCAATAATCCAACTTGTAAATCTTGCATTTAACCTTATTTTTGAGGAAAATTGACTTTCATGAAAATCATTTCCTATAACGTAAACGGAATTAGAGCTGCCATTAGAAAAGGCTTTTTAGATTGGGTGCAACAGGCAGATCCAGATGTGGTTTGTCTCCAGGAAATAAAAGCGCAGCCAGAACAATTAAACCTGGACGATTTTAAAGATTCAGGTTATCCATATCATTACTGGTATCCTGCGCAAAAGAAAGGTTACAGTGGCGTTGCGATCTTAAGCAAGCACAAACCTTTGCATATAGAATATGGTACCGGGATAGATTATATGGATCAGGAAGGCCGGACCATTCGTGCCGATTTTGAAGGCTTTTCTATCATAAGTTTGTATTTGCCATCGGGGACTAATATTGCGCGCTTGGAACATAAATTTAAGTTTATGGATGATTTTCAGCAATATATAGACGAAATAAAACAGGATTTGCCAAATCTAGTTATTTGTGGGGATTATAATATTTGTCACGAAGCTATTGATATTCACGATCCTGTTCGGCTTAAAAACGTATCGGGATTCCTGCCGGAAGAACGAAAGTGGATAGACGATTTTATGAAAAGTGGCTTTATAGATTCCTTTAGGCATTTTAATGAAGAAGGCGATAATTATTCGTGGTGGAGTTATCGTGCGAATGCGAGGGCCAATAATAAAGGCTGGCGTATAGATTATAATCTCGTAGCTCAACCTTTACAAGAAAAATTGAAACGCGCCGTTATATTACCCGAGGCCAAACACAGTGATCATTGTCCTGTTTTGGTAGAATTGGAGTCTGATTTTTAGAAAGGACGTCATTACGAACGGAGTGAAGTAATCTCCACTAATCTCTAGATTGCTTCTTCCAATTATTATCGGGCCCGCAATGACGGTAAAATAGAAGATATTTGAATTTAAAATTATAAAAATGAAAAAAATACTTGTTTTAGCATTCTCAGCGGTTTTTATGCTGACTTCCTGCGTGTCCTCTAAAAAATACCAGGAACTTGAAGGCAGGCACGCCGATTTAAAACGGGAGAACCGAAATACACAATCTGAACTCGAAAAATATCGAGATCTGGATGAAGAATATTCAGCATTAAAAAAAGATTACGCTGATGCCACAACTGAAAGAGATCGTTTAAAAGATGAATTAGAAAGCTCCAGGAAAAATTACGCTACCCTTAAAGATTCTTACGATGCCCTGGAAGAAAACAGTTCTGCGGCAATTTCAGAAAATTCACGGCAAAATCGCCAATTACTAGCTGAATTAGAAGAAAAAGAACAGGCGCTGGTAAAAGAACAAGCCAGGTTAGATAAGTTGCAGCGCGATTTAGACGCACGATCTAGACGAGTAAACGAGCTGGAAGAATTAATTGCCGCCAAAGATGCTAAAATGAATGCTTTAAAGGATGCTATTTCTAAGGCACTTACAAATTTTGAAGGCAAAGGTTTAACCGTAGAACAGCGTGATGGCAAAGTTTACGTTTCTATGGAAAATAAATTGTTGTTTAGCTCTGGTAGCTGGGCGGTAAATGCTGAAGGTAGACAGGCCGTAAAACAGTTAGGGCAGGTGTTGGCAGAAAATCCGGATATCGCGGTTTTAATTGAAGGTCACACGGATAATGTTCCTTACGGCGGTAGCGGCCCATTAAACGATAACTGGGATCTTTCTACCAAGAGAGCAACTTCTATAGTGCAAATTTTAAAGGAAAACAATAACATAGATCCTCAGAATTTAACTGCGGCCGGGCGTGGAGAATATGCTCCCATCGCTACCAACGAAACTGCTGAAGGAAGGGCAAAAAATAGAAGAATTGAGGTGATTTTAACACCAAAGTTAGATGAGGTAACTAAATTGCTGAACGAATAAAATAATAATTGCTGAAGAAAAATTAATGAAATATACAACGCTCCCTAATACCGATATAAAAGTTAGTAAAATATGCCTTGGCACCATGACTTACGGTGAACAAAACACCGAAGCCGATGGTCATGAACAAATAGATTTTGCTTTAGATAAAGGGGTAAATTTCCTGGATACGGCAGAAATGTATTCTATACCGGGAAAAGCAGAAACCCAGGGAAGTACTGAAGAAATTATTGGTTCCTGGTTTAAAAAATCGGGAAAAAGGGAAGAAGTCGTGTTGGCTTCTAAAGTAGTAGGCCCTGGAAATGCCATGGATCATATTAGGGATAACCTTGGTTTTTCTAAGGAAGCAGTAACCGATGCTTTGCACAAGAGTTTAAAAAGATTACAAACAGATTATATAGATCTTTACCAACTTCACTGGCCGGAAAGAAATACCAATTTCTTTGGAAAATTAAGTTATGAACACGATGAAAATGAAGCCTGGGAAGAAAATTTCCAGGAAGTATTGGAAACTTTAAGCGATTTCGTAAAAGAAGGGAAAATTAGGCAGGTGGGCCTTTCAAATGAAACTCCATACGGACTAATGCGTTTTCTGGAAGAAAGCAGAAAGCACGATCTTCCAAAAATGGTCACGGTGCAAAACCCATATAATTTACTGAATAGAAAAGACGAAGTAGGCCTTACCGAAGTGCTTCATCGTGAAAATGTAGGTTTATTTCCTTATTCCCCATTAGGAATGGGAACTTTAAGCGGAAAACATTTAGATGGGATTGAGCCAAATTCAAGATTGGGGTTATTCTCACAGTATAAGAGGTATTCCGGAGATGTAGCAGTAAAAGCTACACGTGCTTATAGCGAGATCGCTAAAAAGCATAATTTGAATTTTGCACAAATGTCACTGGCTTTTGTGAATACACGACCTTTTGTGACCAGTAATATTATTGGCGCAACCTCTATAAAACAGTTAGAGGAAAATATTGGAAGTATAGATGTAGATCTTTCCAAAGAAGTTCTGGAGGAGATCAACAAAGTTCACGAAACTTATCCCAATCCTGCGCCATAAAAATCTGATTAATTCCCCCTTTGGGGGTTAGGGGGCTATTTGGTGTAACCAAACTTTGATGGATAAAGGAGGCTTTGTTCTCAGGGTTTCTAACGTGAAACCATTCGTTGGTTTTTCCTAGAAATTGAAGGGTGTCCTGTGATTCAGACGTACTTAAAATCTTTGAATTTGAAGTTGTTGGCTTATTCCTAAGATTGGCTTTGCTATTCTGTACGATCAATTTGTGTGGAATACTATCCAATTTCTCAGGTTCGGTTTCCAATACATTGGTTTGATAAACAAAATGCAAGGGATTTATCGCACCGCGGTAACTTTTGTAAATACCAAAATGCAGGTGTGGCGGCGTAGTCCTGGCATTTCCCGTATTGCCCACAAAACCTAAAGTATCCCCTCTTTTTACATTTCCGCTAACATTTGCAATACTATCTAAATGCGCATAATAAAGTGACTGATTGCGTTTGCGGTCTCGTAGCCAAACCTGTTTGCCGCCAAGGCCTTTTTCACCGGTGTAGCCAATACTACCACTTGTGGCAGCTACGACAGGCGTTCCTCTTTTTGAAAAAATATCGATACCTTCGTGGCTTCTTGCGCCACCATCGCGATTGTCTCCCCAATAGCTTTGTACACTTGCGTTAACTCCGGAAGCTACTGGAAATAAATAAGCTGGATTTTTCTCCATTTTAATTGTAAATGCTGTATAGGCTTCTATTTCAGGTTGGATGACTAATTTGTAGTTTGCTTTTTTATCGGCTTCAAAGCTTAAATTCTTCTTTTGGAAATCTGAAGATTTGACTTTTTCAAATAGGTTTGTAGAATCACTAGTTTTTTCAAAAAGTTCAATAAAAACCAATCGTCTTATAGAGTCGGTTTCGACTTCTACATTAAAAACTTCTCCCGGTTGAAGCTCAATTTCATAAGAATATACTGAGAAATTTCTAGGAAAGAATTTACCGGTTTCGGCGTAAGGAAGGTTTACACTTACACTATCCTGAAAAGCGATTTCTACAGAATTCTCCCAAATGGAGAATAATTCATCTGAAACTTTAAAATCACGCTTATATTTTTCTTTGGCAGTAGGATTGGTGATAAAATCGGCTGCTTTATTTACTTGTGAACATCCCGAAATTATTAAAATTAAGAATAAGCTTAAAATTTTGATTTGCTTCATAGTCTTGCGTTTCCGTGCAATTTAGAGCAGTAATTATGCCAGATTAAGAAGCTGGTTATTAAACCTTTCAGTTTCCAAATTACCCAAACAAATGGCTTACCACATCTTCAATTTTTGCCACTTTCACCACATTAATATTGAAGTTGCTTTTTGGGATCTTGCTTTGCTTGGAAACCAGGATTGAAGCAAAACCAAGTTTTTCGGCTTCAATAATGCGCTGTTCCACGCGGGTCACAGGCCTAATTTCACCAGCAAGGCCAACTTCGGCAGCAAAACAGATATCTTTTGGAATAGAGATGTCTTCATTGGAAGATAAGATCGCAGCGATTACAGCCAGGTCTATCGCAGGATCGTCTACACTAATTCCTCCCGTAATATTTAGGAAAACATCTTTGGCGCCTAATCTAAAACCGGCTCGTTTTTCTAGAACCGCCAAAAGCATATTCAGTCTTTTTACATTGTAACCGGTGGCGGAACGTTGTGGAGTTCCATAAACTGCCGTACTCACCAGGGCCTGTATTTCTATCATAAGCGGTCGCATTCCCTCTAGAGTCGCTGAAATTGCTGTTCCGCTAAGGTCTTCATCATTCTTGGAAATCAAAATTTCAGAAGGATTGCTTACTTCTCGTAAGCCGCTGCCTTGCATTTCGTAGATTCCTAGCTCGTGGGTAGAACCAAAACGGTTTTTATGAGCTCTAAGAATTCGATATACGTGGTTTCTATCGCCTTCAAACTGCAAAACGGTGTCAACCATATGCTCTAGCACTTTTGGGCCGGCAATGCTTCCTTCTTTGGTGATATGGCCAATTAAAATAACAGGAGTGTTAGTTTCTTTAGCGAATTTAATGAGTTCTGCGGTGCACTCTCTAATTTGCGAAATACTACCCGGTGCACTTTCAATATAATCGCTGTGTAGGGTTTGTATAGAGTCTATAATAATTACTTCGGGCTCAATAGCTTCAATTTGCCTGAAGATATTTTGGGTTTTGGTTTCGGTAAGAATATAACAATTGGCAGCTACTGGATTGATGCGTTCTGCGCGCATTTTTATTTGCTGCTGACTTTCTTCGCCCGAAACGTATAAAACTTTGTAGTTTAATTGAAGTGAAATTTGAAGGAGAAGTGTACTTTTTCCTATGCCCGGTTCACCGCCCAGTAGGGTGAGCGATCCAGGTACAAGTCCGCCGCCTAAAACCCGGTCCAGTTCATTATTACCGGTATTCCATCGATTTTGGGGGCTGTTTTCAATTTCAGCTATTTTTAAAGGTTTGGCAGTTCGTTTTGCTTCCCTTTCGCTAGGAGATTTCCAGTCTTTTTTGTCAGGTTTTTCTACAATTTCTTCGGCAATGGTGTTCCATTCGCCGCAAGAGCTGCATTTGCCCTGCCATTTAGAATATTGACTCCCACAATTCTGGCAATAAAACGTTGATTTAACCTTGGCCATTTAGCTTTAATTTTTCCCGCTAATAACCGAAATCTTTTTTAATTGCATCGGCTTTAGCCAGCATAAAATCGGTATTTAGAAATGCGATTTTTTCCTGTCCGTAGGCATTTTGGTAGGTACGCATTGCTTTTTTAGGATTGCCGGTTTCTTCTTCATAGCGGGCTTCAAAATAAGTGCCTAGCATAGTGCCCGGGTAATTTTCATAAGCTAAATCGCTTAAACCTTTATAATCGTCCCAGCGTCTTGTTTTTTCAATCGCATTATGAACGGCCATAAAATCGCTTATCCTTATTTTCTTCTGAATCCCAAAAAGCTCGTTAATGCTTTCATATTTATCGGTTAAAAAATCGACTGAGGAAACAGAGGTTTGTAATAAAAGCTCATTGTAATCTTTCTGGCTTATTGGCCTGTAAACGCTAAACATGCTCTCTAAAGCAGCCGGAATTGCTTTTCCAACCAGGGAATAATGGGTGGCGTTTTCAAAATTATCGTACTCGTAGGTTACAAGCTCGTTTTCCACCGCGGTAAGTTGAGAGTTTAAGTCTTCAATTCCTTTTTTTAACTGCGGAATATCATCTGTACCGGTAGCCAGGTAAAGCCATTTTTTGGTCTCAGCCTTTCGAAGTGCATTGCTAATACGATCGGCCATTGGTGGTGCCAGGTCTGGGCTTAGATTAATATAACCATCAAAAATTGGATCTGTTTTTAAGAGATAGTAATTAATGAAATTTGCTGTGTAATCATGCCCTGCAATTACTCTAAAATCTGCAGTTCTGTATTTATTATCCAGGTGCTGCAAGAGTTCCATTCCCAAAAATTCAAAAAAGGCCGCGCCTTTATCTGCCGGCAGGAAATTGCGTTCTTCATAGTAGGCATCATCCATACGGGATTTGCTTTGGTTGATGCCTACCACAATCATTTCGGGGGCATCTTCCCAGTAAGAGTAATAATCTACATTGCCAGCCACAGGCTCAAAAAGATAATCTCCATCGAGTACAAGAATAACCGGATAAGTCTTTTCGGTGTTCTCGTCGTAATTTCGTGGTAATTGAATCTTGATTTCTCTTGTTTCGCCGAGTTTTTCGGAAGAGATCGTTTCATAAAGAGTTTGTGCTGAGCTTAGTAGCGGCGCCACTAGCAGCACAAAAATTAGTAATTTTTTAATCATAGGTGTTGGGTTTTGTTTAACCAACACAAGATATAGATTATTTCTGACGGTTGAAAATAGGAAGAAATATGAAGGAAAGTCCGCCCAGGAGCAGTAC
Organism: Salegentibacter mishustinae; assembly: GCF_002900095.1. Taxonomy (NCBI): domain Bacteria; kingdom Pseudomonadati; phylum Bacteroidota; class Flavobacteriia; order Flavobacteriales; family Flavobacteriaceae; genus Salegentibacter; species Salegentibacter mishustinae. The sequence continues at coordinate 277,763 of NZ_LLKN01000002.1, read as the reverse complement.
CAGTAAGGTTTGAGTGCCCCAGGTAATCCAGCCAAAAGCTTCGCCGGTTTGCTTAGAGATTCCGAAAACAACCAGAATAGCGCCAATTGCAACAGGATAAACGCCAATTCCGCCATTTGTGGCCGAAATTGCAAAAGAACCAACTACAAATGCTGCCATAATCACAGAAAATTCGGTGTTTTCCATTCCCGGTACTGCAAAAATAATTACGTAAAACATTAAAATGTACATTAACCAGATAAACAAAGTATGGAAGATAAATGCCCATTTTTGTTTCATTCTGAATATACTGCGCATTCCTTCTAAAAGTCCGCGCGCCATTTTTTTGATTCGAACCAAAAAGGAAAGCTGGGATCTTTTAATAAACTGAAGCGCCAAAATGCCTACTAATAGTAAGGCTACTAGTATCCCAAAACTGGTTAAAGGATTAATGTCATGAGTATTGAAATAAGCCAGTAAATATTCGGTTTGCAGCAATAGTGTAAATGCGGTAATGCTTAGCATAACCACTACATCGGCAATTCTTTCAGAAATAATGGTTCCAAAAGCTTTTTCAAAAGGAATCTTTTCGTAGGAAGAAAGACTGGCTGCGCGCAAAACTTCTCCCGATCGTGGAATCCCGAAATTTGCCAGGTAGCCGGCCATTACAGCCATAAAACTGTTAGGTAATCTGGGTTTATAGCCCATAGGCTCTAGCATAAACTTCCACCGGTATGCACGTGAAAGGTGGGAAAGCCCACCAAAAATCATGGAAAGTAATAGAAACCACGGGTTGGCATTTAAAATATTTAGCCATAATTCTTCCCGTTCTTCTGGAGTGGCGCTGTTTAGAGAATACCAAACTAAAAAAACTCCCAATAATAATGGGAGTATGATTTTAAGTATTTTGACTATTCTCTTGTTCAATTAACTAGCTCAAAAGATTGGTTTCTTCGTTTGGGAAAACCAGCGAAGGTTTAAAAGCTTTGGCTTCTTCAAAATCCATAATAGCATAAGCGATTAGGATTAAAATATCACCTTTAGCTACTTTCCTGGCGGCAGCACCGTTTAAAGTGATCTCACCCGTGTTTCTTGGTCCAGGGATTACATAAGTTTCTAAACGTTCACCATTATTGTTGTTAACAATTTGAACTTTTTCACCCTCAATTATATTGGCAGCTTCCATAAGATCTTCATCTATGGTAATACTTCCAATGTAATTAAGATCGGCACCTGTAACTTTTACTCTGTGAATTTTAGATTTTACTACGTGAACTTGCATAGTTTATTCCTCGTTATTTAGGGCAATGTTGTCTATAAGCCTAATATCGTCAACATAGGCTGCGATAAATGCACGGTAGGTATTGCCTTTTCTTTTTCGGTTAATTTTTTCTAATGTTCGGGTATCAGCAATCTCAAAATATTCCAGTTTTAAAACAGGATGATTTGTGAATTGCTCTTTTACCCAGTTGTGGATATATTCTGCACTTTTTGTGCCAAATAATTCTTTGACCTTAAGCAGGGTTTGATAAATAAAAGAAGCTTTTTCCCGCTCATTTGTATTTAACCTTTCATTCCTGGAACTTCTTGCTAAACCATTATCTTCTCGTAAAATGGGGCAACCTATTATTTCTACCGGAAGCCCTGTTTTTTCGATTAATTTCCTTACAATTTGTAACTGTTGGAAATCTTTTTCACCAAAAAAAGCTTTGTGAGGAGTAATTATTTCGAACAATCTTTTTACGATGGTTCCTACCCCGTCAAAATGTCCTTTTCGGTGTTTTCCTTCCATCACTTGCTCTAAACCGTCAAAATTAAACTGCTCAGAACTTATATTATCACCGTATAACTCGTTAGCGGTAGGAGCAAAAACCCACAGGTTTGAACTGGCCTCTTCCAGGAGTTTAATGTCTTCCGGTAAAGTACGCGGATATTTTTCCAGATCCTTGGGATTGTCAAATTGAGTGGGATTGACAAAAATGCTGATAATCACCCGGTCACAGACTTCCAAAGCCTGTTTTACCAATGATAAGTGACCCTGATGTAAGGCGCCCATAGTGGGGACCAAACCAATGGTTTCAGCTTTAGATTTTGCGGCTTTAATCGCCTCTTGTAAAGGGGTTTTTTCTTTGAAAACCTGCATTTTATTATAAAATTAACAGCGTGCAAACTTAATATATTACTAGCAATCTGCATAAATTTTTGTAATTTTGCGTGTTTTTTGTTCGCAATCGCAATTAAAGCCATCAATTTATGAAAGATAAGAGGATATTATACGTATCATCTGAAGTTATTCCTTACCTACCCGAAACCGAAATATCATCCACGTCTTTTGAAGCCGCAAAAATGGTAAACAATATTGGAGGGCAAATCAGAATTTTTATGCCTCGGTTTGGTAATATCAACGAACGTCGCCATCAACTTCACGAAGTGATAAGACTTTCAGGGATGAATTTGGTGATTAATGACCTGGATATGCCATTAATTATAAAAGTGGCTTCTATTCCGAAGGAAAGAATGCAGGTTTACTTTATAGATAACGAAGATTATTTTAAAAGAAAAGCTACCCTTACCGATGAAGAAGGTAATTTGTTTGAAGATAATGACGAACGGGCTATCTTTTTTGCAAAAGGTGTAATAGAAACCGTTAAGAAATTAAACTGGTCGCCCGATATTATTCACGTTCACGGCTGGCTGGCATCCTTGCTTCCGCTATACCTTAGAAGATACTATGGTAACGAGCCGTTATTTAGTGGCGCGAAAATTGTTACTTCTGTATACAATCAAGACTTCGAAGGAACGTTAGATGAAGATATGCAGGAAAAGGTATTGTATGATGGGATGGAAAAAGAAGATATAAAACATCTGAAAACCCCAAACTTTGTTAATTTAATGAAGCTTGCAGCAGATCATTCAGATGCGATAATCACCGCAGGTGAAAATATTCCGGAAGATCTTTCTAAATACCTAAGTAGGCTTAATAAGCCGCTACTTCCTTATAAAAACAGGGAGGAGTTTAGCCAGGCTTATCAGGATTTTTATACTAACGAAGTTTTATCTGAATAGAAATTTTTATCGAATGAATTTAATGAGAATGATGTATAAAACAGCAACTTTACTTGTTGTTGTTTTTGCTTTTGTGGCATGTGATGATGAGTATAGTACCGTTGGCGGTGAAATTATCGAAAACCCGAGTAATCTTGAATTAGAGGAAGTTGAGGTAACTGCTTACAGTAAAAAGATCAATTCAGTACAAACAAATAATTTGGGTAACCATTTGCTGGGTGTTTTTAATCACCCAATTTACGGACAAACTACGGCAAGTATACTTAGCCAAGTTTCTTTGCCTACCAATAATCCTACTTTTGGGGTGGAGCCAGAGCTTGATAGCGTGGTGTTAACCATTCCTTACTTTAGTACAGAAGGAGAATTAGATACAGACGGAAATATAGAGTACGTTTTAGATTCGATTTATGGAAATACCCCAATTAAAATCTCTGTACAGGAATCTAATTATTATCTAAATGATCTGGATCCTGAAGCAGATTTTCAGGAACGCCAAAAATATTATTCAGACCAACAAGACCTATTTGAGCAAAACCTTGTTGGGGATGTGATTTATGAAAATGATAATTTTATACCCTCGCCAAGAGCTATTGTTTCTTATGAAGAAAATGCAGAAGGTCAGCAGGACACGATTACTTCAGGGCCTGCTTTAAGAGTTAAACTTCCGGTAGATTATTTTCAGGAGAAAATTATAGCGAAAGAAGGTTCCAGCGTACTTAGTAATAACAATAATTTTAAAAATTACTTACGCGGAATGTTCATTAAAGCTGAACCAACGGCAGAGGATGGTACAATGATCTTCTTTAATCTGCAGGATTCAGATGCCGGGATAGAGCTTTTTTATACCACCGAGGTTGAAACAAGTACAGATAATGGTGGCACTGAAACAGTAAGAAGCCCCAGAAACTACCAATTGAATTTTGGAAGCACTATTGTAAATACATTTGAAGGAGAATATCCTGGAGATGTGTTACAGGCTATTGAGGAATCGAACGAAGATACCGGTGCAGAAAAACTTTTCCTTAATGGAGGGGAAGGCACTATGACTATTGTAGAACTTTTTGAAAGTGAAGCGCAAATAGAGGCTTTTAGAGAAAACAACTGGCTTATTAATGAAGCTAATCTTAGCTTTTATGTAGATCAGGATTTCGCTAGTGAAATTAATGAACCAACACGAATTTATCTTTACGATTTAGATAATAATAGAATTATTGCCGATTATAATTTCGCTTTGAATTTTGTTCAGGACGGGAATGAGAATAATCCGGCTACCTCACTTTCTTCCTTCTCCACTCCTTTAGAAAGAGATGAAGATGGCAATGGAATACGTTATAAACTAAATGTAACTCAGCACGTTAATAATATTATTGAAAATGAAACCGAAAATGTAAGGTTAGGTTTGGCTGTTACGCAAAATATAAACATTACCAATAATGCGGCTGTTAGAAATACTGAAGATGTAGAGTTTTATCCCGTAATGGGTGTGGTGACCCCGCAAGGAACCGTTTTGCACGGAAACCTTTCAAATGACGAAGAAAAGCGATTAAAGCTTAGAATTTATTATACAGAGATTAATTAAATAATACCAATATACTATGTGCGGAATTGTAGGATATATTGGGCATAGGGATGCATATCCCGTTGTCCTTAAAGGACTCCAGAGACTTGAATATCGTGGATATGATAGTGCAGGGATTGCCCTTTATGACGGTAATGAACTCAAAATGTGTAAAACACAGGGTAAAGTTGCTGATCTAAAAGAGAAACTTGAAAATACTATTACTACCAACGGGAATGTGGCGATTGGTCATACACGTTGGGCAACCCACGGGGTTCCAAACGATGTAAACAGTCACCCTCATTATTCTAATTCTGGTGATATTGTAATAATTCACAATGGAATTATCGAAAATTACGATGCACTTAAAAAAGAGCTGAAAACTCGTGGTTATACTTTTGAAAGTGATACCGATACTGAAGTTTTAGTAAATCTTATAGAAGATGTAATTATTAACGAAGGTGTTAAACTTGGGAAAGCAGTTCAAATTGCTTTGAATCAAACTGTTGGGGCATATGCGATCGCGGTTTACAATAAAACCAAGCCAGACGAGATCGTAGTAGCGCGTTTAGGTAGCCCTTTAGCTATTGGCGTTGGAGAAGATGAATTCTTTATCGCTTCAGATGCATCTCCGTTTATAGAATACACCAACAATGCAATTTACCTGGAAGATGGTGAAATGGCAGTGGTGCGAAGAGGTAAAGAAGTTAGGGTTAGGAAAATTCAGGATGATACTTTGGTAGATCCTTATATTCAGGAGCTTCAGCTTAATCTTGAGCAAATTGAAAAAGGTGGATATGAGCATTTTATGCTTAAGGAGATTCACGAACAACCTACTGCAATTAAAGATACTTATCGCGGTAGAATGTTGGCCGACGAAGGTTTAATTAGAATGGCCGGGGTAGACGATAACCTGGAGCGTATTGCCAATGCAAAACGAATTCTTATTGTTGCTTGTGGAACCAGCTGGCACGCCGGTTTGGTTGCTGAATATATTTTTGAGGAGCTTGCGAGAATTCCTGTTGAAGTAGAATATGCTTCAGAGTTTAGGTATCGTAATCCTATTATTTCAGAAAAAGATGTAATTATAGCTATCTCCCAGAGTGGAGAAACTGCCGATACCATGGCGGCTATAAAATTGGCTAAAGAAAAAGGAGCTTTTGCTTTTGGAGTTTGTAATGTGGTTGGTTCTTCAATCTCAAGAGAAACTCATGCGGGTGCTTATACTCACGCCGGGCCTGAAATTGGGGTGGCTTCAACAAAAGCCTTTACTACTCAAATTACGGTGCTTACTTTAATGGCTCTTAAACTTGCAAAACAAAACGGGACGATCTCTCATACAGAGTTTATGACCTATTTGCAGGAAATGGAGCGTATTCCTGCAAAAATAGAGAAAGCATTAAAAGGTGATGAACATATAAAAATGATTGCCGATATTTATAAAGATGCCAGGAACTGCCTTTATTTAGGTAGAGGGTTTAACTTCCCGGTAGCTTTAGAAGGAGCGCTTAAACTTAAAGAGATTTCCTATATTCACGCTGAGGGTTATCCTGCTGCCGAGATGAAACACGGTCCAATTGCGCTTATCGATGAAGAAATGCCGGTGGTGGTTATTGCAACCAAGAGAGGCCATTACGAAAAAGTAGTGAGTAACATTCAGGAAATTAAATCTAGAAAAGGTAAAATCATCGCTATTGTTACTGAAGGTGATGAAGAAGTGAGAGATCTTGCCGATCACGTGATCGAAGTGCCAGAAACTTTAGAGCCGCTAACGCCGCTTCTAACAACTATTCCGCTTCAGTTATTGTCATACCATATTGCGGTATTGCTTGGGAAGAATGTAGATCAACCAAGGAATTTGGCGAAATCTGTTACGGTTGAGTAAACTTTCAGAATAAATAATTAAGATTACAAAGATCCCTTTTGAAGTTTTTCAAAAGGGATTTTTTCTTTTTAAAATAATACTTTTAGATGAATTTTTGCCAGCTTTAATAAGCTTCAAAAAAGTTATTTTAAGAGAGGTATGATTTTATTTAGAAAAAACTATCTTTGCAGCCTGAAAATACCTTTGTATGATTTTAACACATTGTGAATTATAACATTGAGTTTTTCAGATATTTTAAATACGAAAACATTAAAGAATTAAATAATGTCTAAAGTAACAGGTAAAGTTGCCCAAATTATTGGCCCTGTAGTTGATGTTGTGTTCGACTCAGAGAATGCTGAATTGCCAAAAATCTACGATTCTTTGGAAATCACCAGAAAAGATGGTTCCATTTTAGTTTTAGAGGTGCAATCACACATTGGTGAAGAAACAGTAAGAACCGTTTCTATGGATTCTACTGATGGTTTAAGCCGTGGAGTTGAAGTGGTAGCAACAGGGGCGCCTATACAAATGCCAATTGGTAAAGATGTATATGGCCGTTTGTTTAACGTAGTAGGAGATGCTATTGACGGGCTTGGGAATCTGCCTAAGGCCGGAAAAGATGGAATGTCTATCCACAGGGAAGCACCAAAATTTGAAGACCTATCTGTTTCTACAGAAGTTTTATTTACCGGGATTAAAGTAATTGACCTTATTGAGCCTTATGCAAAAGGTGGTAAAATTGGTCTTTTTGGTGGTGCTGGTGTTGGTAAAACCGTACTTATTCAGGAATTAATTAACAATATCGCTAAAGGCCACGGTGGTCTTTCGGTATTTGCCGGAGTAGGAGAGCGCACTCGTGAAGGAAATGACCTTCTTCGAGAAATGCTTGAATCTGGTATTATAAAATATGGAGACGCTTTTTCTGAATCTATGGAAGAAGGCGGTTGGGATCTTAAAAAAGTAGATAAAACTGCTATGTTAGATTCTAAAGCAACTTTCGTTTTCGGGCAAATGAACGAACCACCTGGAGCACGTGCTCGAGTAGCACTTTCTGGACTTACAATTGCGGAATATTTCCGTGATGGAGCTGGAGAAGGCCAGGGGAAAGACGTTCTTTTCTTCGTAGATAACATTTTCCGTTTTACTCAGGCAGGTTCAGAGGTATCTGCACTTCTTGGACGTATGCCATCTGCGGTAGGTTACCAACCAACTTTGGCAACAGAGATGGGGGCGATGCAGGAGCGTATTACTTCAACTAAAAACGGATCTATTACATCTGTACAGGCGGTTTACGTACCTGCAGATGACCTTACTGACCCGGCACCGGCAACAACATTTGCCCACCTGGATGCAACAACGGTACTTTCACGTAAAATTGCTGAGCTTGGTATTTATCCTGCAGTAGATCCATTAGAATCTACTTCAAGAATTCTTACTGCCGATATTTTAGGTGACGATCATTATAAGTGTGCACAACGAGTAAAAGAGCTTTTACAGCGTTATAAAGAGTTGCAGGATATTATTGCTATTCTTGGTATGGAAGAGCTTTCTGAAGAAGATAAGCTTGCTGTATCTCGGGCAAGACGTGTGCAACGTTTCCTTTCTCAACCTTTCCACGTGGCCGAGCAGTTTACCGGTTTAAAAGGAGTTTTGGTTGATATTAAAGATACCATTAAAGGATTTAATATGATTATGGGTGGAGAATTAGATCATCTTCCAGAATCTGCCTTTAACCTTAAAGGGACTATAGAGGATGCGATCGAGGCCGGAGAGAAAATGTTGGCTGAAGAAGACTAATTAAAAAGTAAACAGTGGTCAGTGAGCAGTATTCAGTAAATATTTTGCTGAAAATTGTAAACGCAAACTAAAAAATATGTACTTAGAAATAGTAACTCCTGAAGCTGTAGTTTTTAAAGCTGATGTTGATGCAGTAAAAGTTCCCGGAAACGACGGTGAATTCCAAATGCTGAACAATCACGCGCCTATAGTTTCTACATTGGTTGAAGGGGAAGTTAAAATTCAACTTGCCGCCTCTAATAAGGAATTAGACGATGAGCTTTCTGAAGATTTTAGGAAAGATAAAGGGAATAGTAATATTCTTTATTATACTATAAAAGGCGGAGTTTTAGAAATGAAAGATAATAAAGCTATTATTTTAGCTGATTAATCTTAGGAAATTAAATATAGAAAAAGCCGGGCAAGTGCCCGGCTTTTTTAGTTTTCGGTATATTCTAGAATATCTCCCGGCTGGCATTCTAAAGCTTCGCAAATCGCCTCTAAAGTAGAAAATCGAACCGCTTTTGCTTTTCCTGTTTTTAATATGGAAAGATTTGCCGTGGTAATCCCAATTTTCTCAGCCAGTTCATTGCTTTTCATCCCACGTTCGTCCAGAATTTTATCCAGGTTGATGTTAATTGGCATACCTAAACGGTTAGTTCGTTTTCTTGTTTAAGTTCTCTCGATTTCGAAAAAAGCTTTCCAAGATAGATAAAAAATAAACCTAGGGCTAGTATAAAAAGCGAAGAGTCAAAGGCTGAATCTATAGTGAAACTTAATTTTGCTCTGTTTTCTAAAATTAGGTTTGCGAAAAAGTCTATGAAAAACTGAGCGATTGTACAGAGAACAATTAATTGCCCGATTAGATTAAATAGTGATATCTGTAGTCGACTAAATATCTCTTCTTTAAAAAAGCTTCTGATAAGTTTTCGTAGTAAATATATTATATAGATGGAAATTCCCGAAACTATCACGTTGGCTAAAACAATCATTGTGGTTTTCCAGGTAAATTCTGTTGTAATATTATTGTTGATCTCGATAAGGAATTGAAAGTCGAAGAAAAGCATTCCCACATAAGTGAATATCAAACTTCCGTAAGAAATTATTAAAAGAATAAAGCAAATACCTAAAATAGTTTTGAGAAGAACCGGTGGCTTCATAAAATTATAATTATCGTTTATCAATAACAAACTTAAATTAAATTATTGAAAAACAATAATTTTATAATTTAAAAAGGATAGATTAATTTCAGCATTTTAAGAAATTTGCTAAGAAACAGGCTTTTTAAAATGCTTAAAAATAGGAAGCTTTTAAATCGGGAACCTTCTGGTGCTTAAGTAAGGATTAGGCTGCAAAACTTAAATAATAACTCTTATATTTGCGGGGAACGGACTTTTTGAGAGAAAATATATGCTAGCAGCAATACTTTTAGGTTTTTTATTCGCAATATTTCTGGTTTTTACCGGAAAGTTCTTCAGGGGGAAATTGGCGATTCTTTCAGCGCTTATTCCCGCGGGACTTTTTGCTTATTTTGCGAGTTTTATTCCGCAAATAAGTTCGGGAGAAATAATTAGTAAAACCTACCAATGGGTTCCGGCATTTGGAGTTGACCTTAGTTTTAAACTGGATGGTCTCTCCCTTCTTTTTTCATTAATGATCACCGGGATTGGTTTCCTGGTTTTCGCCTATACAGCATCATACCTTAAAGGACATAAATATCTTGACCGTTTCTACGGATACCTGAGCTTATTTATGGCGGCAATGCTCGGGCTGGTACTTTCAGACAATCTTATTTCACTTTTCGTTTTTTGGGAATTAACCAGTATAAGTTCATTCTTCTTAATCGGGTTTAATAATACAAATCCGGCTTCTCGAAAGTCAGCTTTAACAGCATTGGGAATCACCGGTTTTGGTGGATTTTCGCTTTTAGCAGGAGCTTTGTTACTGGGTAGTATTAGCGGCACTTACAGCATTTCTGAAATGCTAAGTATGAAAGATGCCATTGCCGGAAGCGAATATTATATACTGGCGGTAGTCTTTATTTTTGTTGCTGCATTTACCAAATCGGCACAATTTCCTTTTCATTTCTGGTTGCCGGGAGCAATGAAAGCACCAACGCCGGTTTCCACTTATTTACACTCGGCAACGATGGTGAAGGCTGGTATTTACCTGCTTATGCGTTTTACGCCTGTACTGGGAGACCAGGAATTTTGGAATACCACTTTAATAATCGTTGGTGGAATCACCATGGTTTATTCAGCAGTACACGCACTTTTTAGAACAGATCTTAAAGGTATACTTGCCTATTCTACCATTTCAGCTTTAGGTATTTTAGTATTTCTTATTGGCCTGGGAACTAAATATGCTTTCCTTGCCGCCTCGGTTTTTATAATCGTTCACGCATTATATAAAGCTACTTTATTCCTGGTAACCGGGATTATAGATCATCAGGCAGGTACTCGCGATGTCACAAAATTAGCGGGACTTCGAAAAATTATGATGCCGGTTGCGATCGCCGGTATTTTGGCAGCCATCTCCAGTGCGGGTATTCCGCCCACTATTGGTTTCCTCGGAAAAGAACTTACCTACGAAGCCAGTATGCACGCTGAAACGTTAACGATAGTTATTGTGATCGCTATTGTTTTAACTAAAATATTATTGCTTTGGGCCGGTTTTGTAGCCGGAATAAAACCTTTTACAGGAAAACTCCCTGAAGCTCATAAAGACGTAAAAGCTCCTGACTTTTTAATGTGGGCGCCGGCAATTATTCTTGCTGTGTTAGGAGTTCTTTTCGGAATTTTCCCTATGCTAATAGAATCGGCCCTGGTGAAGCCTGTTGTTTCAGCATTAGGCGCTGATGCTTCAGAATATCACCTGGCGCTATGGCACGGTTTCAATACGGTATTATTATTAAGCGGAATCACTATCGCGGTAGGAACCTTGCTGTATTTCTTCGTTAAGCCTTCAGCCAAACTTGAAAATCGAATTGGAAAATTAGAGTTTATTTCTCCAAAAAGCATTCTGGAAAAAGGGACGCATTATTTTAACGTGTTTTCAGCATTCTGGACAAATGTTTTTCAAAATGGTTATTTAAGAAATTATATAACCACAATTGTTTTATTCCTGGTGGTTTTGGTAAGCTATATTATGTTTGGCAGTTCCAGGGTGGTAATAGATCATACTCAATTATCCCAGGTTACCGCTTACGAGTTAGTAGTGGCGATAATTTTAATAGCCGGGGTTTTCTATACCGTATTTACAAAATCCAGGCTTGCTGCGGTGGCAGCGATGGGAGTTGTTGGGCTCGCAATTTGTTTGATTTTTGTCTTTTATAGCGCGCCAGATTTAGCGATGACTCAGTTTTCAATTGATACGCTAACTGTAATATTATTTGTATTGGTCCTTTATAGATTACCTAAATATTTAACTCTTTCAGATTATAAAATGAGGGTTAGAGATGGAATTTTGTCAGCAGCTTTAGGTACGGTGGTTTGTTTGCTTGCCTTACAGGTTTTAGCCGAACCCACTAATACCGAACTGGGAGATTTTTATGCTAAAAATGCCTATATCTTAGCTCACGGGAAGAACGTTGTAAACGTAATTCTTGTAGACTTTAGGGGTATAGATACCTTTATGGAAATTTCAGTGCTGTCTATTGCGGCAATAGGTGTTTTTGGTTTGTTGAAATTAAGATTGAAAAGTACCGATAGGTCACAGTAAACTATATTTTTAATTTCAAGATAAGCCTTGTAGTATTGAATCTCGATTATCGAGTAAAAAAAGAACTTTAAAAACCTATTTTACGGTTTTAATAAAATTTATATAGATGAGTACTTTAATATTAAGAACAGCTTCTAATTACCTCTTGCCGGTATTGTTGGTGTTCTCCATTTTTATACTATTGCGGGGGCACTATTTGCCCGGCGGTGGTTTTGTAGGCGGATTGATCGCTGCAATCGCTTTTGTGCTGCACGCCTTTGCCAACGGACTGGATAACACAAAAGGCTTATTACGATTTCACCCTGGATTTTTAATGCCGGTTGGTTTGGCGCTTGCTTTTTTTAGCGGGATGGCTCCGGTGATTTTAGGCCAGGCATTTATGACGGGGCTTTGGTTACCTTATCATGTTCCGGTACTAAGCAGCATAGGATCGGCCTTATTCTTTGATATTGGGGTCTACCTTGTAGTGATTGGCGTTACGCTAACAATAATATTTACAATTTCAGAATCAGCTTAATATATGGAAGTTCTTATAGCGATAATTATTGGGATTCTATATGCCGCGGGTATTTATATGATGCTGCGGAGGAGTTTGGTAAAGCTTATTATTGGAATTATTCTTTTAGGTAATGGTGCTAACCTCCTCATTTTTCTCCTTGGAAGAATTACCGAAGGAGCGCCACCAATTATCCCTGAAGAATCAAAGGTGTTTTTAGAAGCTTATGCAGATCCTGTTCCGCAGGCACTAATATTAACCGCTATCGTAATTAGTTTCGGTTTACAATCTTTTGCTATTATTCTTGTAAAAAGAGCGCATAAGGTGGTTAAAACCGATGATCTGGACGAAATGAACGCAACAGACGAAGATTCATGACACAACAATTAATATTATATCCTTTACTGCTGCAATTATTATTGGCTATCCTGCTAATGTTTTTCTGGAAGAAAATCAATACGCAGCGAATAATTAGCATGCTGGGAAGTCTTGTTCACCTTGCGGTAAGTATTGGTGTATTTGCTTATATCTGGAATAATGGAACTCAAACCGTGCAGGCGGGTAGTTGGGAGGCTCCATTCGGGATAACTTTTATCGCCGATACTTTCGCGATTACCATGGTTTTGCTAACTTCTATTGCAGGGCTGGCAGTTTCAATATTTTCCTCGGGTTCTGTAATTGGAGATCGTTTAAGGTTCGGGTATTTCCCCATTTTTCACTTCCTGCTCTTAGGTTTAACCGGGGCATTTCTAACAGGAGATATCTTTAACCTCTATGTTTGGTTTGAAATTATTATTATTAGTTCTTTCGTATTAATCACCATTGGGGGCGAAAAAGCGCAGCTGGAAGGAGCTGTAAAATATTTTACGCTGAATTTCCTCGCATCCATGATCTTTTTAACCGCAATTGCGGTGCTTTATGGTTTAACCGGAAGCCTAAATATGGCCGACCTGGCCAATAAAGTAGCAGCTGTTGAAAATAGGGCCCTGGTGGAGATAACCGCTATTCTATTTTTAATTGGCTTCGGAATTAAATCGGCGGTTTTCCCGTTATACTTTTGGTTACCGGCTTCATACCATACACCACCTTCGGCTGTATCAGCAATTTTTGGTGGTTTACTTACTAAAGTTGGAGTGTATGCTTTAATTAGGGTTTTTACCCTAATCTTTGTGGGAGATGCTTTCCTCGATCAAATTCTATTGGTGCTTGCTATTTTTACCCTTTTTAGTGGTGCTCTGGGAGCTCTGGTTCAAAATAATATTAGGAAGGTATTTTCATATTTGATTATTTGTCATATTGGATATATGATTAGTGGATTGGGAATGTTCACCGAAGTAGCTATTGCGGGTGCAATTTTTTACCTGGTTCACGATATCCTTGTAAAGACCAATTTATTCATGATCAGTGGACTTATATATCGCATAAAGGGTTCTAATAGTATGCGTGCTTTGGGTGGTTTCTATGCTAATTATCCTAAATTGAGTTTGTTGATGTTTATCCCTTTGTTTTCCCTGGTTGGGATCCCGCCTTTGTCAGGTTTTTGGCCTAAGATATCATTGATTACCGCGAGTTTTGAGACCGGAAGTTATTGGAGTTTGGCCGCTATTATTTTTGCAAGTTTTATTACCTTGGTAGTAATCGCGAAGCTTTGGGCTGAAGTTTTTTGGAAAGATGCACAGGAAATACCGGTTAGACCCAAATTTAGGTATTATCATAAGATTAAAAATATTAAGAGAATTCAGATAGTAGTGCCTATTGTTTTCTTAAGTCTGGTGACCTTATATGTAGGTTTTGGAGCAGAACATATTCAAACATTATCGACAAGAATTTCATCAGAATTAATGAATAACCAGCAGTATATAGACGCGGTACTTAACACACAAATATCCGAATAATGAAGAGCAGGTTTGTATCCAACTTATTACTCACCTTTGTATGGGTGGCCCTTACAGGAGATTTTGGCTTCCAGAATTACGTGTTTGGTTTTGTTGTGAATTTCTTCATTTTATGGGTTATTACTCGTGGAAACAGCGATGCCCGTTACTTTACCCTACTTCCTAAATTAATCGCTTTCTTTTTCTATTTCCTTTGGGAGCTGTTTAAAGCGAACTTGCAGGTAGCTTATGAAGTAATTACCCCAAATTTTAGAATGAAACCGGGTATTGTAAAAGTGCCACTTACCGTGCAAAGTAACCTGGGCATAACGTTCCTTGCGAATATGATCTCGCTTACACCGGGTACATTAAGCCTTGATGTTTCAAACGATAAAAAGGTGCTTTATGTACATAGTATGTATATAACCAATAGGGAGGAGTTTATAAAGGGAATAAAAAACGGATTTGAAAAACGTATTTTGGAAATATTGAGATGACGCTAACCGATTATTTATATTATGTAATTCTGCCCATACTGGCCTTTTCGGTACTTCTTATAGTTTACCGGTTTATAAAAGGTCCCAGTATTGCCGATAAGATTATTGCCCTGGATGTTTTAATAACCACGGGGATTGGAATTATTGGGGTGTACAGTATTATACACGGAAGGTCTACCTTCCTGGATACTGCCATGATCCTTGCCTTAATTGCTTTTTTAAGTACGGTGGCCTTTTCCTATTACCTTGAAAAACGAAATAGAAAAAAATGAGTTCAGTAATAATTGTAATTTTAGTCACTTTGGGAACCTTATTCGTTTTGCTTTCAGCAATCGGACTGGTAAGAATGCCCGATACGTATATGCGAATTTCAGTAAATACAAAGGCCGCAACTTTAGGAGTAGGTTTAATTCTGGTAGGGACTGCCGTTTTTTTTAATGATCTCTCTGCTACCTCCAGGTCTCTGGTGATTATTCTTTTTGTTTTCTTAACTGCACCGGTAAGTGCGCATATAATTGGAAGAGCTTCTTATTTTATGGGGGTTAGGTTGTGGGAAGGTTCTATAATGGACGATCTACGAGGTAAATACCAAAAGAATTCCTATATATTAAAAAGCGAGATCGATGATACTCCAGAAGATAATGTAGATCATTCGAAAATGGAAGACAAATAGTCTAATCTAAATTTTTTTCATCCTCTTTTTTTGCCTTTTTCTTCATTTTGTGCTCTATATATCCAAAGATAAGGTTGATGGTAAGGATGATCCCGCTCACTATTGCTAATTCTGTATACATTCCAAATCCCGCCAGGCAACCTGTTCCTGCACTGCACCATATCGTAGCCGCTGTAGTGAGTCCCTTTACTTTTCTTTCTTTTTCCAGTATGGTTCCTGCTCCAATAAATCCAATTCCAACTACGATCTGACCTAAAACACGGGTAATATCTACGTATTTATCACCTTCAAATTCTAATGACATTAAAATAAAGATCGCGGCTCCAAGGGGAAACCAGGGCATTTGTTTTAAGACCTGCCTCCTTGCCTTGAATTTCCCGTTCCAGGCCTATAATTAAACCGGCAGCAGTGGCAAGGCCAACTCTTAAGGCAAATAATGTCCAATCCATAAGATTATTTCGGTGAATGCTTACTTTTGTACTATGCAAAAGTTACCCCTAAAATTAGCGAAAAGTTTAGAAAATAGAAAGAAGGAGAAGGCTTTCCGAAGTTTGAAAAGATCTTCTTCGCTTATAGATTTTTCTTCTAATGATTATCTGGGATTAGCTTCTTCGGAAAATATCTACAATAAGGCACATGAAATTTTAAAGGAAAATGAACTTTTGCAAAATGGAGCTACCGGTTCCAGGCTGCTTTCCGGAAATCATATTCTATATGATCTAACCGAAAATTACCTTGCAGAATTTCATCAAATTGAAGCAGCCTTAATTTACAATTCGGGTTACGATGCTAATATGGGTTTTTTTGCTTCGGTCCCAAAAAGAGGTGATCTTATTTTTTACGATGAATTGGTGCACGCTTCCATAAGAGATGGCATTGGCATGAGTCACGCCAAAGCTTATAAATTTGATCATAATAGTCCCGAAAGCCTTCAGAATAAACTTTCCAAAATCGAAAGGAGCGAAGATTTCGAAATTTATGTCGTAACCGAATCTGTTTTTTCCATGGATGGTGATATGGCTCCTTTAGAAGACTTCGCTAAAATTTCAGAAGCATTTGGTGCTTTTTTAATTGTGGATGAAGCCCATGCTACTGGTATTTTTAGCGATAAAGGTGAGGGTTTAGTGCAGGAATTGGAAATCCAGGATAAAGTTTTCGCCCGGTTGAATACTTTTGGAAAGGGACCTGGATGCCACGGCGCAGTAATTTTAGGAAGCAAAAGCTTGAAAGATTACCTGGTTAATTTTTCGAGAAGTTTTATCTATACTACCGCGCTGCCGCCCCATTCGGTTGCGACTATTTTAGCGGTTTACCAGGAGTTTGAAAAGGGAATTTCGCTAATTCAGCAATTAAAAAATAATATTCAGTTTTTTAGAAGCCAGGTATCTCAAAATAATCTAATAGCAAATTTCCTGGATAGTAATTCTGCTATTCAAAGTTGTATAATTCCGGGGAACGAACAAGTAAAGAATATAGCTGAAAGTCTCAAAAAAAAAGGCTTTGAAGTAAAGCCAATACTTTCGCCAACCGTGCCCGAAGGCCGGGAAAGGTTGAGATTTTGCCTGCATTCTTTTAATTCTGAAGAAGACATAAGCAGGGTTTTAAAAATACTGGCTAAATTACTGGCATGAAACCGGCGTGATGCTAGACCCAAAAATTGGCTGTAACAGCATTAGGTATAAGCCACGGGTTAATTTCCGGTTTAGATAAAATATATAAACATATGAACACTTTTGTAAACATAGCCAGGTTTCAGTATTCTTCTGAAGCACAAATTGTAAAAGGGAAGTTACAATCTGAAGGTATAGAGGTATTTCTTGCAGATCAGGTTCTAATCGATACAGATCCTTTAGTAAGCCAGGCGATTGGCGGTATAAAACTAAACGTATATACTGACGATGAGGAGCGAGCCCGGGCGGTTTTAAGTGAGATCAATAATTATTCCCTGGACGATGAAGGAAATAGAGTGGTTTGTCCCCATTGTGAAAGCAGTCGCGTAAAAGTTTACACGCATATTAAAGATGTGCGTTCTTTCTTTGCTTTTTTGTTTTCATTTCTCACCTTCGCTCTACCAATTCATTACAAGTATGATTATCATTGCGAAAATTGTGAAGAGAAATTTACACTAAAATGAATGGGTTAAAAGATTTTTAAACAATGAAACAAATCTATTTTGTTACGGGTATTGGTACCGAAGTTGGAAAAACAGTAGCTTCAGCAATCCTAACCGAAGCTTTAGAAGCAGATTACTGGAAACCTATCCAGGCCGGCGATCTTGATAATTCTGATAGCCATAAAGTAGAAAGACTAATTTCTAACGATAAAACTGTTTTTCATAAAAATAGTTTTGCGCTAAAAACACCCATGAGTCCGCATGCAGCGGCTGAAATTGATGAAGTAAAGATTACTTCAAAAAAAATAAAACGTCCAAAGACCGAAAATAGTTTGGTTATTGAAGGCGCCGGTGGTTTATTAGTTCCTATTAGCGATAAAGAAACCATCGCCGATTTAATGAAACCGGAGGATCGTATTATCCTGGTTTCCCGTCATTATCTTGGAAGTATCAATCATACTTTATTAACTATAGAAGCTTTAAAATCCCGTGGATTGAATTGCTTCGGAATGATTTTTTCTGGAGAAGAAAATAAATCTACCGAATCGATTATTAAAAAAATGGGTGGGGTAGCGGTTCTTGGAAGAATAGAACAGGAACCTTATTTTGATCAAAATGTGATCAAAGAATACGCTGAACTATTTAGAGAAAAATTGAAATAAATTAAACCTCATAGGTTTCTAAAATCTGTGAGGTTTTACTATTATAACATGTCAGATTTTAAAAAAAATAAAGATTCCCTTCCCCTCCCTTTTGGGGAGGGGACCGAGGGGAGGGGCTTGAACTTAGTTATCCGAGATCAAAAACACCTTTGGCACCCTTTAACCCAGCATAAAATTTCCCCGGAAGCTTTGCCTATTGTAAAAGCAAAAGGCAGTATTCTTTACGCTGAAGATGGCAGCGAATATATAGATGGAATCGCTTCCTGGTACACGGCCATATATGGTCACTGCAACGAATATATCACCGGCAAAGTTGCAGCTCAAATGCAAAATCTGGATCAGGTTGTGTTTAGCGGATTTACCCACGAACCGGCGGTAAAACTTTCTGAAGAGCTAATAAAGATCTTACCGGAAAATCAGCAGAAATTATTTTTTAACGACAATGGTTCCACGGCCACCGAGATTGGAATAAAGATGGCCTTACAGTATCACCACAACCAGGGCAATAATCGCAATGTGATGTTGGCTTTTGAAGAAGGTTTTCACGGCGATACTTTTGGAGCGATGTCAGTTTCCGGACTTTCGGTTTACAATGGCGCTTTTGAAGAGCACTTTATTGAAGTTTTACGAATCCCGGTTCCATTAGGAGATAATAATGAAGAAGTGATTTCGGGGTTGAAAGAACTAATTTCAGGAAACAATATTGCAGGATTTATATACGAGCCTTTAGTGCAGGGCGCTGCTGCAATGAAAATGCACGACGCTGCAGGCTTGAATGAAATTTTGAAAGTCTGCAAAGAGCACGACATTGTTTGCGTGGCCGATGAAGTAATGACCGGCTTTGGAAAAACCGGGAAATATTTTGCTTCAGATTACCTGGAAACCAAACCAGATGTGATGTGCCTGTCTAAAGCCTTAACCGCAGGCTTGTTGCCAATGGGGCTAACTACCTGTTCGCAAAAAATCTATGATGCTTTTTATGCCGATGATATTTCTAAAGGATTATTTCACGGGCATACGTATTCTGCAAATCCACCCGCTTGTACTGCGGCCATTGCAGGAGTAGAATTATTGATTTCCGAAGAAATTCAACAACAAATCAAATCGGTTATTAAATCTCACCAGGCTTTTGATGAAAAGATAAAGGATCATCCAAAAGTTGCCAATCGCCGGCAGCTAGGCGTGATCTATGCGTTTGATCTAAATGTGAAAATGGAGCGATATGGCAATCTTAGAAACCAGCTTTTTAAGCATTTTATGGATAATGGAGTGTTTCTAAGACCGCTTGGTAATACCATTTATATTTTGGCGCCTTTTACAATTTCGCAGGTAGAACTTGATAAGGTCTACCAGGTGATTGAAGACCTTCTGAATAAATTTTAGGCATAACTTATAAGTGACTTAAAAGCAAAGCTTTAATTGTTTACATTAGAATTAAAATTTTGCGATTATGATGCATCCAGATACCGAGTTGCGCTTTATTAACGAGAAGGTGGGATATGGTGTTGTGGCTACCAAATTTATTCCCGAGGGAACTATTACATGGGTTCAGGATGATTTAGATCACGTTTTTTATACTTCCCAGGTAGAAAAACTTCATCCTAAAAGTGCGCAAATGCTCGAAAAATATGCTTTTCGAAATCGGTTTGGCGATTTGGTGCTTTGTTGGGATTTGGCAAAATATGTAAACCATAGTTTTAATTCTAATTGCTTTTCTACCGCATACGGTTTTGAAATCGCCGTGAGAGATATTCAGGTAGGCGAAGAGCTAACCGACGATTACGGATATCTAAATCTCGATGAAGTTTTTGAACCTTTTCGGGAAAACACCTCCAGAACTAAGGTTTATCCCGACGATTTGGTAAATTATCATAAAGAATGGGATGGTATTTTGCAGAAATCTATTCTGAAATTCGAAAAAGTTTATCAACCACTTATTGATCTTGTTTCTGAAGGAATTCAATTAGAATTGCAAAAGATCCTGTTAGGCGAAAAAGAAATGGATTCCATTTTAAATCTTTATTACCAGCGGTAAGCTTGTTTATCCCACTATCCTTCCTGCGAGGTTTTTTTATACCTCGTAGGTTTGAAAAATAATAATATACCTACAAGGTTGTTCAAACCTTGCAGGATTTCTGATTCATTATCTTCATTTCTTTTTTATTGAAATATTTAGCGATTGATTCAGCAGACCGTATTTTTGCGGAAAAATTATTCGCTTTTGAAATCACCGGTATTTATATCTTCACTTGGTTCTGTTTCTGCGCTTGGACAATCTCCGGCAGAAATATGGAAAAACTATAAAAATCCGAAGCATTTTATTTCCAAACATCAGTTTGATGAAACCGAAGCTTTTGCTGCTTTTTTGCCAATAGAAGCCCGGGCTGCTATAGAGGCACTCCGCAAGGAAAACACCAATTATAGAAAACTGGATGATTCGGTTTTATTCGCCATTTTTTCAGCCAGAAAAGCAATTAAAGAGGCTGGTTGGAAAAATGAGAAAAATATTGGGGTCAACATTGGTAGCTCACGTGGTGCTACCGGGTTATTTGAAAAATACCACAAAGAATTTGTAGAAACCGGGAAAGCCGCTACACAGGCTTCGCCTTCTACCACTTTAGGAAATATTTCTTCCTGGGTTTCGCAAGATCTCCAAACAGAGGGCCCGCAGTTTTCTCATAGTGTAACCTGCTCAACCGGTTTACACGCAGTTATAAATGCAATTGCCTGGATGCAGGCCGGCTTTGCCGATAAATTCCTCGCCGGTGGAAGTGAAGCGGCGTTAACCCCATTTACGATTGCCCAAATGAAAGCCATGAAGATCTACGCTTCAGAAGATCTTGATTTTCCCTGTCGCGCTTTGGATATGCAGAAAATGAGAAATTCAATGATTCTTGGAGAAGCTTCAGGAATATTGGCGCTTGAAAATGGAGATTCAGATAGAGCAATTGCTAAAATTACAGGATTTGGCTACGCGACCGAAACTCTAAAACATAGTGTTTCGATTTCAGCCAATGGAGAATCTTTGCAGAAAGCCATGAATATGGCCATTGGAGAGAAAGAACTTTCAGCAATTGACGCGGTAGTAATGCACGCGCCCGGAACCTTAAAAGGAGACCTTTCAGAAGTAAATGCTATAAAGGCACTTTTTGGTGAAAATACTCCAGCATTGACCAGCAATAAATGGAAATTGGGACATACGTTTGCAGCTTCAGGAATTCTTAATTTAGAACTGGCGGTTTTAATGCTTCAGCATCAGCAATTTATTGAGGTGCCTTTTTCAGGAATCAGTAAATCACCTTCAAAATTGGAAAATATATTGGTAAACGCTGTTGGTTTCGGTGGGAACGCAGTTTCTGTATTAATAAGCCGAAAATGATATAATTAAGAAAGCTTTGAAAACTTTCCTCGCGGAAGGCCTATTAAAGCGCAGTTTTATTTATTTTTGATTTCAAATCTATTTTTTATGGCCACAAGACATAACTGGACAAAAGAAGAAATTCTCGAGATATATAATAAACCTTTAATGGAGTTGCTTTACGAAGCGGCCACTGTGCATAGGAAAAATCACGATCCTAACACCGTTCAGGTTTCAACTTTACTTTCTATAAAAACCGGCGGTTGCCCGGAAGATTGTGGGTATTGCCCACAGGCAGCAAGATATCATACCGATGTTGAAGGAAACGATCTTATGAGCGTGAACCAGGTAAAAGCCCAGGCCCTACGTGCTAAAGAGTCGGGAAGTTCGCGGGTGTGTATGGGTGCAGCCTGGAGAAACGTAAAGGACGGTAAAGAGTTCGATTCGGTTTTGGAAATGGTAAGAACCATTAATAAACTGGATATGGAGGTTTGCTGTACACTGGGAATGATTACTGAAAACCAGGCGCAGCGACTTGCTGAAGCCGGTTTGTATGCTTACAACCATAATTTAGATTCATCAGAAGAATATTATAAAGAAGTAATTTCTACCCGCGGTTACCAGGATAGACTGGATACCATCGGTAACGTGAGAAAAACCAATGTTACGGTTTGTAGCGGCGGAATTATAGGGATGGGAGAAAGTGTAGATGACAGAGCAGGAATGCTTGTAGCCCTTTCTACATTAAGTCCGCAGCCGGAATCTGTACCAATTAATGCTTTGGTTCCTGTTGAAGGAACGCCGATGGAAGAGCAGGAGCCGGTTTCTATCTGGGAAATGGTAAGAATGGTCGCTACTGCAAGAATTGTAATGCCTGAAACCCAGGTGAGACTTTCTGCCGGAAGAACTCAAATGAGTAGGGAAGGGCAGGCGATGTGTTTCTTTGCTGGTGCAAACTCGATCTTTGCCGGAGATAAACTACTTACAACTCCAAATCCTGATGTAAATGAGGATATGGAATTGTTTAGGTCTTTAGGGTTGAATCCTCAAAAGGCATTTGAGAAAAAAGAACAGCCTAAAAGTGTTTCAGCGGAAGAATCTCAATATCAGAATTTGGGTGAGAAACCAAAATGGTCAAGACCCGGGCATAAGATAGAGCGTAATTTAGAGGCGCAACAAAAGTCAAAAGCCAAGGCGTAAAAAAGAATTCAATTTGAAATTGAATCTGCAAGACATACCGCGGGTTAAAACGCTTTCAAAAGAAGATTTTTTGAAAGATTATTTTATTCCCGAAAAACCGGTTGTTTTTGAAGAACTTTCTGCCGACTGGCCAGCCACCAAAAAATGGGATTTTGATTATTTCAGGGAAAAAGCGGGGGATGTTGTAGTACCGCTTTACGATGGGAAACCGGCAAAAGGCAGGCAGAGTTCTCACGGCCCGGCAAAGAAAATTCCTATGCGGGAATACATAGATATTCTTGAAAAAGGACCTACAGATCTTAGGATGTTTTTCTTTAACCTACTGCAAAATTGTCCGGAGTTAATAGATGATTTTAAGTATCCAGATCTTGGTGTGAAATTCTTTAAAAAGTTACCGGTTTTATTTGTTGGGGGAGAGGGTAGTAGCGTGGTGATGCATTATGATATGGATCTTGCTAATAATTTTCATTTCAATTTTGTAGGCGAAAAAAGGGTGATTCTTTATCCGCCTTCAGAAACTAAATTTTTGTATCATGTGCCGCATTCCATAGTAAGTATGGAGATAATAAATATGGATAATCCCGATTTTGAGAAATATCCTGCACTGGCCAAAGCAAAAGGCTTTGAAACTACACTAAAGCACGGGGAGGCTTTATATATTCCCAGTAAATGGTGGCATTTTATAAAGTATGAGACTGCGAGCTTATCAATGACATTGAGGTCTTTGCCGCAAAAACCGGGGCGCATTGCCGAGGTACTCAAAAATTTGATTATTACCCGAAATTACGATAATTTAATGCGTAAGATTAAGGGCCAGGATTGGATAGATTACAAGAATAGAAAAGCGATTGAAAATACGCACAGAAGTGCTGGAATTGAATGATGGAGAAAGAAGAAAGCTTACATTTAGAACCCATATCGAGGCTTAAGACTATTTCTAAGAAAGATTTTTTAGAAAATTATGTGCGGCCCCAAAAACCTGTGGTTATTGAGCATTTAATAGACGAGTGGCCGGCTACACAAAAATGGGATTTAGATTATATTAGCGAGGTTGCGGGAGAAAAGGTAGTGCCGCTTTATGACGATCGTCCAATAACGTCTGAGCAAAAATTCAACGAGCCACATACAAAGATGAAGATGGCAGATTATATAGATCTGCTAAAATCAAAACCTACAAATTACCGTATTTTCCTTTATCATTTATTAAAAGAAGTGCCTGTTTTACAGAAGGATTTTCGCTTTCCAGATCTCGGGCTTAGGTTTATAAAGCAGTTGCCTACTTTATTTTTTGGCGGGGAGAATTCTAAAGTCTTTATGCATTACGATATTGATTTTGCGAATATCCTTCATTTTCATTTCCACGGAAAAAAACGCTGTATAATTTATCCGCCTTCAGAAGGCAAATATTTATATAAAGTCCCTCACGCTCTAATTTCTCGTGAAGACATAGATTTCAATAACCCCGATTTTAAAAAATTCCCGGTTCTAAAAAAAGCGAAAGGTTATGTGACTGAATTGAAACATGGTGAGGCATTGTATATGCCTGAAGGATACTGGCACCAAATGACCTATCTAACTCCAGGTTTTTCTATGAGTCTAAGAGCAACTCCAAGAACGCTTACCAATTTTTCTAAAGCCGTTTATAATTTGTTGGTGATGCGTAATTTTGATAACTATATGCGTAAACTAAAAGGGCAAAAGTGGATAGATTATAAAAACGAACAGGCAATTGAACGTACGCATAAGAAGAATAAGGTTTAAGTGAATTAGAGTTTATTTCCAGTTTTAAGCAAGGTGGAAATCTCATTTTTAATGTAGAATATATTTTTGGTTGCGTGTATCGTAGCTACGAATTCACTAATTCTTATTAACTCTTCACTCTTCCCACAAAGGATACCCGCGTTCATTCCTTCGCTTCGGATGATAAGTTCGAACAGTTTGTAGGCTTCTAATAATCACTCTAAGAGCTCGTTTGTTGCTTCGTAAACCAAATTACTTTCATAACCTTTGCGAAGCAGGAAATCGGCCAATTTGCGCTTCTTTTTAAATTTATCGGGTTCTTTTAAAAGCTTTAGTTTCTTCTCTGCCAGTTCGTATAATGTGGCGATATATCTTTGCTGGTCTATTTCGGTAAGGGCGCTTTTTATTATTGGGGCAGAAATTTCCCTGAATTTCAATTCCTGCTTGATCTTTATTTTTCCCCATTTTTTTATTCTAAACTTTCCTCTTACAAAACTTCTTGCAAAACGTTCTTCATTTAAAAAGTCTTCCTGCATCAGCTGAATGATGATCTGTTCCTGCGCAGCAGGGATCATATTCATTTTACCTAGTTTTTCTTCAACTTCTTTGTGAGAACGATCACGGTAAGCGCAGAACTGCATCAGTTTGATGGTTGCTTCTTTAACGGTATAAGATTCCTGGGGTTCTTTCAAGAGTTAAAATTGGAGAATTCAGAATTTAAAGTTCAAAATTAATCTTTTTAAGTTGAGAAGTTTAAATTTTATACCGGAGAACTTTCAAATTTAGACATAAAAAAACGCCTTCCGATTTAACGAAAGGCGTTTTAGTATTTAAAGGATTTCATTTCCTTCTTTATCGTGAAAATGATATTCCATGTACGTGTAAGCGTCTCTAGGTAAAATTTTCACCCATCGCTTATGGTCTAAAAACCATTGCGAGCGGGGAGATGGAAAGCCTTTTGTTAAAAAGGCTGCAATAAATGGATGCGCACTCAAAGTGATCTTTTTATGATCTTTCTTTATAAGTTTTTCCAGGTCGGTTTTCATTTTGTTTATTAAAAGTATTGGTGCTTCAATTTCACCATCGCCGTTAGGATTGTCCTCACGGGTTTTAATATTCATTTCCGGCCTTACGCGTTGTCTTGTAATTTGTATCAACCCGAATTTACTCGGTGGCAAAATCTTATGTTTTGCACGGTCGTCACTCATTTCGTTCCTAAGGTGATCAAACAGGGTCTTGCGGTTTTCAGCCTTGCCCATGTCTATGAAGTCTACTACGATTATGCCACCCATATCTCGCAATCTTAATTGCCGGGCTATTTCTGTGGCGCTAATCATGTTCACCTCTAACGCAGTATCTTCCTGGTTTCTTGATTTGTTAGAACGATTACCGCTATTTACGTCTATAACGTGCATAGCTTCGGTATGTTCTATTACCAGGTAGGCGCCTTTACTCATAGAGACGGTGCGCCCAAATGAAGTTTTTATTTGTCTTTCGATACCGTGTTTTTCAAAAATTGGAACATTAGATTGATATAATTTAACAATCGATTCTTTACTCGGGGCGATCTCGCCCACATAGTCTTTAATTTGTGTATAAAGCGTCTCGTCGTCTACAATAATAGAAGTAAAAGAGTCATTAAAGATGTCTCTTAGCAGGGAAGAAGCCCTGTTTAATTCTCCTAGTACTTTAGAGGGGTGATGCGGCTTATACATCTTCTTGCACATTCCTGTCCAGCGACCCATCAAATTTTGAAGGTCTTTGTCCAGCTCTGCTACTTTTTTGCCTTCGGCTACGGTTCTAACAATAATCCCAAAACCTTTGGGCTTAATGCTTTTTACCAATCTTTTTAACCGGTCCTTTTCTTCTTTACTTTCAATTTTTTGTGAAACTGAAATACGATTAGAAAAAGGTACCAGTACTATATAACGACCCGCAATAGAAAGCTCTGAACTTATCCTGGGGCCTTTGGTAGAAATAGGTTCTTTAACAACCTGAACCAGTAGCGACTGATTTGACTTTAAGACATCGGTAATTACGCCGTCTTTGTCAATATCCTTTTCGAATGTAAAATTCTTTAAGGAATAATCTTTTAATTTACCTGTGCTTACACGTTTTATGAACTTAAGCATGGAAGATACCTGGGGGCCGAGATCGTGATAGTGTAAAAAACCATCTTTCTCGTAGCCAACATTTACAAATGCAGCATTTAACCCAGGTACAGCTTTTCTAATCTTGGCAATAAAAATATCACCAACATTAAATTTGTTGCTGTCTTCTTCTTTGTTGAGTTCAATAAGTTTTCCATCTTTTTGTAAGGCAAAATCTACAGCAGAGGTTCCGGACCTGATAATTAATTCTTTGTCCACACTCTATTTCGATTTATATCTATAGCTGCCTAGGCAGTTACAGATGGATTAAACATTATTTTATCACAGGGTTTTTAATCCTGAAGAAACCCTAAACTTGTTAGGTAATAAGCTGGGTTTCAATTTCAATGAACGTTTTAAACAAAAAAAGTAGTATGAAAACTACTTTTTCTTGTGGCGGTTAGCTCTGTTTCTTTTTTTACGCTTGTGCGTAGCTACCTTATGTCTTTTTCTTTTTTTACCACTTGGCATAGTGTTCCTTTTTAATTAATAAATTATTTTCTGTGAAACTTATTAGGGTTTCGAATTACTTAACTTCTACGTTAGTTTTTACCCCTTCAACAAATATTTTGGCTGGTTTAAAAGCCGGAATGTTGTGTGCAGGGATTTTAATAGTTGTGTTTTTAGAGATATTTCTTCCGGTTTTTTCGGCTCTTGTTTTTACAACAAAGCTTCCAAATCCTCTTAAATATACGTTATCTCCACTTTCTAATGAAGTTTTAACCTCATCCATGAAGGTTTCAATAGTAGCCTGGACATCACCTTTTTCCATTCCTAATTTTTCTGAAATGTTTGCTACAATATCTGCTTTCGTCATTTTCGTACTATTTAATATTATAAATTGGGATTTCTATATTTTTCAAGGGCGCAAATATAAGAATTAAATCTACAATATTTCAAGCCTAATTCATTAAATAATAACGGAATAAACTTTTAATATTGCACCAAGTCTATTTTGTGTATGGTTTTCTCTAAAGTATTGATTGATTGGTATTTAAAAAATAAACGCGAATTGCCCTGGCGCAAAACCAGCGACCCATATCATATTTGGTTGAGTGAAATTATGCTTCAGCAAACTAGAATAGAGCAGGGTTTGCCCTATTATCAGCGTTTTATATCTGCATTTCCCAGTGTTTTTGATCTTGCTGCAGCGCCGCAGGAAAAAGTGCTTAAACTATGGCAGGGTTTGGGTTATTATTCTCGCGCCAGAAATCTTCATGAGAGCGCTAAATACGTAGCTGAAGAGCTCAATGGCGTTTTCCCGGGTTCTTATAAAGAACTCAAAGAACTAAAAGGGGTTGGCGATTATACCGCTGCCGCCATTGCTTCTATTTGTTATAATGAGCCCGTTGCGGTAGTAGATGGGAATGTTTATCGGGTTCTATCTCGGTTTTTTGATATAGAAACTCCAATAAATTCAACAGCCGGCATCAAGGAATTCAAGGCTCTTGCTTCAGAATTGTTGGATGAAAAGGATCCTCCCAGTTTTAATCAGGCTTTAATGGAATTTGGTGCGCTTCAGTGCAAACCTCGAAATCCGCTTTGTGAAACTTGTCCTTTAAGTTCAGGTTGTTTGGCTTTACAGAAGAATAAGATTAAAGACCTGCCGGTTAAACTGAAGAAAACTAAAGTGATAAAACGCTACTTTAATTATTTAGTGGTTTATTCTCAAGAAAATAAAACCCTGCTTCAGCAAAGAACGGGAAAGGGAATTTGGAACGGATTATATGAGTTCCCATTAATTGAAACCGAAAAACCGGTGAGCGAAGGCGCTTTTCCTTCCGAAGAAAAAATAAACGAAATTCTTGGAGTCCAGGAATTATCGCTGCAGCTTCATAATAAAAAACCCGTGGTACATAAGCTTTCGCATCAGCATATTTATACGCATTTTTGGTGGGTGAAAGCTGAGAGCGTGGGAGAAGAGGGAATTCCTGTAAAGAATGTGAAAGATTACCCTGTACCGGTTTTAATTGCTAATTTCCTTGAGGAAACTGCGCTGGAAACCTATTCCTTATAATTTGTTTAAAGTTTTATGGAATTTAGCTTTACTTAGCAATAAATTTTTCAGTATTTTAGGGTGTAAATAAACAGCCATTTTAGGCTAAAAATAATTTAATTAAGATGACAGGTACATTAAACAAAGTAATGCTGATTGGGCATACGGGAGACGACGTGAAAATGCATTATTTTGAAGGCGGTGGCGCAATTGGGCGTTTTCCGCTGGCTACCAACGAAACTTATACTAACCGTACAACCAACGAGCGCGTTACCAATACCGAGTGGCATAATATAGTGGTGCGTAATAAAGCTGCTGAGGTTTGCGAGAAATACCTTAAAAAAGGTGATAAGGTTTATATTGAGGGTAGAATTAAAACCCGAAAATGGCAGGACGACCAGGGAAATGATCGTTACACCACCGAAATACAGTGTACAGAGTTTACCTTTTTAACTCCAAAAGGAGAGAATGAAGGTGGTGGAAATATGCAGCAGCAAAATTCCCCTGCTCAAAGTCAACAAAACACGCCTAAAAATGATAATTTTGCCAATCAATCTATGGCAAAAGAAGAAGAGGAAGACGATTTGCCTTTCTAAGTTTAATTAAAACTCCATCATTTGGATTCAGAACCTCCCAGTTTATTTTTGTTTTGGGCCGCTTTTGATTTTACGCAGCTATTTAGCTATTTAGTTTTATTGCTGCTTTTACTTTGTTCAGCCTTAATTTCTGGGGCTGAAGTAGCATTCTTTTCGTTAACACCCGCCGATGTAATTGCTGAAGACGGGAAGCGTAGCAAGGCGCAACAAATTGTGGTAGATCTCTTAGATAAACCTAAAAAGTTGCTGGCTACCATTCTTGTGGCCAATAATTTTATCAATATAGCCATAGTGCTACTATTTGATAATCTCGCCGATGAACTTTTTGGCGGAATGAATACGGTATTCTACGGCATCAACTTTAAATTTCTTATTGAAGTTGGTATAGTGACATTTATAATTCTACTTTTTGGTGAAATTTTACCGAAAGTTTACGCCAGTAGAAACAATGTGCTATTTTCCAATTTTATGGCGCGCCCCTTAAATTTTCTCGATACTATTTTTACTCCGTTAAGTGGCCCAATGCGTGCGGTAACTATATTTATGCACAATCGTCTTGGGAAGCAGCGGTCATTTATAAGTATAGATCATTTGTCGCAGGCTTTAGAGCTTACCAGTGAGGAAGATACCACCCAGGAAGAGCAAAAGATATTGCAGGGCATTGTTTCTTTTGGGAATACCGATACCAAACAGGTAATGCGCCCCAGGATGGATATTTTTGCTTTAAATGAAAGCCAGACGTACAAAGAAATTATTCCTGAAATTATAGATAGAGGTTACTCCAGGATCCCGGTTTATCGGGAAAATATAGACAATGTAATTGGTATTTTATACGTTAAAGATTTGCTGCCATTTCTTGACGAAAAAGATTTTGACTGGACGAGCTTGCTTAGGGAGCCTTATTTTGTTCCCGAAAATAAAAAGCTGGACGATTTATTGAATGATTTTAAGACTAAAAAGAATCACCTGGCAATTGTGGTAGACGAATATGGCGGTACCAGCGGATTGATCTCTTTGGAAGATATTATTGAAGAAATTGTAGGAGATATTAGCGATGAGTTCGACGATGAAGATTTGGTGTACTCCAAATTAGATGAAAATACTTATGTTTTTGAAGGGAAAACTCCGTTAAAAGATTTTTATAAAATAGTGAAAATTGAAGATCCTCAAGCCTTTGAAGAAAGAAAGGGGGAAGCTGATACTCTTGCTGGATTTCTTTTAGAAATTTCAGGAGGATTTCCCAGGAGAAACGATGTGATCTATTTCTTGAATTATAGTTTTACGGTAGAGGTTTTGGATAATAAACGTCTTAAACAGATAAAACTAAATATCTCTCCGGTTGAAGTGTAGAAGGTTTTTTGTTATGAGGAAATATGCATTTGTCTTAGTATTGTTGATGCTTATGGGTTGCGGGGAAGATGCGGCAACACCAAAGCCGCGCGCCTTTTTATCTCTCAATTATCCTGAAGCTAAATACGAGCCTACAAATCTTAATTGCCCATATAATTTTGAAATCAATACCCTGTCTGAAATTAAAGCTTCCCTAAATAATATTCCTTGTTGGATAGACCTGGAATACAATGAACTTAACGGAACCATATTTGTAACGTATCAGCCAATTAATAATAACCTGGATTCTTTATTAGCAGATGCGCAAAAACTCCCTTTGCAACATACTATAAAAGCCGATGCTATTGAAGGTGATGTTTATACAAATGAGGTTCAGGATGTTTATGGGATGTTTTATGAGGTTTCTGGTGATGCGGCTTCCCAGGCACAGTTTTACTTAACCGATAGTGTGAATCACTTTGTGACGGCTTCAGCTTACTTTAGAACCAAACCCAACTACGATTCGATTATTCCTGCAGCCGATTATCTGAAAAAAGATATGAAGCATATGATTGAAACCTTCCGCTGGAAAGATTAAATAATAATACTTATAGCTTTTTTAAAGGTCTCTACCGGAATTTCTTCGGAGATTGGAATAATTCTAGGTTAGAAGCTGAAACGAGCTCAGTATGGTGTTAAGGATGCTTTACCTGGCCTATTAGACTAAGATTATAAAGAAAAAAAGTCTTGAAGGATCTTCAATCAAAATCATTTAAAAATTAAGTGCTTCTTTTCTTTTCAGCTCTAAAGGAATACCGACTTTTGCAGCTTAAAAATCGAGAAATATGCCTTTGGAAAAATTAAAGTGGGTTTACCTGGTTATTCTTTCTATTGTTTGGGGAAGTTCCTTTATTCTTATTAAAAAGGGCCTGGTAGGTTTGTCGGCCATAGAAGTCGGGTCATTCCGAATAATTTTTGCCGCTGTTTTTCTTATTCTTATTGGGTTTAGATCTATCTTGAAGATCAAGAAGAGGCAATGGAAATGGATGGTGATATCGGGGTTGCTGGGGAACTTCTTTCCGGTTTATCTTTTCTCTTTTGCGGAAACCGAAATTGACAGCGCTATTGCTTCTATTTTAAATGCTGCTACGCCTTTAATGACGCTTATTTTTGGAGCCTTATTTTTTAAGGCGGTATTTAATCAGAATAAAATATTGGGAGTCGTAATTGGTCTTTTAGGTACGGCCGGTTTAATTTTAAGTGGTGCCAGTATTAATCCAGATCAGAATTATCTTTATTCACTTTTAATAATTATCGCTGCTTCTTGTTATGCGATGAATGTAAATATCCTTAAAACCCATATGAGTGATATTAGTCCGCTAGCAATTGCAGCGGGAAGTTTCACTGTTTTGCTATTGCCTACTTTGGTGATTTTATATTTTTCGGGATTCTTTGAACGCGATCTTTCTAATATCGCACTGCAACAATCTATAGGCTATGTTGCTATTTTAGGGGTGATTGGAACCGGAGTGGCCATGATAATTTTTAATAAACTGGTGCAGATCTCAGACCCGGTTTTTACTACTTCTGTAACCTATACTATTCCGGTAGTCGCTTTAGGTTGGGGAATTTTAGATGGTGAGGTTTTTAGTGCCTGGCAGTTAATTTCAGCTTTTGTAATCTTACTAGGGGTGTTTATTGTAAACCGATCTAAAAAAGTGTTTTCTAAGTTTAGAAAACAGGCTACATAATTTAAGCCTCTAGTATTGGTGAAACCTGATGGTTATATCTTTATTTAAGCTGTTTGGATTTAGGTTTAAAATAAAAGAACCGACCATTGCTGGCCGGTTCTCTCTAACATTAACAAAAAATCACTATTCTTCAAAATCTTCAGCTGAAACTCCTTCGTTAACAAGGATTTCAGTAACATCAAATTCAAAAGTTTGTGGGCCTGCAGCCTGAGTCATTTTAAAAGGAAATTTCACTCCTTCTACTTCCTGGTAATCGCTGAATCCTTTAGGGATAGACATTGTTTGCCCAGCCTGAGATACAGTTTGTACAGTTTGCATTTTTAAACCACTGTCTACGTTGTAGTAAGTTTTGTAGTTATCGTTAAGTGCAACAACATAAGCATCTGTACCTTCAACAGTTTCAATTCCTTCTAAAGTTGCGTCTCCAACCTGTAGTTCCGGGAATGGATTAGCATCTATTTTAGCTGTTTTAATTTGGTCTTCGTTGTAAGGGATTTTTTGACCTTGCGCCATTACAAAGCCAGTCTCACCATCAAAAATCTGTTTGCTCATTACGTTACCACCAACAGCAACTTCCAGGTTTAGCTTACCATCCATAGTTCTTTTCATAGTAAGGTTTAAAGCCATTCCCTGTACACTAGCTTCGGCTTTCATAACTACACTTTCTATTTCTTCAACAGCATCACGTCCACCAATAGCTGCGATATAATTTTCGTAAACTTTTTCTACGGTTACTGAAGCGTCAACTTCTTTAGCTTGTGGTTTTTCAACTTCCTCACCAAGTTTGTTGTAATATTTAACCGGGATAGTTTTTCCGTTAAATTCAACTTTTTCAAGGTTTTCAGCAATTTCTGAAGCTTTACCTGCAACTACAATTCTCATATTATCGGTTTGATAATATTTGTTAGCTACACGTTGAATATCATCTGCAGTAACTGCATTTATTTTCTCTAGAAAAATTTCATAGAAATCATCGCTAAGATCGTTCGTTTTAATATTAAGCGCATAATTAGCGATGGTAGAAGGTTGTTCTAGCCTTAATACGAAATCACCGGCGAATTTGCTTTTAGCGTTTTGCAACATTTCAGCATCTACAGGCTCGGTTTTAATTCTTCTAATCTCTTTTAAAGATTCTACAATTGCGCTATCGGTTACTGCGTTTCTAACGCTTGCCTGTGCAACAAATCTTGAAGCATACT
Source organism: Salegentibacter mishustinae (assembly GCF_002900095.1). NCBI lineage: Bacteria > Pseudomonadati > Bacteroidota > Flavobacteriia > Flavobacteriales > Flavobacteriaceae > Salegentibacter > Salegentibacter mishustinae. The sequence goes on along the minus strand of NZ_LLKN01000002.1, from coordinate 244,163 downwards.
TGTCTGCTCCCGTGCTTGTTCTGGCTCCGTAAGTATAACCTTTGTCTTCACGAAGGTTCATGTTTAAATAACTTCCAAAACTACCACCAAGAATTTGGTTTGCTACCAATACCGGGAAGTAATCCTCATCTGCCATTTTTAAATCTATGGTATTTTGAAGTCTTAACTCACTTTGTACCGCGTTTGGCATATCAACTAAGTTGATTTGTGTTTCATTCACGTTAGCTACTTGAGGTAAGTCTTGCTCTTTTGGAGCACCGGCTTCCCAGCTTCCAAAGTTCTTCTCAGCTAGTTTTTTTACTTCAGAAGTCTTAACGTCTCCAACTACAACAAGATATGCATTGGCAGGTTTGAAATAATTGTTGTAAAAAGCTTTTACATCTTCTAAAGAAACTTTTTCAGTATTTTCTACCGTAGCAAATTCTCCATAGGGATGGTTAGCTCCATAAGCTAAAGCAGCACTTACACGGCTGGCGATAGAACCTACGTCTTTATCAATAGATTTTAATCCTTCAATTTGCTTGTTCTTTTCAGCTTCAAACTCTTCCTGGGTGAATTTTGGTTTTAAAGCTCCTTCAGCCATAAGTTCCATAACTCTAGGGAAGAACTTCGAAAGGGAACTAGCGTAAACGCTTTCAGATCCAAAATTAACATTTGCTCCCAAAAAGTCTATCTCTTCGTTAAAATCATCCTTAGACATGTTTTCGGTTCCTGTACCTAGTAGGGAAGAAACCAAAGCAGCCGTAGCAGGTTTTTCTTCAGCGTGAGGTTTGTTGTCTATGATTAAAGAAGCAGAAACTCTTGGTAGTTTATGGTTCTCTACCACTAGAACTTTTAAGCCGTTATTTAAAGTAAATTCATCTGGCTGGCCAAGATTGATCTTTGGTGCCGGACCCGGTTCCGGTTGTTTAGAACGGTCTACCTGCGCAATTGCCGCTGTGGTCAAAAAGCAAGCTATAAATAATGTGATTATATTAAATTTCATTCTGTATATATTTTATGTTATTCCTTTTCCTTTTCGCTTTCTGGAAGGTAATCTAATTCTAAACGTTGATTTTCGTTAAGATATTCGTTAGCAACTCTTTTAATATCCTCTCTGGTGATGTTTCTATAGATTTCAATCTCTTCGTTAATTAAATCTGTATCTCCATAAAGAACATTGTAAGTTGCCAAAGAAGAAGCGATACCTTGTATGCTGCTGTTAGAATTCACAAAACGGTTCTCAAATTTATTCTGAAGTTTTTGATATTCTTTTTCTGAAATCAACTCGTTTTGAAGTTTATCAATCTCTTCATCCATTGAAGCCGCTAATGTATCAAGTGGAGTTTCTCCTAAAGCAAGAGCACCCATAACGTAGGTTCCGTAATCTTCCTGAGATCTTGGGAAAGCTAATACCTGAAGCGCGGTTTTTTCTTCGTCTACCATTTTCTTGTACATTCTGGAGCTTCTTCCGTCAGTAAGAATAGAAGAGATCATATCAAGGATATAAGCATCTTTTTCTACCATAGAAGGCGTGCGGTAAACAAATAACTTTGCAGGAATTTGAATATTACTGTCGTACTCTGTAGCTGTAATAGTTTCAGTAATTGGTTCTTCTTCAATAGAAACTCTTTCTACTTCATTTCCTTCAGGAATTTCAGCAAAATACTTCTCGATCATTTCTTTAGTTTCATCAATTTCTATATCACCGGCAACTACTAAAGTAGCGTTGTTTGGTCCATAATATTTATCGAAGAAAGCTTTAAACTCGTCCAGCTCTGCCGCATCAAGGTCTTCCATAGTACCAATAACTGAGTTTTTGTAAGGATGCTTATCAAAAACATATTTGTTGATACCGGTAGAATAAATAATCTTTCCATAAGGAGCGTTATCAATACGAGAGCGCTTTTCTTCCTTTACAACCTCGTTTTGAGTTTCTACACCTACCTCGTTGATAACCGGGTGAAGCATTCTTTCAGACTCCATCCATAAACCTAGTTCAAGGTTGTTAGAAGGGAAAGTCTCGTAATAATAGGTGCGATCTTGTGTGGTGTTGGCATTATTGCTGCCACCATTAGCGGCAACGATATCGAACCATTTTCCGCGCTCAATATTCTCGGTACCTTCAAACAAAAGGTGTTCAAAAAAATGCGCAAAGCCAGATCGGCCTTCCTGTTCATCTTTAGCACCTACGTGGTACATCACTCCAACGGTAGCTACTGGGGCTGTGTTGTCCTGGTGTAAAATAACGTGTAATCCGTTGTCCAGGTTGTATTCGGTAAATTCTACCTCCTGGGCAATTCCTGCTGCGCTGCAAACTAATGCAAGGGCAGCCATCTTTAAGTTTTTAATCATTTTTAAATAGATTTTTCATTAATGCATGGGATTAGTAATTGAAAGTCGTATTTTGTTACAAGATAGCTTCAGGAAAATGAAGAAATTATTGTGATTGTGCGAAAAGTGTCAAAATTAACAAGCTATTAAGCTAAAAACCGACACATTTTTTAGAAATTTACTAAATAAAAACACCAACCACAGCTATGAAGAATTTTAGTGTTCCAATTAAATATGGACTTTTAATCGCAGTAGGGCTAATTGCTTATTTTTTAATATTATCTCTTTTTAATGTACATATCTACCCGTTGTTTAGTTTATTTAACGGGGTGATCATGGCAGCAGGAATGTGGTTAGCTTTAAAAGCTTACCGAAATTCTAAGGGAGCAAAGTTTAAATATCAGAAAGGTTTTATGGCGAGCCTGCTTACGGGGTTTAACGCGACTATAGTTTTTACTATATTCTTTGCTTTTTATGCTACAGAACTAAACCCAGATTTCCTGGGTAATCTTATAAATATGTGGCGCACAGATTATGGTACAGAGATAGGTATTGTGCTTTTTGTGGTAGCTGTAATGGGTTTTGCCACCAGTCTGGTGCTTACTTTAGCCTATATGCAACTGTTTAAAGATTCGTGGAATACTAAGGAAGGGCAGCAACACACCTATTAAATCTTTTTAGGCTTTGTGAATTAATTAATTAGAAGTATATTTGCACCCGCTTGCGAAAAAGTAAGCGTAATTTTTAGCATAAATTAATTAATCACAACACTATGTATGCAATTGTAGAGATAGCAGGGCAGCAATTTAAAGTTGCAAAAGACCAGAAGGTGTTTGTTAACCGTCTAAGCGGAGAAGAAGGAGACAGCGTTTCTTTTGACAAAGTTCTTCTTACCGGAGACGGAGACAACATAAACCTAGGCGCCCCGGCTATAGATGGTGCTCTTGTAGGAGCAAAAATCACCCGTCACCTTAAAGGAGACAAAGTAATCGTTTTCAAAAAGAAAAGACGTAAAGGTTACAAGAAGAAAAACGGTCACCGTCAGGCTTTAACCGAGATCGTAATTGAAAGCATCGATGTAAAAGGTGGAAAGAAAGCTGCTTCAGCTAAAAAAGAGGAAGCACCTAAAGAAACCAAATCTGATAAAAAATCGGAAGATTTAAATCAGTACACCGTAGCTGAATTGAAAGAGATGGCTAAGGAGAAAGGTCTTGAAGGCTATTCTTCTATGAAGAAAGCTGAATTAATTGAAGCTTTAAGTTAAATATTAATCTACTTAAAACTAAAGTAAAATGGCACACAAAAAAGGAGTCGGTAGTTCCAAGAACGGTAGAGAGTCAGAATCGAAACGCTTAGGTGTGAAGATCTTTGGCGGTCAAGCTGCCGTAGCAGGAAACATCATTGTTAGACAAAGAGGAACTGCGCACAATCCAGGTGAGAATGTGTATGCAGGAAAAGATCATACTTTACACGCTAAAGTTGACGGTCTTGTGAAATTCTCTAAAACAAAGAACAATAAATCTTACGTTTCTATAGAACCGTTTGAAGCATAGAGTCCTTACCCTTTACTGGGAAAAGAAACTTCTAGAATTATATAAAAACCCCTTCCGAATTTCGGAAGGGGTTTTTTTGTATCTTTAATTTAGACTTAAAGATTTATATTATGAATTATATAGATGTTTTTCGCACATCAGATCGCCATGAGCTTGCTATCCTCAAAAACCTTTTTGACAATGAGAACATAACTTATAGAACTCACGGGGAAGCTATGGATAATGCGGCAAATATTGGTGGTTTAGGAAACGACGGGATGCGAATAGAAGTTGAGGAAAGTGAGCGGGAGAGAGCTACCGAAATCATTAAAAGAAGTGGGTTTTTAGGCCAGTCTCATAATATTTCGAAACCGGAAAGAAGAAGACCTCAGGTGGGAAAATGGGTCTTTGTGCTACTTGCTGCTCTCGTGGTGCTTGTTGCTATTATTTTTTTTATCTGGTTCATGAGCGGGAATTAGAAATGATTTTTGTTTAAACCTTGCTTAGATCCTGAAACAAGTTCAGGATGACGTATAATAAATAAAAAAGACCTCACAAGTTTCTACAACTGTGAGGTCTTTTTATTTATACATATAGATTTCCGCCGTAGTTTATGCTGAGCATAGTCGAAGCGCGGAAATGATATTGTTAGTATCTGTAGTATTCCGGCTTGTATGGGCCTTTTACTTCCACGCCAATATATTTAGCCTGATAATCTTTAAGTTCAGTTAATTCTACTCCAATTTTTTCAAGGTGAAGTTTGGCAACCTTTTCATCTAAATGCTTCGGAAGCATATAAACTTCATTTTTATACTTATCAGAATTTTTCCAAAGTTCAATTTGCGCTAAGGTCTGGTTGGTAAACGAGTTACTCATTACAAAACTTGGGTGACCGGTAGCGCAACCAAGGTTTACTAAACGACCTTCGGCTAAAAGAATAATGTCTTTTCCGTTAATAGTATATTTATCTACCTGTGGCTTGATTTCGTCTTTAGAATCACCGTGATTGTTGTTTAACCAGGCAACATCAATTTCGTTATCAAAATGCCCAATATTACAAACAATAGTTTTGTCTTTCATCGCTTCAAAATGCTCTCCACGAACAATATCCTTGTTTCCGGTAGTGGTAATTACAATATCAGCCTTAGGTAAAACAGTTTCTAATTTTTTTACTTCAAAACCGTCCATTGCAGCTTGTAATGCGCAAATAGGATCAATTTCAGTAACAGTCACAATAGATCCGGCGCCTTTAAATGAAGCAGCAGTACCTTTACCAACGTCTCCATAACCACAAACTACTACGCGTTTTCCAGCAAGCATAATATCAGTTGCACGGCGAATAGCATCAACAGCACTTTCGCGACATCCGTATTTGTTGTCAAATTTAGATTTGGTAACCGAGTCATTTACGTTAATTGCGGGCATCACCAAAGTTCCGTTTTTCATTCTTTCATAAAGTCTGTGAACACCAGTAGTGGTTTCTTCTGACAGTCCACGGATACCTTCAGCAAGCTCTGGGTACTTATCAAAAACCATATTGGTAAGATCGCCACCATCATCAAGAATCATATTCAATGGTTCGCGTTCTTCGCCAAAAAATAAAGTTTGTTCTATACACCAGTTAAATTCCTCTTCGGTCATTCCTTTCCAGGCATAAACCGGAATTCCTGCAGCAGCAATTGCAGCGGCAGCGTGATCTTGTGTAGAGAAAATATTACATGAGCTCCAGGTAACATCTGCACCAAGAGAAACCAGGGTTTCAATAAGCACAGCGGTTTGCACAGTCATGTGAAGACATCCTGCAATTCTGGCTCCTTTTAGTGGTTGTTCGTTCTTGTATTCTTCGCGAAGTGCCATTAGACCTGGCATCTCAGATTCGGCAAGTTCAATTTCTTTTCTTCCCCAGTCGGCCAGGGAAATATCCTTAACTTTATAAGCGGTATGCGGCACTGTTTTAGTCGACATATTATTATATTTGAATATTAGCAATTTTTTTCTTGCGCAAAAATAAGGAATCTTTAACAAACCTACATGCCACTTTACAAAACAATAACAGTAAACCCGCACACTAAAGTCTTCATTTGGAAGGTAGAAGAGTCTTTTGAAGATTTAAGTCGGGGGATTGAGCTTACCGAGCATTGCCAAAATCGAGTAAGCGGAATGAAATCTGAAATTCACCGCCGTGGTTTTATGAGTATCCGTCATTTAATGGCCGAAGCGGGTTATGTAGATCACGATTTGTTTTATGATGATCTTGGAAAACCACACTTAAAAAACGGAAGTAATATTTCTATTACGCATTCTTTTAATTTTACGGCTATTATTTTAAGCGATGGAAAAGTGGGAATAGATATTGAAAAACGCCGGGATAAGATCCTTAAAATAGCCAGTAAATTTACCCCTTTAAGCGAGTATCATACGGTAGCCAATGAAGAAGCTTTAATAAGAAAACTTACCATCGTTTGGGGCGCTAAAGAATCTATTTATAAAATGTATGCCGAACCCGGGCTTGGGTTTTTGCAGCATATTAATGTGACCGATTTTGATTTTGATGATGCCGAAACTACAGCAAAAGTGAATTTTAAAGGAAGGGAATCTTTTTATGAAATGAAATTCCTGGAATTTGAAGGTTTTACCTGCGTGTATGGCTGGGAAGACTCGAAAAAAGTCCAGGGCTAATGCGGAAATTTTATGCTGAAATTTTCCAGGCTGCGACCAATGGAAGAAAACTACTCGCCATTTTAATAGATCCCGATAAATTTATAGAAGCGGAAACAAAATTATACCTGAAAAAATTACCAAAACAAACTACACATATTTTTGTAGGCGGTAGCACGGTAGAAAATTTTAAAACCGAAAAAACCGTAAAAGCGATTAAAGCTGAAACCGATTTACCGGTTATTCTGTTTCCGGGAGATTATTCACAAATTACAGAAACAGCAGATGCATTACTTTTTTTAAGCCTCCTTTCCGGAAGAAATCCTGAGTACTTAATAGAACAACAGGTGAAATCTGTAGAAAAATTAAAGAATAGCAAACTGGAAATTATTCCAACGGCTTATATTCTAATTGAGGGTGGGAAAGAATGCGCTGTACAGCGCGTAAGCGGGACAAAGCCAATTCCGCAATCTGAAGTAACTTCAGTCGTAAATACCGCACTTGCCGGTCAATTTCTGGGGAAAAAACTTATTTACCTGGAAGCAGGAAGTGGTGCTGATTTTCCGGTTTCAGAAGAAATTATTGCCGAAGTAAAAAAGGCGATAAATATTCCTTTGATAGTAGGTGGCGGAATTAGAAGTTTAGAACAACAGGAAAAAGCCTATAAAGCTGGAGCTGATATGATTGTAATGGGAACACAATTTGAAAATTGATATTTAATAAAAAACCATTAAAGCTCCTCCCTTTTTAAGGATAGGTGGCTTTTACGCTTTTGTATCGGAAAAGTCGGAGGGGTTTTCTTGATAATTGCTTTAGATTTTCTGTTTCTAATATTTGTTACCACCCCTTTCTTCCGAAAAATCGGAATTCATTCCCCTCCTTCAAAAGGAGGGGAGCAAAAGTAAAAACTCATAAATTGTTAGTTTAAGTCACCACAATACCAATTTCAAATATTTAAATTTGGCTTGCCTGGGTAAACATATTATTCGTTTACTCGTGGCCTAAATCCAATGAAAATGAAAATTTCAGTAGAATTAACCTTAAGTCCGTTGCAGGACGATTTTGAACCAAAAATCATCAATTTCATCAAAAAATTGCGAGCTTCAGGCTTAACGGTAAAAGAAAATCCGCTAAGTACTCAGGTTTATGGAGATTATGATGAGGTGATGAATTTATTGAATTCAGAAATAAAAGATGCTTTTGAGGCTATAGACCGCGGACTCATTTATATGAAAATTGTAAAATCTGACCGAAGCGACTATGCAGCCGATTTTTGATTTTTTCTTTGATCAATATTACGGGTATCCAACTTTATTTATCATTCTTGAAGTAATTGCGGTAATCTTTGGTTTTCTTTCGGTACTCTATTCCAAGCAAAACAATATTCTGGTTTATCCTACCGGGATTATAAGCACTACGATTTTTGTTTACCTGCTTTGGCAATGGGAACTTTTGGGTGATATGATGATTAATGCTTATTATTTCTCTATGAGTATCTACGGCTGGTATATTTGGACGCGAAAAGTAGATGCCGAGCATTTTACGCCTATAACCAATACTACAAAGAAGGAAAACTGGCAAAGCCTGTTTATCTTTATTGCGACCTTACTTTTTGTATTCGCCGTTTATGAGTATTTTGATAAGTGGACTAATTGGACTGCCTACGTAGACACCTTTACCACGGCAATTTTCTTTGTAGGAATGTGGCAAATGGCTAAAAGAAAGATTGAAAACTGGATATTTTGGATTATTGGAGATATCATTTCGGTTCCGCTTTATTTCTATAAAGGCCTTACCTTAACGGCACTTCAATATTTTGTATTTACTATAATCGCTATTTACGGCTATAAAGCATGGCAGAAAAACTTGCGCAACGACCTTCGTCCCTCATAAAAATAGTTCTATTTGGACCTGAATCTACAGGAAAGACCAGCCTGGCACAAATGCTTGCGACCCATTATAATACTTTTTGGGTAGAAGAATATATGCGGGAATATCTTCAGGAAAAATGGGATAAAGAAAAAAAGATTTGTGAACCAAAAGACATGATTCCTATTGCTGAAGGCCAAATGAAACGTGAAAATATGTTGGCCGAAAAAGCTAATAATCTCCTAATTAGCGACACTAACCTTTTAGAGCTAAAAGTCTATTCAGAGGCTTATTACGATGGTTTTTGTGATGCTCAACTTCTTAAACATGCGTTAAACAATCAATACGATTTGTACTTTTTAACGTATATTGACGTTCCCTGGACCCCTGATGATCTTCGGGATAAACCGGAAGATCGAAAAGGGATGTTCAAACGCTTTGAAGAAGAGCTTATAAAACATCAAAAGCCTTATGTTGTTTTGAAAGGCGATCTTATAGATCGTTTTAATATTGCGATAGAGGAAATAGACGAACTTTTAAAAAATAAATAGACGTGGAGTTTAGCGAAATAGACATTTTGCAGATTGAAGAAAAAGGATTATCAACTCAGGAAGTTGAAAGACAAATTCAAATATTTGAAAGAGGAAATATAAAAGTAGATATACAACAGGCAGCAACACTGGGTAACGGGATATTTGCTTATAATGCTGAAGAGCAAAAGAAGTTTATTAAAACTTTTGAAGGTAAAAAAGAGCAGCTGAATCTTTTGAAATTTGTTCCTGCTTCAGGCGCGGCAACAAGAATGTTTAAAGCATTCCACAATTTTGCGAATGAGTTTGATCCTGAAAAGGCAAGCTTAAGGGATTATTTAGATAGTAAGGAAAACAAAAATCTACAGTTGTTTTTTGAAGAAATAGAAAAGCTGCCATTTTATGAGCGAGCCTACAAAAAAGCAAACGATAACCATCCTGATTTTTCAAATAAATCTAATGACGAACAGCAACTAATTTTGGTGAAGACCATGTTGTATGAAAACGGACTTGGTTTAAGCGATTTACCAAAAGGATTGGTTCCTTTTCATGCTTATAAGGATTTCACCGCGACTGCTTTCGAAGAACACTTGCATAGTGCCGCCAAATATCTTTCGATAAATGGAGTAACAAAATTGCATTTTACGGTCGCTGAAGGTGATAAAGAAAAGTTTGAAAAAGAGTTTGAAAATATCAGGGGAAGAGTAGAGGAAGCTACCCTTACGAAATTCGAAATTTCTTACTCTTATCAGGATCCAAAAACCGATACTATTGCGGTAGATGATGAAAATAAACCATTTAGGGATGAAAATGATAGAATGTTTTTTAGACCCGGTGGCCATGGTGCTTTAATAGAAAACCTCAATCAACAGGACGCAGATCTTATTTTTCTTAAAAATATAGATAATGTAGTTGTTGCCTCCAATCTTCAAAAAGTGGTGGAGATGAAGAGAATGCTTGGTGGAAAGCTCATTACACTACAAAAGCAGGTTTTTGAATACATGAAAGCTCTAGATGCCGGCAATAATTCTGAAGCAAAACTTGATGAGATCGCTGGCTTTCTGGAAGATGAACTTTTTGTAAAGATCACTTCTTCCTTTGCTAAATTTACAGGCGAAGAAAAATCCCAATATTTATGTAAAAAGCTAGACCGCCCACTAAGAGTATGTGGAATGGTTAAAAATGAAGGAGAACCCGGAGGCGGACCTTTCCTCGTTAAGAATGAAGATGGCGAAATCTCGTTGCAAATAATTGAAGGTGCACAAATAGATAATGACAATACAGAGCAATTAGAAATTCTTAATAATTCTACTCACTTTAATCCTGTAGATATTGCCTGTAGTCTAAAAAATCACAAAGGTGAAAGTTTTGATCTTAATCAATACGTAGACGAAAATATGAGCTTTATCGCTAATAAAACTAAAGATGGTAAACCTCTAAAAGCCTTAGAGCGACCAGGTTTATGGAACGGCGGGATGGCCTACTGGAATACTGTTTTTGTAGAAGTTCCGGTAGAGACTTTTAACCCGGTTAAGACCGTAGCCGATCTTTTAAAACCTTCTCACCAACCCAAATAATTTGTTTTGGATGAAGCGCAAATAACACGGGAACTTAGTTTTAAAGCCGTGCGAAGTTCGGGTGCCGGTGGACAACACGTTAATAAAACTTCTTCTAAGGTTGAACTTTATTTTGATGTGGAAGCTTCAGAAGGACTTTCAGAAGAAGAAAAATCGCGAATTCTCAATAAACTGGCTTCCCGGATCACCAAAGACCATCTTTTAATTTTACAGAGTGAAGAAAGCAGAAGTCAGCATAAAAACAAGGCACTCGTTATAGCTAAGTTTCTTGAACTACTTAGAGAAAATATTAAAAAGCCTAAACCTCGGAAGAAAACTAAACCCAGCAAGGCGGCAAAATTAAAACGCTTAAAAGCGAAGAAAATCAACGCAGAGAAAAAAGCCAGAAGAAACGATCCTTTAAAATAAGTGAGGTGATTTTCTACACAAGTGTAGAAAAAGCACCCTTCTTTTTGTAGCTATTTAAGCGAAGGGAAATAGAAAATTTCTTAAGGTGTTTATTTTCAAATGCTTAAAAATACAGGATTTTACTGGTATAATTTTTTATGTGTTTTAATCGCTAAATTAATATTAAATATAGCAGCTTAAGATACTGTTGTATAATTTAGATTTTCGGAGAAAAAGAGACCTTAGGGTCTCTTTTTTTGTTTCTAAGGTTTTGCGAATCTACATTTCTACATAATTTTCTCTTAAAAAATGGGGTTTTCTACATAATAGTTTCCCAATAAGATTTTTGAATTCCTCCTAAGTACTTGTTTTTCAGTTGAATACTTGTGATGTTGAAGGTTTGGTATAATTATTCCATATTATTTATCAGATTTAAACCACATAACTTAAAACTTTATTATTATGAAAAAGCTAGGAATAACTTTAATGGCCGCTGCAGGAATGTTTTTGTTCAGTCAAAATGCGCAAGCGCAGGAAGAAGAACCTGAAGAAATGGAGCAAACTGAAGCCGTAGAAGAGGTTCAGGAAGTAAAAGATGATTTCAAAAAGCTTGACGTTTTAGCCTTGCCCCAAGCAATAAAAGATGCGGTAATGACCGATATGAACGGTGCCGTTGCCGAAGAAGCATGGGTAAAAGAGGAAGATGGTAAAAACGTTTATAAATTGGCGCTTAATGTAGATGGGGAAAAGAAAAAGGCCTATATAGACAGTGAAGGAAATTGGATCGAGAAAGAGGATAAATAGTTTACTACTCCAACTTTAACTAACCAATAATTTCCGTTGAATTTATTTGCCCTACCAAAAAAGTTCAACGGAAATTTTTTAAACTAACAGCCGGAATTTAAGAGAAACCAACTCCTTCGGCACCAGATTTAAAGCAAAAAGTAACAGAGATCATGTGTACAACTTAAAAGGTTAAAATGCCTTTTGGCTTACTAACTAACACTTTTTAACCAATTAAGTTGATGAAGGAATTTTATGCAGATTGTACTTTTGCAGTTTGGAAAATGGATACCACCCAATGACACATTAATAAATAATTTAGATTGTCATTGAAGAGAGACCTTTCACGGGGTCTCTTTTTTTATACTTATTTTTAAACTCAATGAAATTTAGATTGTTAAATTTGCAAGACGGTTAAATTAAAAATCAATGACAAAAATTCTTATAGTTGAAGATGATGTTCCTTTTGGAACTATGCTGAAAACTTTCCTAATCAAGCGCGACTATGAGGTTGAATTGGTTTTTTCTGGAGCAGAAGCTTTTAAAAAGTTAAAAGAAAACTCATTTAACCTAATTCTTTCTGATGTTAGGTTACCCGATACCAGCGGACTTGATATTTTAAAAGAGGTGAAAGCTGAAAATGCCGACACCCAGGTCATCATCATGACTAGCTATGCCGAAATTAGTATGGCGGTAGAGGCGATGAAAATAGGAGCTTTTGACTATGTTTCTAAACCATTTAGGCCTGAGTCTATTTTGCAAACCATAGAAAATGCTTTAACCCATACCCAAGTACAACAACCCAGCGCACCAACACAAGCTAAAAAAACACAAAAGCCTGCTTCAGGTCAGGAAACCAGTTTTGTAAAAGGAGTTAGTGAAGCGGCGATAAAATTAAGCGATTATATTGAGCTTGTTGCGCCTACAAATATGTCCGTTTTAATTATGGGTGAAAGCGGAACAGGTAAAGAGCAGGTAGCAAAAAGTATTCACCAACAAAGTAAGCGGGCCGGTGCTCCATTTATAGCCGTAGATTGCGGGGCAATCCCTCGTGAATTAGCTTCCAGTGAATTTTTTGGTCATTTAAAAGGTTCTTTTACCGGGGCGATAAATGATAAAACAGGACATTTTGAAGCAGCCAATGGAGGTACCCTTTTTCTCGATGAGATTGGTAACCTTAGTTATGAACTTCAGGTGCAATTATTAAGAGCCCTCCAGGAAAGAAAAATTAAACCGGTAGGCAGTAATAACGAAATACAGGTAGATATTCGTGTGATTACCGCTACAAACGAAGATCTTGCACAAGCTGTAAAAGATGGCGAGTTTAGAGAAGATCTTTATCATCGTTTAAATGAATTTTCAATTAAAGTTCCTGCTTTAAAAGAACGGAAAGAAGATTTGATGCTTTTTGCAGAATATTTTCTCGACGAAGCAAATACTGAATTGGAAAAAAATGTGATAGGTTTTACTGAAAGTGCTATAGAAGCTTTTAAGAACTATAACTGGCCAGGTAATTTAAGGGAGTTAAAGAATATGGTGAAAAGGGCCGCCTTGCTTACACAGGATGAAATGATACCTCTTAAAGTGCTTCCGCACGAAATCGCAACAGCTACTCATTCTAACACAGAAACCGAATACGGGCTTTTTAAAAATAAGAATGAGGAACAACTAATTTTAGACGCTTTGGAGAAAGCCGGCGGTAATAAAAGTAAAGCTGCGAGATTACTTTCTATAGATCGTAAAACACTTTACAATAAACTAAAACAGTACGATATTAAACTTTAATTTCCTGTTCCAGTTCTTCCATTAAGTTTAGAATTCCAGCTTTCAATTGATTAAATTCTTTATCAGTAAAAGCTTCATTTTGTTCAAGCCTTTCTAACTGCCTCGCCAGATGTTTCGCATTGATCTGCTTTAACATTGGTACCATTTTATGGGCTAGTCTTGCGACTTCTTTTTCATCATTATTCTTACGCGCAATAGCAATAAGCTCTATTTGTGATCTGGAACTTTCTATAAACGCCTCTAAAATAGTTTGCACAGCTTCCTGATCTCCTGCCGAAAAATCATAAATATCCTGAAGATCGTAATGATTGTTTTTAGAATGTTGAAGGTTGTTATTTACTTTCTCTTTAAGTTCAAGTTTAAAAATAGCTGCAATACTTTGTTGCAATTTTCCGGGCTTATAAGGCTTTAAAAGACTTTTGTTGAATCCAGCGAGTTTATATGTTTCAGCATCAACATCTGTTCTACCCGATAAAGCGATAACGGGTAATTCCCCAATTTTATACTTTTTCCTGATATTTTTAATCAGGTCAAAACCATCCATTTCTGGCATTTGTATATCGGTTAAAACCAGCGAATATTTTCTGTTTTCCAATTTCTTAAGAGCGTCGCTTCCGTTCAATGCGCTATCACACTGCATTCCCATAGATTTAAGCAATTCGCCCGTGAGCGAAAGCTGAGAAGGTTCATCGTCTACAATAAGAGCGGTTTTCCCGGAAAGATCAGGTAATTCAGGTGTAGCTTCTACTTCAGGTACTTTAGCTGCTTCAGTAGTAAGTTTTCTAACGGGAAGAAAAACCGTAAACTCGCTACCTTCGCCCTGTTTGCTTTTCAGTTTCAATTCACCTTTTAATAATTCGGTCAAACTCTTGGTAATAGTGAGTCCTAGCCCTGTTCCGCCGTAAGCTTTTTCTATTTTTGTATTCTCCTGTGAAAATTCCTCAAAAATCTCTTCTTGCTTTTCTTCAGAAATTCCAATTCCGGTATCTTTTACCGAAATAATAAGGCAGTAACTATCTTCAATTTCTTTCTTAAGGTAAATATTGACTTTAATTTCACCTTCTTTAGTAAACTTACAGGCATTGGTGATGAGGTTGGCAATTATTTGCTTGATCCTGAAAGGGTCGCTAAGAACTTGTGTGTCTGCATCTTTTGAAGCTTCAAAAACAATCGCTACATTTTCATTTCTGGTTGCCGGTAAAGCGTTGTAAACAGTATCTTTTATAAGTTTCGCAGGATTAAACGGTAGCTTTTTAACCGTCATTTTTCCGGCTTCCAGTTTAGAAAGATCCAGGAGATCGTTAACTAAATGCAGAATGAAGTTAGACGATTTTTTTACCTGGTCCATATAATGAGACTGCTTGGTATTGAGGGAAGATTTTTCAATTAGATCTGTATAGCCAATAAGCGTATTTAATGGCGATCTTAAATCGTGGGTAATCGCGGCCATAAATTGTTCCCGCCTTTTTAACAGGGTTTCAGCAAAATCTTTGGCTTCTTCTAATTCTCTCCTGTATTGCTGACTTTTAGTGATATCTTTAATAATAAAAATTAGCGATAATAATATAATTAGGAAACTCACAATACCTGCAATCAGGAATATTTGCGAGCTCTCTTCTATCATATTTTGGGACACTTTAGCTCGCTGTATGGAGGCTTCCCGTTCTTCCAGTTCAATTTTCCCCAGCAAGCGTCTTAATTGCTGGTTAATAATCATATCATTTTCCAGGAATTCCTGCTCCTTTTTATCTACGGTATTTTGAAACCGTCGGTTAGCAATTTCTAGCTCGCTTAATACATTTCTAACCGAACCTATTATAGAGTCTGCAGTTCGGTTGGTGAGTTTTTCAGCATTGTCTTCTCGTGAATATTCCAGCCATCTAATTAATAATCTACGTTGATGAGGTTCCAGGTTGGAAAAACGTTGGCGGTAATTATAATCTTCAAAAGATGGATCTATTTTTTTTAATTCATTTAAAACCTGGGAATAGTAATTTTGATTACGTTGTTGTTCTCTTAGTTCGTATAGTTCCTGGAGATTGGTAGACTTTTCAGATAGCAATTCTTTAATGCTATCCAGTTCATTTTTCATTGAACTATCTGCATAACCGGTTTTTAATCTCTGAATATCAAGCTGAATGCTATCTATTTGATTTTGGTATTTCTCGAGATCAGCTTCATTTCCGGTTTGAATAAGCTGCCTGCTTAAGTTTTCAGTTTCATAAAGGCTGGTAGTAATATCGCTCAGCATAAAAAGCTGTTCGTTATTGTTATTGTTGTTCTCTGAAACCTTACTAAAAGCAACAACCTGGTTCCATACCAGCCAAACGGCAACAGCGGCCAGTGCGGCTATCAGGAGATATCCGCCAATTACTTTATAGGTTATGGAGCGCTTTGTGTTTCGCATAAAATTATTACCACCAAAATTACACCATTTAAACGAAATGAAACCGCATTATCCCGGATCTTAGAATTTTTATGCAAGAGAAATGGTTGTAGGCCTGAGGCGAGCTAATAATTGGAGGGGCTAAATTATAGGCGTAAAAATTATTGCTTTTTCATAAAAGTCTTATACATTTGCCGCAAATCTCAAAGGGGTGCCACTTAATTGTGGCTGAGATCATACCCAAAGAACCTGGGCAGGTAATGCTGCCAAGGGACACGCGCAAAATGCGCAACGTATGTACTCCTGAAAATGCCAAAACACCGGTGGGCAATTTCAGGATTTTTTTTTATCTAATTTTTAACCAAGGAATAATAGCCCCTTTTATTCGTAAATAATTTCTTACGAATGAAATCTTTATTATTTTTTATCGGCCTCTGCCTTATTTCACTGCAAGCCGTTGCTCAAACACACATTGTACAGGGAAAAGTAACCCGTGGCGAAAAGCCGGTAGAAGGCGTGGCAGTTTATGCCGTAGAATCTGGAGAGGGCACAGCTACCGATGAAAATGGGAGGTATAGCCTCCAGCTTAAAGAAGGAACTTATAAGCTTGTATTTTCTTATGGGAATCAAAAAAGTTTAGAGGTAGAGCTTGATCAGGACAAAACCTTAAATGTAGACCTTGCTAATGTTGAAGAAGTTTTAGATGAGGTTTTTCTTTCTTCGGTAAGAGTTACCGCAAAATCTCCTATTACTTATAGTAACCTTGGTAATGAGGAAATTGAAGATCGTAACCTGGGCCAGGATATTCCTGTGTTAATGAATTATATGCCTAATGTGGTAACTACCAGTGATGCCGGTGCCGGCGTGGGTTACACCGGGATTAGGGTGAGAGGAAGCGGTCCCACCAGTACCAATGTAACAATAAATGGTATTCCCTATAACGATGCTGAAAGCCTTGGAACCTTTTGGGTGAACCTGGGTGACTTTGCATCTTCTGTAGAAAATTTACAGTTGCAACGTGGGGTGGGAACTTCCACAAATGGCGCCGGTGCTTTTGGAGCCAGTATAAATATCTTAACCGACGGTTACAGCGAAGAAGCAAACGCAGAAATTGGCAATAGCTACGGTTCTTTTAACACGCACAAGCATACCGTGAAATTCAGTACTGGACTTATAGACAATCATTGGGAATTTGCCGGCCGTGCTTCGCAAATTAAAAGTGATGGCTATATAGATAGGGCCAGTAGTGATTTAAAATCTTACTTTCTACAAGGAACCTATGTAGACGAAAATACACTCGTTAAGGCCATAACATTTGGAGGTAGTGAAACTACTTACCAGGCCTGGTACGGGATAGATGCAGAAACCCTGGAAAACGATCGAACCTATAACCCTGCGGGAGTATATACCGATGAGGCTGGAAACACTAAATTCTATGAAAACCAAACCGATAATTACAAGCAAGATCACTATCAATTACTGTGGAACCAGGAGTATAATAAAAACTGGTCTTCTAATCTTGCTTTTCATTATACCTATGGCCGCGGTTATTACGAGGAATATGAAGAGGATGCTGCTTTAAATGAATTCGGATTGGAAAATTTTCAGGCTGATGGGGAAGAAGTTTCTACTTCAGATTTGGTAGGCACTAAATGGCTGGATAATGATTTCTACGGAACTACTTTCGGTTTAAATTATCAGGATGCAGATTGGGATGTGAATTTTGGCGGTGCCTGGAATCGATACATTGGTGATCATTTTGGTGAAGTTATTTACACCCGTTTTGCTAGAAATAATGATCCTTATGAGCCATACTATGAAAATGTAGGTAGAAAAACTGACTTTAACCTATACGGAAAAGCGACTTATGCGATTTCAGACAAACTGGCCGGTTATTTAGATATGCAAGTCAGAACTATAGATTATGAGACCGAAGGAGTTTTATCTGAAGGTAATGAATTCCTGGTAAATGATTCTTTCACATTTTTCAATCCAAAAGCCGGATTAACCTATGTGTTGAACGATCAAAATCAATTTTATTTCTCTTATGCTCGCGCCAATAGAGAGCCAAGAAGAAGTGATTATGAAAACGGTGATCCTGAACACGAAGAACTAAACGATTATGAATTGGGCTGGAGGCTTAATACAACAGCTGTTCAGCTAAATACCAATTTATATTATATGGATTATCAAAATCAGCTGGTACTCACCGGTGGTATTGATGATGTTGGTTCTTTTATTCGTGAAAACAGTGGAAATAGTTATCGCTTAGGTCTGGAAATAGATGCGATAATTAGACTTTCAGAAAAAGTAGTGCTAAGGCCAAACCTGGCTTTAAGCCAAAATAAGAATATCGATTTTGTAGCTACCTGGGATGGTGAACTGGTTGATTTTGGGAATACCGATATTTCTTTTTCTCCTTCAATAGTGGGTGGTAATAGAATTAGTTATCTGCCTGTAAATGGTTTGGAATTAAGCCTACTTTCAAAATATGTGGGAGAGCAATATATGAGCAATATTGAAGCCGAAACCTCTAAGTTAGATGCATATTTCGTAAACGATTTTAATGTTCAGTATACCTGGAGAAACGCGCCTTTATTTAAAGAAGTGGTATTTACAGGTTTGGTCAATAATATATTTGGCGAAGAATATGTATCTAATGGCTATTACTACACTTTTGATGTAGAAAACCCAGATACTTCAACGGGTTTACAAACTTTAGATGGAGCAGGTTACTATCCTCAAGCAACTACCAACTTTTTAGCCGGAATTACTTTGAAGTTTTAATTTGTTTGTCACCTTTCTCCTCCTTTTTAATGGGAGGGGAGAGGTTTTTAATTATATACCTCAATCGTATTTCCGCGACGTTCAATGCGGTATGGCTTCATAGAGTACTGGCCTTCACCTTCCAGTAATTCACCTGTAATAATATTATAAGAATTTCCATCTTCACAATTACAGGTAGCAACTACGCCTTCAACGGTCATTGCAGAACAATTACTTGGTGGATGATTAGGGTCGCTTAATTCAAAAGCGGTGTATTGTGAATTATTGATGTTATATACAACAACCCCACGTATACCTTCGTTATAGGTTGCAAAGCTATTGCCTGGGAATTGAAGATCATTATATTCAGGGAAATCTAGATTTAGTTGCAGCCTGAAATTCAAATTAATAAGGTTGGGGTTATTAAGCGAATTATCATCATTTGTGGAGCACGCGCTAAAAATTGCTGAAAATAGAAGTAAAACAAGAGTTTTTTTCATCATATTGGCAAATTTTTCGCTAAATATTATTATTGTTTTCAAGGCGTAAATTTATTATATTTGTTAAACAAATCCCGTCGCGCTATGGGATTTTTTCTATTTATATAAACGATGAAGTTATGAGCAAAGTATCTTATTATACTGAAGAGGGGCTAAAAAAATTGAAAGATGAGCTAAATCAATTACGTGATGTAGAACGGCCAAGAGCTTCTGAAGCTATTGCCGAAGCCCGGGATAAAGGAGATTTAAGTGAGAACGCCGAGTATGATGCTGCTAAGGAAGCACAGGGACTTTTAGAAATGAAGATTTCTAAATTAGAAGAAGTGGTTGCTAACGCAAGAGTGATAGACGAATCTCAATTAGATACCGATAAAGTTTTAGTGCACTCTCACGTAAAAATAAAGAACCAAACTAATGGTGCTGAAGTAGAATATAAACTGGTAGCCCAAAGTGAAGCCGATCTAAAAACAGGTAAAATATCTGTAGATTCTCCAATTGGTAAAGGTTTACTGGGTAAAAAAGTTGGTGATACCGCAGAAATTAATGTTCCTAGCGGAACGATGAAATTTGAAATATTAAAGATCTGGAGAGAATAAGTTCCCGGTTTTTAACACTTTGTAAAATCCTTTTCCAATACCTTTAACTAAGGTTCTGTGAAAAGGATTTTACTTTTAGAGTACTAACCAATTCAATAATTATTATGTCTAGTTTATTCACCAAAATTGTAAAAGGCGAAGTGCCTGCTTACAAGATCGCCGAGGATAGTCAGTTTTTAGCTTTTTTAGATATAAATCCCAATGCCAGGGGTCACGTGCTCTGTATTCCCAAAAAAGAAGTAGATTATATTTTTGACCTTGAGGAGGAAGTCTACCAAGAATTGATGCGATTTTCTCGAAAAGTAGCCCTGGCCCTAAAAAAAACCGTTGATTGCAAAAGGGTAGGAATGGCAGTTGTAGGACTTGAAGTCCCGCACGCCCACGTTCATCTCATTCCACTTAATTCTATGAGTGATATGGACTTTTCAAATAGCGTCAAAATGGAGGATGAAGAATTCAAAAAGTTAGCGGAATCTATTCACGTAAATCTTTAATGGAGGCTGAAACGTATAAGTTAGAACTTCAGCTAAGAATAGACTGGAGTGATTTAGATATGTATAAACACGTGAATAATATCTCGTTTATGCGCTATATGCAATCGGGTCGCGTGAATTTTTGGGAAGCTTCAGGAATCTATGAAATGTATGAAAATAGCAATATGGGAACCATGCTGGTTTCTACACATTGTGATTTCAAAAAATCCCTTTACTATCCCGGAAAAGCCATAGTAAAAACCAAACTAGATTTTATTAAAAATAGTAGTTTCGGTTTAAAGCATTTAATTTTGGATGAAGCCAATAAGATTTGTGCCGAAGGAAAAGATGTAGTGGTTTGTTATGATTTCGAAAAAGATAAAACCTTCAGAATTCCTGAAGATCTAAGAGAAAAACTTTCTGAATTTTAAACTTTCCTAAGAGAGATTTTAAAGGTTGTGCCTTTATTTATTTCGCTTTCGGCTACTTTGATCCTTCCGTGATGATAACCTTCAATAATTCTTTTCGCTAAAGATAATCCGAGTCCCCAACCTCTTTTCTTGCTGGTATGCCCCGGTTCAAAAATGAGTTTGAACTTATTTTTTTCCAGGCCTTTGCCGGTATCTTTAATAAAGATATGAGCCCATTTTTGTTCCTCCTGAATACTAATATTTAGTTTCCCTTTTCCTCGCATAGCATCTATGGCGTTTTTTACCAGGTTTTCTATGGTCCAGCTATAGAGTTGGCGGTTTAACATCACCGGGATATTTCCTTCTGGGGTATCTATTGAAAATTCTATAAGCCTGGAACTTCTGGTTTTTAAATAATCATAGCTATTTTGAGTCGCTTCAATGATATTCGTTTTTTCCAGGATTGGAGAAGAACCTATTTTAGAAAACCGCTCTGTAATTGTTTCCAGTCGCGTAATATCTTTTTCCATTTCGGTGATATAGGACTCGTTTACATTTTCCTGTTTCAGAATTTCGGTCCAGCCAATAAGAGAAGATAAAGGAGTCCCGATCTGGTGTGCAGTTTCTTTAGCCATTCCGGCCCAAAGTTTGTTCTGTTCGCTATTTTTAGTTGTGGTATAAAAGAAATAAACCACCCCAATAAAGAGAAAGCCAATTAGCACCAGTCCTATTGGGTAATACTTAAGGCTGTTTAAGACCGGTGAATTTCCATAATAGATATATTGTTTTTCTCCATTTCCCAGGTTGATGATAATAGGTTCATTTTCATCCTTTAAACTGGCTAACAATTTTTCTGCGCGTTCAGGATCTTCTAATTTACCGGGATCTATATTCGTCGTGTATGCAATTTCTCCATCGGTGTCGGTATGAATAATAGGGATCGTAGTATTGTTATTTAAAATTTCCAGGATAAGATCCAGGTCGGCATCCTCCGGGGCGGGATCTCTATCCAACGCTTCCTGTGCTTTGGCCCAAACGCTCATTTTTGCTCTTTCGTCTTCTTTTAAACGTTGAAAAAAGATGCTGGTATTCCATAATACCAGGCCTACTACGATAAGGCACGAAATAATAATAAACCAGCGATTAAAAGTGCGTTCGTCTGTGAAGTTCATACAGGCCTTTAAGCTTTAAAAGATTTAAAGATAAGCGTTTTTATACGAATTTTATTGCACGCTCTGGCTTTTCATTCCCTGTTGGTTTCGTTACCTTTGCCAAAAAATAAATATGCTTACAATAGATCCAAAAGAGGTTAGCACGGGTAAACTTCACCGCTATTTGCTTGGTGCCATTGGGCCAAGGCCTATTGCTTTTGCCAGTACCATAGATGCTGAAGGCCGACCAAATTTATCACCTTTCAGCTTTTTTAATGTTTTTGGATCTAACCCACCCACTCTAATTTTTTCGCCGGCCAGGAGAGGTCGTGATAATACGGTGAAGCATACTTACAATAATGTGAAAAATATAGATGAGGTGGTGATCAATATTGTGAATTATGATATTGTTCAGCAAATGTCTCTTTCCAGTACCGAATATGCCGAAGGCGTAAATGAGTTTGAAAAAGCAGGATTTTCAATGCTGAAATCGGAACTTGTAAGACCATTTCGTGTAGCGGAATCTCCGGTACAATTTGAATGTAAGGTAAAGCAAGTCATTGAAACCGGTCAGGAAGGTGGCGCAGGAAATCTTGTAATTTGCGAAGTCCTGAAAATGCATATTAACGAAAACATTCTGGATGAAGACGGATTTATAGATCAGCATAAAATAGATCTTGTAGCCAGGATGGGAGGCAATTGGTATAGCCGCGCCAATCTTGGAATGTTTGAGGTGCCAAAACCTCTCTCTTCTCTTGGAATTGGTATTGATGCTATTCCTGCTGAAATTAGGGAAAGTAAAACCCTAACCGGAAATGATTTGGGTAAGTTAGGAAACGTAGAAGCACTTCCCAAAAAAGATGAAGTAGATAGCTTTATAGCCGAAAATAAAGATTTGGCAGACCTGGTGAAAGCCAATAACAAAAAAGATATTCATAACCAGGCACAGTTGTTTTTGGAGAAAAACGATACCGATGCTGCCTGGAAATTATTATTAGCAAAAACAGATTAAGATGGAAGTACAAGGTAAGATTAAATTGATAGGAGAAACCAAGACCTTTGGAAATAACGGTTTTAGAAAGAGAGAAATGGTAGTGACTACCGAGGAGCAATATCCGCAACATATTATGGTTGAGTTTGTACAGGATAAAACAGACTTGCTTAATAATTTTCAGGTGGGACAACCCGTAAAAATAGGGATTAACCTAAGAGGTAGAGAATGGGTAAGCCCACAGGGGGAAACCAAATATTTTAATTCTATCCAGGGATGGAGAATAGAAAACTTACAGGCAGAACAACCTTCAGGCGGGCAGAATGTGCCACCACCTGATAATTTTGAGCCTGCAAATAATCTTAATGAAGAAGATTACGACGATCTTCCATTCTAGTAGTTTTCTGAATAGAAAATTAAGTAAGATCATATTAAACTAGTACGTTTATCCAAGTCTCATAAAGTGAGAAAAATTGGATTCAAATTATAAAAAGCTTAGCATCCTATTAAGATTGCTAAGCTTTTTCTTTTTGTACATTTCCTACTCACCCAATAATACTGGTTAATTGCATTATTTACAACATAACGAAAAATTCCCACCCGTTTCTGATACCGATGAACACGGGCTTCTGGCTATTGGTGGTGAATTGAGTATTCCGCGATTAATCTATGCCTATAACCACGGGATTTTTCCCTGGTATGATGCTTCCCAGCCTTTACTTTGGTGGAGTCCAGACCCAAGAATGGTGCTTTTTCCGAAGAACTTAAAAGTCTCTAAGAGTATGAAACAGTTGCTCAGAAAAGAGAAGTTTAAAGTAACTTTTAATAAAGATTTTAGGGCAGTAATAGAAGCCTGTGCCGACATAAGACGTGAAGGCCAGCACGGCACCTGGATTACCCAGGAAATGATAGATTGCTTTGGCGATTTACACGAGCTTAATATAGCGCATTCTGTAGAAGTTTGGGAAGACGATAATTTAGTTGGTGGTCTTTATGGAATTTACCTGGAGGATAAGAAAGTTTTCTGTGGGGAAAGTATGTTTACCAGGGCAAGTAACGCTTCTAAATATGGATTTATAACCCTGGTAAGAAAATTAAAAAAGGAAGGAGTAAAGCTTATAGACTGCCAGGTGTATACACAGCATTTGGAAAGCTTGGGGGCAGAGGAAATTTCACGTGACGAATTTCTTAGCTATTTAGAATCCCCTGCTTAAATTTTAACCAAAACGTATTTTAAATAAAAACTACTATTTATTTTCCCAGCTCTTTTACTTCTGAATGTCTAAAACAAGATATTTCGTGATCGTTCACCATTCCTGTAGCCTGCATATGGGCGTACAATACCGTAGAACCAACAAATTTGAAGCCCTTCTTTTTAAGGTCTTTGCTTAATTTATCACTAATAGCAGTAGTTGCCGGCGCATTCTTATAGTCTTCAACTTCATTTTGAATAGGATCACCATCCACGAAGTCCCAAATGTATTTACTAAAACTGCTGAATTCTTTCTGAACTTCCATAAAGGCCTTAGCATTAGTTACTGTGGCTCGAATCTTCAATTTATTTCTGATAATTCCCGGATTTTGAAGTAATTCCTGAATTTTTTCTTCGGAATAATTAGCGATTTTTTTATAATCAAAATCATCAAAAGCTTCCCTGAAGTTCTCGCGTTTTCGTAACACGGTAATCCAGCTTAAACCTGCCTGAAAGGTTTCTAGAATAAGAAATTCAAAAATAGTATCATCATCATACACGGGTACACCCCATTCATTATCGTGATAAGCTTCGTAGAGTGCATCACCTTCACACCATCCGCAGCGGTTTAGTTTTTTCATTTTTAAGGTTTAAAATTGTAAGTGATTGTGCCAGGTTGCTCATTTCTTCCTGCTAAGCGTGAAAACCTTGCATTTAAAGCGTATTCGAGCGCTTTTTCGGTTAAGCATTCGTTGTCTGAGTTTGAACTAGCTTTGTTAATATTAGTATCTATAACCCGTCCTTCAGCATCTACCGTAATGTTTACTACAATTTTTCCCGGAAGGTCACAGGTGTAAATGGGATTTGGAATGGAAACGGCATTTCTACCGCGAAGCGAAAATGAAATAGAGCTATTTCGCAAACTCCCAGATTGGGTTGAAACATCTTCTGAAGTGTTATCACCATCAGATCTTTTTTTGTTCTTCGATTTTTTTCCGGTAGCAAAAGTTCCGATTGTAGAAGCGCTATTGTCACTGTCTGAACTTTGTTCCTGCCGGGCACTGTTTCTCTCCAGAATTTCGTCGAGTTCCCGGTTAAAATTCTCTTCCCGTGCTTCCTGATTTTCGTTGAATGCTTTATGCGTTTTTGGTGAATTTCGGGTGGTTTTTGGCTTAAGTTCTTCTTCTGGTTTCTCCTCTTCTGTCTCCTCAGCTTCGGTATATTCTTCTAAATCTACCAGCATTTGCTGTTCTATTTTTTTCTTCTGTGATAAGTTGAAATTATAAAGTCCAAGAATTAATACCGAACAAAAAAGTACGGTAATAATAAGGGCTTTATGTTTTTCGAAAAAATCCATGCTATAAAACAAAACCTAAGCTGGTTTATTTTATGCTGAAGGTAGTAATTTTTCAAAAGACTCAAGGTCTAGAGCATTCTCTATGCCGAATTCTCCAACACGGGTGCGCTTGAGGGAGGAAAGATAAGCGCCGGAATTTAGCGCCAGGCCAAAGTCGTTAGCCATACTCCTTATATAGGTGCCTTTGCTGCAAACTATTCTAAAATCCACTTCAGGGAATCGGGGTGCATCAACCTCAAACTCTTTTATGGTCACAGGTCTGCTTTCTACTTTCACTTCTTCTCCCTTTCGGGCATACTCATAAAGTCTTTTGCCATCTTTTTTTAAAGCTGAAAAAACCGGAGGTATTTGCTCTATTTCTCCTGTGAATTTCTGGGCTGCTTCTTCTAGATTTTCTTTAGAAATATGGCTTGTTTCAAAAGTTTTGTCAACTTTGGTTTCCATATCAAAAGAAGGAGTGGTGGCGCCCAGGGTAAAGGTGCCGGTGTATTCTTTCTCTGTTCCCTGAAGTTCGGGTATTCTTTTGGTGAATTTACCAGTGCAGATAACCAAAACGCCGGTTGCTAAAGGATCTAAAGTGCCGGCATGACCTACTTTTATCTTTTTTATTCCGGAGCTCTTTCTAATTAGCCAACGCACTTTATTAACTAACTGAAAAGAAGTCCACTCCAGGGGTTTATCAAAGACCAGAATTTGGCCGTTTTTGAAATCTTCAGGAGTAAATTTTTCAATTTCTGTAGTCATAAAAATTCTTCTATTTCTAATTATAATATGCAACGGCTATAGAGACAATTCCTGCAATAAAGCAGTAAATAGCAAAATAGGAGAGTTTACTTTTTCTAACAATACTAATCATCCACGTGCATGCTGCAAGCCCGGCGATAAAGGAAGTGGCAAAACCTATTGCAAGCACAGAGAAAGAAGTAGAGCTTTCCATTAAATTCCCGTCTAATAGGTCTTTTGCAATTTTCCCTAATATTAATGGTACTACCATTAAAAACGAAAATCTTGCGGCTTTGGTTTTATCGTTTCCTAATAATACCGAAGTAGAAATTGTAGCCCCACTTCTGGAGATTCCTGGTAAAATTGCGATAGCTTGAGCAACACCTATTACAAAAGCATTACTGTAACTTACCGGTTTATTAGTGTTTTTTGCCTTATCTGCCAGCCACAACAAGAGTGCCGTCACAATAAGCATAAACCCAACAAATATGATGTTTCCACCAAACAGGCTTTCTAATTGTTCTTCAAAGAATAGACCGATTAGCGCTGCGGGAATCATAGACAGCACAATTTTTAGAGAAAATTTAAATTCTTCATTCCATTTAAACTGGAAAAGTCCTTTAAAAATCTCTGCGACGTCTTTTCTAAACACCACTACGGTGCTCAATGCGGTTGCGGCGTGAAGAATAACGGTAAAGAGTAAGGATTCACTAGGGATACTGTTATCGCCTAATAATGCCTTGCCAAGTTCCAGGTGACCGCTGGAAGAAACGGGTAGAAATTCGGTTAGCCCCTGGATAATTCCCAGAATGGCAGCATCTAATTCGTTCAATGTAATTTACTTTTTGGGATTTAAAAGAATAGCATATACTTCTATGGCGAAACCAAGTAGTATTAAAGTTGGTGCCAAACGAATGCGCTGAAAATTATAGATATCTGGGTTAAAAGTATTTGGATCGTCACTTCCGCCACCGGCCATAAGGATAAAACCCAGTGCAATTACTGCCAGCCCAATAAACATAAACTGGTAGTTCTTCTTTTCAAAAATGAAATATTTTTTGTGATCTGTAGGTTGCTGATTTTTACTCATAGTGTCTCGTTAACGCTGCAAAAATATTTGAATTGTAACATTTCGCTCAAAAAGTTCAAAATTAACCAATTTAAGTTAAAACAAGAGTAAGGTATATGCTTAATTATTGAATAATAAAAAAGCCATACGGTAGGGCGTATGGCTTTAATCTTTAGCGGCTTATAGTATTAAGCAGCGTGAAAAATGCTGTAATGATTTAAAGCTTCCTGGTAAAAACCCATGCTTTTTTCATCTTTCTTTAAACAGGATTTTAGAAAACGTTCTAAGTCCTGGCATTCAAAAGTAATTCCTGTGTACTTCCTCTTTCCTACTGGTATCTGTAAATCTACCGTATGCTCTTTATAGTTAATTCTTACATTCTTGGCATCAAAATATTTTTTGATAATAGCGCGATGCAAAATAGTGTAATTTGAATCTTCTCCTGAGTTTAAGTGAAAGATGCTATACGAGATCAAGCTTTTAAACTCATCTAGCGTAGCATTAGGGTTAGTATTAAATTCCATAGGTGTTGGTATTATAGGTGTTAGCGTTTGCTAAATTACACTTAGATTTCTTTATCTCTGTTAAAAAACTTTTAATAATCCTATGATTAGCAAATATTTAACGACTAAAGCATCTTTTTTGATTTTTATTAAACTTTAATGCTTGAGATTGAATGAATTATCTTACAGATTATTTAAGGGTATTCCCTTATAACGATAAAAAGAAGTTTTTTGTATCTACTTAATAATTACTTCTAGCGGTTTATGCAGATATCTATCCTTGTTATCTAAACAGGAGGCGTTAATAAATTTTGTTCCCGAAATAGAAGTAATTCCGTAAGAATCGTGTACGTGACCAAAAATATGGAATTCTATTTGTCGATTTTGCAAGGTTTTTAATAAAGAAGCGCAGCCAGCGTGCCTGCCATTATTTAATACATCTTTAATCTTGTAAGGTGGAGTATGGGTAATAAGAACCTGGGTGTCTTCGGGGATTTGCTCCCAGTGTTTACTTATTTCCTGGGTTAGTATTTCATTGAAAGCCCATGTGCCGTTTCCGGGTGTTATCGGGGAACCCCAAAATTTTATATTATTGATGGTAATGCCATCGTTCTTTAGATAACATATATTTTGCGGAATGATCTTCTGGATATTTTTATCCTCGTTTTTTTCAAAATAGAAATCGTGGTTACCGGCAATAAATATTTTGTGTTGATGTGGCTGTGAAGAAAACCATTCCAGAAAATCTAACACTTCTCTTTTAGTGCCACCTTCGGTAATATCTCCTGCGTGAATTAAGACATCACCATCAGGAATTGGGATTTGATGGTGTTTATTATGAGTATCTGAAATACAAATGAGCTTCATGGTAAGGAATATAAAAAAATCCGAAGATTCATGTCTTCGGATTTTTAATATGATGATAATTTAAAAATTTCTAATCCTCGTCTTCTTCTTCCGAAGAAATATAGTCTTTATCTATAGGTAGTAATTTGTTTGTTATCCTGGTTAAGGAAAAAGCAATTATTACCGCTGTTACCGCAAAGAACAAAAATTTGATCAATAGACTATCACTAAGCGCAAAGCTATAAACCGCTAAAAAGATTTCTACGGTTATGAATATTACTTTGATGCTTAATTTAAAAATCATGATTTCTGTTAGGTTGTTTGGACAAATATACAATCAAAAACCATTGAAAATTTGATGTTTATAGCCTTTTGCTAAAATTTAACGCAAAGAAAACTTCGGGGTTAATTTTTTAAGTTAAAAACTCTTAAACAAGGATACTTAGTGTTTTGAAATTGTAAATTTCAATGGTAAAAAAATAAAGATTTGAAGAAAAGATCTAAAATAATTCTCGGTTTTATTGTTGTTCTAATAGTGTTGGTGGTTGCTATTATTGGCGGCAATCTATTTATAGAAAATAAAATGGCAACCGCACTTCAGGAAAATTTAAGCAAGGCTGAATTTAAATATGAAAATCTTAATGCCAGTATTTTAGGAAGGAGTGCTTCCTTAAGTAAGGCGGTTTATAGGAAAAATGGAATACAAATTAATGCGGAAGAGATAGAACTTGATGGTATTGATATTCTGGCATACCTAAGCAATAAGAAAATTGAAATTTCTAGCCTTAAACTTGTCAAACCGGAAGTAGCAATTTATACCGAAGCCCAAAAGGAAAAGAAAAAAGATAGCTCTAAAAATGGAAATTCAACAAAATTAGACCTGCTGATCAAATCTATAGAGGTTGCTAATGCAAGTTTTAAAATGGCTAAAAACGATTCGGTTAAAAACCAACTTTTTGCCAGCATTCCGTCGTTGAATATGAAAGATGTAACTGCAGATAATGAATCTTTGAAAAATGGGCTTCCGTTTAAATATGAACAGCTTCAAATGACTTCAGATAGTTTATTTTTCAATTTTAATGATCAACATGATTTGTTTCTAGAGAAGATGAAAATGGACGGTATTTCCCTTACGTTCAATAAGATCAATATTAAACCTTTGTATGATAAGCAGGAATTTCAGCAGCATATTCCGTATGAGAAAGATAGGTTCGATCTAAGTATCGAGGAACTGGCGCTTAATTCTTTTAACTGGAATCTAAAAAATGATTCGCTTAGCCTCTTAAGTGAAAATATGAAAATTGCGAATGGCGATATAAAGATTTACCGTGATAAGCGCGTAAAAGACGATACGCGCCAAAAGCCAATGTATAGTAAAATGATTAGGGAGTTACCTATTAAACTAAAGTTGGATACTATTAGGGTGAAAAATCTAGCTATACAATATGAAGAATTGGTGAAGGCTAAAAGAGGAGCGGGTAAGGTTACTTTTAAAAATCTTGATGCCAGTATTTATAATATTACGAATGTGGGAATGTCTAAAAAGGATTTTCCCTCTACAGATATTGATGTGCAAACTCAGTTTATGGGGGAGGCTAGTCTTAATGTAAATTGGAATTTTGATATTTCTAATAAAGCAGATGCATTTACTATTTCAGGACAAATGGACAGGATTTCCAGTGAGGGAATTAATGAATTTTTGAAGCCTGCGTTAAATGTGAAATCTGAAGGCGGAATTAGAGATATGCGATTCAATTTTGCCGGGAATAATCAAAACTCTACCGGAGATATGAAACTGATTTATGATAATTTTAAAGTAGAAGTACTTAAAGAAGATGGGGAAGAAAAGAATAAGCTTCTCTCGGCCCTGGCAAATCTAATAGTGAATAACGAGGCTACTTCTGCAGAAAAAGAGCAAAAAAATATCAAAACCAAACGCACCCAAACTAAGTCGTTTTGGAACTATTTATGGAAAAATATTAGAAATGGAGCTTTAAAATCTTTTCTCTAAACGATCTTAAAAGTTACCACCGGCATTTTTGCGTGGTTCACCAGGTCTTCGCTTATGCTGCCATTAAAGAAATGAGCTAAACCTTTATGCCCGTGAGTGCCAATTCCAATTAAGGTTTTCTGCTTTTTTAAAGCGAAATTTAAAATCCCTTTTTCTACACTTACATCGTTGTAAATATGTATGGTATAATCTTTAACAGAGGTGTCTAGAACAAAATTTTCTATACGCTTCCTAACTTCGTTGCTGGTAATAAAGTTATTAGGAGTGTTTATGAAAAGAATATGAAATTTAGATTCTGTTAGTTTAGAGAATTCGTAAGCGGCTTCCAGTGTTTTTTTGCTATTAATATCAGCATCTGTAGCAAAAATAAAGTTCTCAACCTCAAAGTTTTCATGCTCGTTTTTAATTACGAGTACAGGAATAGTTGAGGTGCGTACTACTTTTTCGGTATTACTGCCAATAAACATTTCTTTGAAACCGCTGGCGCCGTGTGATCCCATTACAATCATATCACATTTGTATTCCTGGCTTACCTCCATAATTCCTTCAAAAGCCTGGTGGAACATAACGGTTTCGTGAACTTTAATGTCTTTTAGAAAAGGCCTGGCCATAAGTTTTGCAAAACGCTGGTGAGCTAATTTCATAAAGAAAATAGATTCCGGTAAATTTTGACTGCTGCCACCACCTACAGGATCTATAAGCTGCAAAGGTAGTTCTAACATATGCAAAAGGTAGATCTCGCTATCGTGTTTTTTTGCTAATTGAGCAGCTATTTTTAGGGCGTGTTCGGCCGTATCAGAAAAGTCGGTTGGAACGAGTATCTTTTTCATAGATTCTTCTAAGAGATTAAAAATGATTGCTTTATTAAAGTTAAGAATAAAATTTCATTTAAGGTCTGGTTTTCTTTCTCTGAAATTATTATTATATTTGCAGCGTTGAAACTAAAAAAGTACAGCGAGGGGACATAAAGTCCCCTCTTTTTATAAGCTATGTTGCAGGATAAAGTAGAAAATTTGTTGAAGGAAGCTTTCCAGGAAAATAATTCACTATTTTTAATAGACCTTAATATCACGAAAGACAACAAGATTTCTGTCGTAATAGACGGTGATAATGGGGTTTCTGTTAACGATTGTATCGCGGTAAGCCGCAAAGTTGAACACAATCTAGACAGGGAAGAAGAGGATTTTTCTTTGGAAGTTAGCTCGGCAGGAGTTTCTGAACCTTTGCGCCTGGAACGGCAATACCGGAAAAACCTGGGTAGAAAACTGCAGGTGACTACCAATAACGAAAAAATTGAAGCGACTTTAACTGAAGTAGATCAGAACGGGATTAAGCTAAACTGGAAAGCCAGAGAGCCAAAACCCGTAGGAAAAGGAAAGCATACCGTGCAAAAGGAAGCGGTATTACCATATTCTGAGATTACCGATGCTAAAGTTATGATAACATTTTAACCTCAAATTGATATGGAAAATATCGCCTTGATTGAGTCATTTTCAGAGTTTAAGGATGACAAATTGATAGATCGTGTAACGCTAATGGCCATCCTGGAAGATGTGTTTAGGAGTGCGTTAAAGAAAAAGTATGGTGAAGACGATAATTTTGATATTATTGTAAACCCAGATAAAGGAGATCTCGAGATTTGGAGAAACAGGGTTGTGGTTGCCGATGGAGAGGTGGAAGATCCTAACCAGGAGATCTCTCTTGCTGAAGCTAGAAAAATTGAGCCCGATTTTGAAGTTGGTGAAGATGTATCAGAAGAAGTAAAACTTGTAGATTTGGGTCGTCGTGCTATTTTGGCTTTAAGGCAAAACCTTATATCTAAAATTCACGAACACGATAACACTAATATTTTCAAGCACTTTAAAGAGCTTGAAGGCGAAATTTACACCGCAGAAGTTCATCATATTAGGCACAGGGCAATTATTTTGTTAGACGATGAAGGTAACGAAATCGTTTTGCCAAAAGATCGCCAAATTCCTTCAGATTTCTTCAGAAAAGGAGATAACGTAAAAGGAATAATAGAAAGTGTAGAGCTTAAAGGAAATAAGCCTACTATTATACTTTCTCGTACTGCGCCGGTTTTCCTTGAAAAACTATTTGAACAGGAGATTCCTGAAGTTTTTGATGGTTTAATTACTATCCAGAACGTGGTTCGTGTTCCCGGAGAAAAAGCAAAAGTAGCGGTAGATACTTACGATGATAGAATTGATCCCGTTGGTGCTTGTGTAGGTATGAAAGGGTCTAGAATACATAGTATTGTTCGTGAGTTGGGGAATGAAAATATAGATGTGATCAATTTCACCAATAACGATCAATTATATATTACCAGGGCGTTGAGTCCTGCAAAAATCACATCTATTAAATTAGATGAGGAAAATAAAACGGCTGAGGTAATGCTTAAGCCGGAAGAAGTTTCTAAAGCTATTGGCCGTGGAGGTCATAATATTAGGCTTGCCGGGCAGTTAACCGGTTATGAAATAGACGTTTTCAGAGAAGGAGTGGAAGAAGATGTAGAATTGAAGGAATTCTCTGATGAAATTGAAGATTGGGTAATCAAAGAATTTTCAAGAGTTGGACTGGACACTGCAAAAAGTGTTTTGGAACAGGAATTGGAGGATCTTATTAGACTTACCGATTTAGAAGAAGAAACCATTCGCGAAGTAGTGAAGGTTTTAAAAGAAGAATTTGAAGAGTAGTAAAAAACTCATTAGAATATAAATAATTAAAAGAGGTTAATTTAGAGGGCAATTTATGGCTGAAGCAAAAACAATGCGACTAAACAAAGTATTACGTGAATTCAATATTTCGTTAGACCGGGCTGTAGAATTTTTAAATTCTAAGGGTCACGATATTGAGGCACGTCCTACTACCAAAATCTCACCCGAAGTTTATCAGGTGCTTTCTGATGAATTTGAGACCGACAAGTCTAAAAAAGTCGAGTCTAAAGAAGTAGGTGAAGAAAAAAGAAAGGAGAAGGAAGAATTGCGTTTAGCAAGAGAGAAAGAGCAGGAAGAGAAACGCAAAGCCGAGGAGAAGAAAGAGACTGAGCATCGTAAGGACGAAGAAACAGTTTCTTCTAGAGCAAAATTGGCCGGTCCTAAAAAAGTAGGTAAAATTGATCTGGATAAAAGGCCGGAGAAGAAAGCCGAAAAAGAAGAGGAAAAGCCAGCGCCAGCGCAACCTGAACAGCCCGAGGAAGCCAAGAAGCCTGAAGCCGAAAAGCCTGAAGCTAAGGAGCAAAAGCCTGAAAAGACTGAATCTCCAAAACCTAAAGAAGAAGCACCTTCTAAAGAGGATCAAAAAGCTGAAACGCCTTCCAAGAAAGAGGAGGAAGCTTCTGCTAAAGAAGAAGAGACAAAAGATCCTGAGTCTATGACTCATAAAACTAATTATACCAAGCTTAACGGCCCTAACTTTACCGGGAAAAAGATTGACCTTTCTCAATTTAAAAAACCGGAAAAGAAAAAAGACGAAAAGAAAGCTGCTGAGGAGAAGAAGGAGAAAGAGAAGCGTAAAAAGCGTCGACGTAGAATTAGTAAAGATGTGAAGCCAGGAGCTTCAAATCAAGGTGGTGGTAAAAAAGGAGCTCCTAGAAAAAGAGCTAAACCTATTACAAAAGAAGAGCCTAGCGAAGAAGAAGTTCAAAAGCAGGTTCGTGAAACCCTTGAAAAACTTCAGGGTAAATCTGGTAAAGGTAAAGGAGCTAAATATAGAAGAGATAAAAGAGATCAACACCGTCAACGTTCAGAAGACGATCTTGCACAACAGGAAACTGACAGCAAGACATTAAAAGTTACAGAATTTGTAACGGTAAGTGAAGTTGCTACGATGATGGATGTGCCGGTAACGAAAGTGATTTCGGCCTGTATGTCTCTTGGAATGATGGTAACAATGAATCAGCGATTAGATGCTGAGACACTTTCTATTGTTGCAGATGAATTTGGTTACGAAGTAGATTTTGTAACTGCAGATATCGAGGAAACAGTAGAAGAAGTTCCTGAAAATCCAGAAGATCTTGAAGATAGAGCGCCAATTGTGACTGTGATGGGTCACGTTGACCACGGTAAAACATCTTTGCTGGATTATATTCGTAAAGAAAATGTTATTGCCGGGGAAAGTGGTGGTATTACACAGCATATTGGAGCCTACGGAGTAGAGCTTAAAAACGGTCAAAGAATGACCTTCCTGGATACTCCCGGTCACGAAGCCTTTACGGCGATGCGTGCTCGTGGTGCACAGGTAACAGATATTGCGATTATTGTAATCGCTGCAGATGATGATGTAATGCCGCAAACCAAAGAGGCTATTTCTCACGCCCAGGCTGCCGGTGTTCCTATTGTATTTGCGATCAATAAATCTGATTTGCCAACGGCGAATCCAGAGAAAATTAAGGAAAAACTGGCAGGTATGAACTTGCTTGTTGAAGACTGGGGTGGTAAAGTTCAGTCTCACGATATATCAGCTAAAACAGGAATGGGAGTGGAAGAGCTTCTTGAGAAAGTTTTACTGGAATCTGAAATTCTTGAATTAAAAGCTAACCCATCTAAGACTGCAACAGGTACAGTAGTAGAGGCTTTCCTTGATAAAGGTAGAGGTTATGTTGCTACTATCCTTGTGCAGGCGGGAACCTTAAAAATTGGGGACTATGTATTAGCAGGTCGCCATAGTGGTAAGGTGAAAGCAATGCACGATGAGCGTGGGCACGAAGTTAAAGAAGCAGGTCCCGCAACGCCGGTTTCTATTCTAGGACTTGATGGTGCGCCGCAAGCGGGTGATAAGTTCAAGGTGATGACTGATGAGCGTGAAGCTAAGGATATCGCCGCTAAGCGTACTCAGTTGCAGCGTGAGCAGAGTGTTAGAACTCAGCGTCACATTACCCTTGATGAGATTGGACGTAGAATTGCTTTAGGTGACTTTAAAGAGCTTAATATTATCCTTAAAGGTGATGTGGATGGTTCTGTAGAAGCCTTGACCGATAGCTTTCTGAAATTGTCTACTGAAGAAATTCAGGTGAATATTATTCATAAAGGCGTAGGTGCCATTACTGAAAGTGATGTGTTACTTGCTTCGGCATCAGATGCGGTAATTATCGGGTTTAATGTTCGTCCTGCTGGAAATGCAAGACAGGTAGCCGATAAGGAAGAAATTGATATTAGAACTTACTCAATTATATACGACGCTATCAATGATCTTAAAGATGCGATGGAAGGAATGTTATCTCCAGAGCTTAAAGAAGAGATTACCGGTACTGCAGAGATCAGGGAAACCTTTAAGATCTCTAAAGTTGGAACCATTGCAGGTTGTATGGTAACTTCTGGTAAGATTTACAGAAATGCTGGAATTCGTTTAATTCGCGACGGAGTTGTGGTTTATACCGGAGAGCTTGCTTCATTAAAACGTTTTAAAGACGATGTGAAGGAAGTTGCAAAAGGATATGACTGTGGTCTTCAGGTTAAGAACTACAATGATATTAAGGAAGGTGATGTAGTTGAATCTTTCCGTGAAGTAGAAGTTAAAAAGAAACTTAAATAATTAGGTTTACTAATGAATAAAAAAAGCGGCTTTAGGCCGCTTTTTTTATGTTTTGTTTTTACTCGATAATCGAGATTTAATGTTTCAAGAACTTGCTTTCAGTTGAAATGCTAAAGTAGGTTTTAATAGTTATGCTGATAATCTATTTGCGTCGTGGTTTAGGGATAAATGCTGAAGGAAAACTTTCTTTAATCTTTAGAAGAGCTCTATCGGCTTCCAGGCGATTTCTAAAGTTTCCTACCCATACTTTGTAATTAGGGGCTTCGTAGGCGATTAGAGAGGGGTATTCGAACTTACTTCGGTAATCCTTAATAACTTCATTGGCTTCCCCATTATTTCCGTAAAAAAGCTGAATTTTATAACGGTCCCCAATTTCATTATCCTTTCTCATTTCAGCTTTTAATTCTAGTAGTTTAGTGATCTTGTCGTTTTCACTGATATTGACCTGACCTTCTTGGGCTGTTAAATTCAGAAAAGAAATTCCTGAGATAAAACAACTTAACAGAAGTTTGTTTAAGCTTAATTTTCTCATAGTTATTTATTTAAGGCAAAAGTATAATTTAATAACTTAAACAAGATGTGTTTTATTATTTAGAACTAGTATAAATTACCGATTAACACTTATCTAACATTCCTAAAATCGACTTTAAGTATTACTTTTGTTGCCGAATTTAAGGGTGCGAAATGTTAATATTACTAAGGCTTAAGGCTTTAAAAACCGTACCAAAGTTAAGACGTTAATTCAACTTATAATATGAAAAAGGTGAAATACCGCCACTCAACTTCGCGACTATTGCTATTAAGTGTAGCATTTTTTATCTCATTTAGCGTTTTGGGAATTGCACAGGAGGAGGCTTCGCAAGATGCCGCAGCCGAAGGCCAGGAGCAAACCGATGAATCATCGGATGAATCTTCAGGAGATTCTGCAGCTACGTCAGATCTTGGAGATCCGGCGAATGGAAAATCCTTGTTTAATTCGCTATGTGCTGCCTGCCACAAACCGTATTCAGCTTCTATTGGTCCTGCCCTTCACGGGGTGACCGAGAGACGTGATATGGATTGGTTGTACAGCTGGATCAAGAATAGTCAGGAGTTAATTGCCTCTGGAGATAATGAGGCTGTAGCGATATACGAAGAGTATAATCAAACTGCTATGCCGGCTTTTCCTCAATTATCAAATACTGATATTGATGATATCCTTGCTTACGTAGAACAACCAAAGCCAGAACCGCAAGCGGCGCAAACCGGTGGTGAATCTGCTGGAGGTGAATCTTCAGGTGGAGGTGTTTCGGTAAATGTTATTCTGGGGATTTTGCTTTTCGTTCTGGCGATGCTACTTGTGGTGTTGTTCTTAGTGAACAAAACTTTAAGAAATTTCGCTCAGGCTAGCGGTGTTGTAATTCCTGAAAAACCAAAAAGAAAGCCAATTTGGAAATCTTTTGTTGAAAATCAATTCCTTGTTTTGGTAAGCGCTGTTTTTGGCTTGCTGGTAATTGGTTGGTTCGCTTACGGTTTCTTTATGCAAGTTGGGATTGATCAGGGTTATCAGCCAATTCAACCAATTCATTATTCGCACAGAATTCACGCCGGCGATAACGAGATAGATTGTAAATACTGTCACTCTTCAGCTAGAACTTCTAAGCACTCAGGTATTCCTTCGCTTAATGTTTGTATGAATTGTCACAAAACGATATCTGAAGTTGCACCAGAAACTGCTACCGAAGATTATTCTAAAGAATTTTATGACGGTGAGATCGCTAAGTTATACGATGCGGTAGGCTGGAATCCTGCAGAGCAAGATTATACAGGGGAAGAAAAGCCTGTTAAGTGGGTTAGGATTCATAACCTTCCAGATTTTGCATACTTTAATCACTCGCAGCACGTAACAGTTGCTGGAATTCAGTGTCAAAAATGTCACGGACCAATCCAGGAAATGGAAGTGGTTTATCAGGACGCACCGTTAACTATGGGTTGGTGTATCAACTGTCACCGAGAAACCAATGTTAGAATGGAAGGGAATGAGTATTACGAGAAAATTCACGAAGAATTATCTAAGAAATACGGTGTAGAAGAGCTTACAATTGCTCAAATGGGAGGCCTTGAATGTGCCAAATGCCATTACTAAAATTTTTTTCCCGGTAGTTCGGGGTTAATTAAGAAGTTAATATCTAGATATATATGTCATCAAACAAAAAATACTGGAAAAGTGTTGAAGAGCTAAATGAAAACAGCTCTGTTGTTGAGACGCTCCAACAAAAAGAATTTGCTGAAGAAATTCCGGTTGATGAATTTCTTGGGGATAAAAATTCCCTTGAAAGTTCAAAAACCTCAAGAAGGGATTTCTTAAAATATGTTGGGTTTAGTACAGCAGCGGCCTCATTGGCTGCTTGTGAAGGGCCTGTTATTAAATCTATTCCTTACGTGGTGCAACCGGAGCGTATTGTTCCTGGTGTAGCTAATTACTATGCCTCTACCATTGCAGATGGTTTTGATTTTGCCAGCGTATTGGTAAAAACCAGGGAAGGAAGACCTATTAAGATTGAAAATAATGAATTATCGAAGTCTAAAGGCGGGGTTAACTCTCGTGTACACGCTTCGGTATTGTCAATGTATGACGCTAATAGGGTGAAACGCCCAATGATTGAAGGAAGAAATGTTTCCTGGGAAGAGTTTGACCGTGAGGTTGGAAGTGCCCTTGAGAATGTTTCTGGTGATATGATTTTGTTAACTCAAACATTTGCCAGTCCTTCAACTACAAAATTAATCAATGAATTTTCAGAAAAGTACCCTAATGTACGTCACGTAGTTTACGATACGGTTTCTGAAAACGATGCTTTAAATGCTTTCCAGTCTAAATTTGGAAAGCGTGCATTACCAAATTACGATTTTTCTAAAGCTGAAACTATTGTTTCTGTAGGAGCCGATTTCCTTGGCGATTGGCAGGGCGGTGGTTATGATGCTGGCTATGCTAAGGGTCGCGTACCTAAGAATGGCAAAATGTCTCGTCACGTTCAGTTTGAATCTAATATGAGTTTAACAGGAGCGAATGCTGATAAGCGTTACCCTGTAACTCCATCTCAGCAAAAAGCCGTGCTGGCTGCGTTGTATGGTTATGTTGCCGGTGGTTCTTCTACCAGTGATTTACCTGCTAAAATAGATGATGCAGTTGTGAAAGCAGCGCGCCAGCTAAGAAAAGCTGGAAGTGGTGCAGTAGTTGTTTCTGGAATTCCAGATGCTAACGCTCAGGCTTTAGTGCTTGAAATTAATGAAGCTCTGGGAAGCACTGTTATGGATGCCGATAATCCTCGTATGATCCGTCAGGGAAATGCTGAAGAAGTTATGCAGGCGGTTGAGGATATGAAATCTGGTTCTGTTGGTGCTGTATTAATGGCTGGGGTGAATCCTGCTTATTCTTTGCCAAACGGGAAAGAGTTTGCTGAAGCTTTAGCGAAGGTTGAAGTTTCTTTAGCTTTTAGTATGAAACCTGATGAAACAGCTCAGTTATGTAAGTTTGTAGCTGCAACTCCACATTACTTAGAGAGCTGGGGTGATATTCAATACACAGCTTCAGACTTTAGTTTGATGCAACCTACAATTAGACCATTATTTGATACAAGACAGTTTCAGGACTGCTTATTAAAATGGACTGATAATGAGAAATCTTATCACGAGTATATTAAAGAAACCTGGAGTGGTAGTATTCCTTCCTGGAATACTGCACTTCACGATGGTGTTTTTAAAGCCACTTCTCCGGTAGAAGTTGGAGCATCTGAAGCTTCAGAATCTATAAATGTTGCAACAGCTGCTAGTGAGTTGGCTCGACCTTCAGAAAATAATGGGATGGAGCTAACGCTTTATACCAAACCTTCTATGGGGGATGGTCAGCAGGCCAATAACCCTTGGTTGCAGGAAATGCCAGATCCATTAACAAGAGCGTCATGGGATAATTACCTTACCATTTCCAAAGCCGATGCTGAATCTATGGGTCTTGAGAACGAAAATGTTTCTAACGGCGGCCTAAACGGAAGTTACGCTAATGTTACATTAGACGGTACTGTAGTTAAAAATGTTCCTGTGCTTATTCAGCCGGGACAGGCCAAAGGTACGGTAGGACTTGCGCTAGGTTATGGTAAGAAAGAAGGGATTCAGGAAGAAATGCAGGTAGGTGTAAATGCTTACCCATTATATAAAAACTTAAACGCAGTACAATCAGTAACTATCGAGAAAGCTCCGGGAGTTCACGAATTTGCTTGCGTTCAGCTTCATAATACCCTAATGGGTCGTGGAGATATTATTAAAGAAACTACATTAGAGGTTTTCAATACTAAAGATGTACACGAATGGAATTCAGTTCCTGAAGTATCTTTAGATCACGTTGAAAAACCGGTAACTTCTCCTGAAGTTGATATGTGGGATGGATTTGATCGTAGTATTGGTCACCATTTTAATCTTTCTATAGATCTTAACGCCTGTACCGGTTGTGGTGCCTGTGTTATTGCCTGTCACGCAGAGAATAATGTTCCTGTAGTAGGGAAAAGTGAAGTGAGACGATCTCGTGATATGCACTGGTTGCGTATTGATAGATATTATTCTTCGGAAGATAGCTTTATAGATGATCTTGATAAGAAAGAAAATATTTCTGGTTTAGGAAGTTCTCTTTCTGAATTTGGAGAATTGGAAGAGCCGGCAGATAATCCTATGGTAGTTTTCCAGCCTGTAATGTGTCAGCACTGTAACCACGCTCCTTGTGAGACTGTGTGTCCGGTTGCTGCAACTTCTCACGGAAGACAGGGGCAAAACCAAATGATCTATAACCGTTGTGTTGGTACAAGATACTGTGCTAACAACTGTCCTTACAAAGTACGTCGTTTCAACTGGTTCAACTATTCTGAAAACGAAGAGTTTGATTACCATATGAATAATGACCTTGGAAGAATGGTTATTAATCCTGATGTAACTGTGCGTTCAAGAGGGGTTATGGAGAAGTGTTCTATGTGTATTCAGAAGACTCAAAAAACCATTCTTGATGCCAAGCGTGAAGGAAGAGTTATTGAAGATGGTGAATTCCAGACAGCTTGTTCTGCAGCTTGTGATAAAGGAGCCATGACATTTGGTGATATTAACAATGAAGGTGCTGTGATTAGAGATAAGAAGGAAGATGACAGGATGTATCATTTATTGGAATATGTGGGTACTAAACCAAACGTTATGTACCAGACCAAAATTAGGAACACAACAGAAGCTTAATAAATTAATAAAGAAATCAATTAAAAAAGGATATGTCTCATTACGAAGCACCTATACGAAAGCCTTTAGTTACCGGGGATAAAAGCTACCACGATGTTACCGTGGATGTAGCTGCGCCGGTAGAGGGAAGGGCTAATAAATCCTGGTGGATTGTCTTTTCAATTGCCCTTATTGCCTTTCTTTGGGGTGTAGGTTGTATAATTTATACTATCTCTACAGGTATTGGAACCTGGGGACTTAATAAAACCGTAGGCTGGGCCTGGGATATTACCAACTTTGTTTGGTGGGTAGGTATTGGTCACGCCGGTACCTTAATTTCAGCCGTACTTTTATTATTCAGGCAAAAATGGAGAATGGCAATTAACCGTTCAGCAGAGGCGATGACCATCTTCTCTGTAATGCAGGCTGGTTTGTTCCCATTAATTCACATGGGACGTCCATGGTTAGCTTATTGGGTACTTCCTATACCAAACCAATTTGGTTCGTTATGGGTAAACTTTAACTCGCCATTGCTTTGGGATGTATTTGCAATTTCAACTTATCTTTCTGTTTCATTGGTATTCTGGTGGACAGGATTACTTCCCGATTTTGCAATGATTCGTGACCGTGCAATTACTCCTTTTAATAAAAAAATCTACGGAATTTTAAGTTTTGGATGGAGTGGGCGTGCAAAAGACTGGCAACGTTTTGAGGAGGTTTCTTTGGTACTTGCCGGTTTGGCAACACCTTTGGTACTTTCTGTACACACCATTGTATCTTTTGACTTTGCTACATCGGTTATACCGGGTTGGCATACCACGATCTTCCCTCCTTACTTTGTTGCAGGAGCGGTATTTTCTGGTTTTGCTATGGTAAACACCCTTCTTATAATTATGAGAAAGGTATCTAATCTTGAAAATTATATTACTGTACAGCATATAGAATTAATGAACATAGTAATTATGATCACCGGTTCTATTGTTGGGGTAGCTTATA
Organism: Salegentibacter mishustinae; assembly: GCF_002900095.1. Classification (NCBI taxonomy): domain Bacteria; kingdom Pseudomonadati; phylum Bacteroidota; class Flavobacteriia; order Flavobacteriales; family Flavobacteriaceae; genus Salegentibacter; species Salegentibacter mishustinae. Next base: position 202,001 of record NZ_LLKN01000002.1, on the reverse strand, counting down.
TTACTGAGTTAGTTATTGCCTGGTACTCTGGAGTAGAGTATGAGCAATATGCATTCCTTAACAGGGCTACCGGGCCTTACGCCTGGGCATATTGGGCAATGATGACGTGTAACGTATTCTCTCCGCAGTTTATGTGGTTTAAGAAGTTACGTACAAGTATTATGTTCTCGTTCTTTATTTCTATTGTGGTAAACATCGGGATGTGGTTTGAGCGTTTTGTGATTATTGTAACATCGCTTCACCGTGATTACCTTCCATCTTCATGGACAATGTTCTCGCCAACATTTGTAGATATTGGAATATTTATTGGAACTCTTGGGTTCTTCTTTGTACTATTCTTATTATATGCAAGGTCTTTCCCTGTAATTGCACAGGCTGAAGTAAAAACAATACTTAAATCCTCTGGAGCGAAGTATAAAAAGCTTAGAGCTGAGCACGGAGATGATGTAAAACATTACACTCCAGTAAACGTAGGGGAGCCAAAGAAAAATATCGATACGAAGGTTGATAAGAAGATGGGTGATGACGATGCTTATAAAGCTGAAGGAGATGATGGGCATAATGAAACTGTAAATGCAGATGGATTAGTGCTTACCGAAGTTCAAAAGGATAGAATAGATACAATGCTAGAAAGAACCGGATCTTATAACCCGGAAAATCAAACAGCAGATAATCTACAAAAGCTTAAAGCAGTAGGTCCTTTCCTTGAACAGCGTTTACACCAGGTAGGTCTTTATACCTATGTTCAGGTAAGTAAACTTACGCAGGATGATTTTGAATTGCTTGATGAAGTGATAGAAAACTTCCCTAACTCTGCACAACGTGAAGATTGGGTGGCACAGGCAACTGAACTAAAAAATAAGTAATTAAGATGGCATCAAAAGTTATACACGCTATTTATAATGATGACGATCTGCTTTTGCAGGGCGTAAAGCAAGTGAGAGAGGCTCGTTATCATATTGGTGAGATTTATACACCAATGCCTGTTCACGGTTTGGATAAAGCGATGGGTCTTGCGCCTACTAGATTGGCAATCACTTCTTTTATGTATGGGGTTGTTGGTTTTGCAGTGGCAGTTGCAATGATGAATTTCATTATGATAGAAGACTGGCCGCAGGATATTGGGGGAAAACCAAGTTTTAGTTTCCTTGAGAATTTACCTGCATTTGTACCTATTATGTTTGAGCTTACCGTATTTTTCGCAGCTCACCTTATGGTAATTACTTTTTATATGAGAAGTAAGTTATGGCCTTTTAAAAAAGCAGAAAATCCAGATGTTAGAACAACTGATGATATGTTCCTTATGGAAGTTGACGTTGCGAATCATAACGTAGATGAATTAACAAAATTCCTTTACGATACCGGAGCTGCTGAAATTAAATTAATAGATAATAAATAGACAGAATGAAAAATTTGTTCTATAAAACGATAGTATTGTTCCTGATTGGGGGCGTTGTAATGTCTTGTGCAGATAGTGACGAGCCCAATTACCAGTACATGCCAGATATGTATAAGCCAATAGGCTATGAGACTTACGGGGAATACGATATTTTTGTAAATGGTCAGGAGGCTAAACTTCCGGTAGAGGGAACTATCCCAAGAGGATGGATGCCTTACGATTATGAAAATACACCAGAAGGTATGGCGAATGCTAAAGCCAATCTTAACAATCCACTTCCATACACAGAAGATAACCTTAATGAAGGAAAACAACTGTATACTATTTACTGTGCAGTTTGCCACGGAGATAATGGAGATGGTAAAGGCATTCTTGCTGAAAGAGAAAAGATTCTTGGTATTCCTTCTTACGATGATGCCGGGCGTGCTATTACCGAAGGAAGTGTTTATCACGTAGTTTATTACGGGTTAAATTCAATGGGTTCTTATGCTGCACAAACCAGTGAAGAAGAGCGTTGGAAAATTACCCATTATGTAATGAATCTTAAGAATGAGCTGGAAGGCGGTGAAGAAATACCTTTTGAGGAAGAAAAAGAAGCCTCTATCGCTGAAACCAATCCTGTAGAAGTAGAAAGAGCTCAGCAAAATGCTGAGGAATCTCAGGGTGAAGGTGCAGCGCAAACCCTAGATGAAGAAAACAATAATTAAGAACAAAGCATTTAGATCTATAAATATGTATACGCTATCCAGTAAATTAAAATTAACAGCAATTATTTTTATGATTGTTGGTGCTATTGGGCTCGTAATTGGGTTTCTACAAGCGCCATCAGATTTGGATGATGTTAGGGAAATGATGGCTGCGGAAGAACATCACGGTGAAACATCCCATGCAGAAGAGGAAGCTGATGCTAACTTTGCAGAAGCCGAGCACGGGGTTTTATTAGATGATGAACCTGGCAGAAATGCTGACGAGGATGAAGCTCATGCTGCTGAAGCTGGAGCGCATGACAATGAGCACCTTGAGCATAAATTACATCAATTACAAAATAAGCCCTGGGCTGCAGTTTATGTTGCTGCATTCTTTTTCTTTATGATTTCACTGGGAGTTTTAGCATTTTATGCGCTACAATATGCTTCACAAGCAGGATGGTCTCCAGTGTTGTTTAGAGTTATGGAAGCTATTTCGGCATATATTGTTCCTGGCGGGATCATTATGTTCGTATTATTGGCGCTTTCTGGTTTTCATTTAAATCACCTATTTATATGGATGGATCCAGAAGTTGTAGCTCACGATGAAATTATTCAGAATAAAACCGCTTATTTAAATGTGCCTTTCTTCTTGATAAGAGCAGCTATATTTTTAGGAGGTTGGTTTGTTTTTAGACATTTTCTGGTTAGAAATTCAAGAAAACTTGATGAAGCTACAGATCTTCATTACTTTAAAAAGAACTTTAAACTTGCGGCAGGATTTTTAGTATTCTTCCTTGTTTCAGAATCTATGATGAGCTGGGACTGGATTATGAGTTTAGATCCGCACTGGTTTAGTACTTTGTTTGGATGGTATGTATTCTCAAGTATGTTTGTTTCAGGAATTACAGTTATTGCCTTGGTAAGTATTTATCTAAAATCCAGAGGTCACTTACCTTTTGTGAATAACAGCCATATACACGATTTAGCAAAGTTTATGTTCGGAATTAGTATTTTCTGGACTTACCTTTGGTTCTCACAATTTATGCTTATCTGGTATTCTAACATTCCTGAAGAAGTAGTGTACTTTATTAGCCGTATAGAGAATTACAGTTTACCATTTTTCGGTATGGTAGTATTGAATTTTGTTTTCCCACTATTAGTTTTAATGAATAGCGATTACAAAAGAATTAATTGGTTTGTGGTGATGACGGGAGTTATTATCCTTGTTGGGCATTATTTAGATATATTTACAATGGTTATGCCTTCAACTGTGGGAGAGTCCTGGTTTATAGGAATTCCTGAGATAAGTGCAGTATTTTTCTTTGGAGGATTGTTTACTTTTGTAATCTTTAACGCGCTTACTAAAGCTCCATTGCTTGCTAAACGCAACCCGTATATTAAGGAAAGTGAACATTTCCACTATTAATAAAAGATTGTTTAAAGAAGAAATTATAAAATGACCGTATTTTTAGTAATAATTGTACTAGCCCTATTGGCCGTTACCGGTTGGCAAATGTCTAAGATTTTTCAGCTTTCTAAAGGCCCTGGTGCCGAAAGTGCTGAGATAGCTAACGATAATGATAATAGGCAACAAGCCAAGCTTATGCTTTGGTTTATGATCTTCCTTTACGTGGGGATGGCTTACAGCTTTTGGCATTGGAGTAAATTATACCTTCCCCAAGCTGCTTCAGAGCACGGGAACGAAGTAGATACATTAATGTTTATTTCTATCGGACTTATTATGGTAGTGCAGGTTATTACACAGGCATTGCTTCACTGGTTCGCATATAAGTATCAGGGGAAAAAGGGTAACAGAGCTCTTTTCTTTGCAGATAATGATAAATTAGAATTTATCTGGACAATTATTCCGGTAATTACTCTTGCAGGTTTAATTATCTATGGATTATTTACCTGGAGTGATATTATGAATATCAGCGAAGATGATGATCCAATTGTAATTGAGATCTACGCTAAGCAGTTTAGCTGGCAGGCAAGATATGCCGGCGAGGACAATACCCTTGGTGAAGCCAACGTTCGTTTTATAGAAGGTGTAAACACCGTAGGGCTTAACGTGAACGATACGTATGCAGATGATGATAAAATCACTACAGAACTTCACCTACCGGTTGGAAAGCAGGTTCTGTTTAAATTCAGATCTCAGGATGTACTTCACTCTGCTTACTTTCCCCATTTTAGAGCTCAAATGAACGTAGTACCTGGTATGGTAACTCAATTTGCCTTTACTCCAGATGTTACTACAGCAGAGATGCGGGATTCAGAATATATGGTAGATAAAGTAAAAACCATTAATGAAATAAGAAAAGAGAATAGTAAGGCCTTAATGGCTGAAGGAGAAGCTCCATTAGATTCGTACGAATTTGATTACTTCTTGCTTTGTAACAAGATTTGTGGAGATGCACACTATAATATGCAGATGAAGATTGTAGTAGAAAGCGAAGAAGAATACAACCAATGGTTAAGCGAACAAGACGAGTTTGCTACCGTTATGGAATCACAAGAATAACAGAACTAAAAAGAATATACTTTAGATATGTCAGCAATAGCAACAGCACCGGCTCACGATCACCACGAGGATCACGGACATCATCATAAACAAACTTTTATTACTAAATACATATTTAGTACAGATCATAAGATGATTGCCAAGCAATATCTTATTACAGGTATTTTAATGGGTATTGTAGGGATTATGATGTCCGTACTTTTCCGTTTACAATTAGCCTGGCCAGAAGAATCTTTTATGATCTTCGAATGGCTTTTAGGAGATAAATGGGCTCCGGAAGGTGTAATGACACCGTCAATCTACCTTGCGTTAGTTACCATACACGGTACTATAATGGTGTTCTTTGTATTAACTGCCGGCTTGAGTGGTACCTTTAGTAACCTGCTTATTCCACTTCAAATTGGAGCACGGGATATGGCATCTGGGTTTATGAATATGCTTTCTTACTGGTTATTCTTTATCTCTTGCTGTATAATGCTAAGCTCACTGTTTATAGAGTCTGGTCCTGCTTCTGCGGGTTGGACAATTTATCCACCACTTAGTGCATTGCCACAGGCTATTGGAGGTTCTGGTATGGGGATGACGCTTTGGTTAATTTCCATGGCTATCTTTATCGCTTCGTCACTTTTAGGATCACTTAACTATATTGTTACTGTACTTAACCTTAGAACTACGGGAATGTCTATGATGAGACTTCCACTTACCATATGGGCATTTTTTATTACTGCCGTTATTGGTGTGGTTTCTTTCCCGGTTCTGTTATCTGCAGCACTTTTGCTTATAATGGATAGAAGTTTTGGAACTTCTTTCTTCCTTAGTGATATTTATATACAGGGTGAAGTATTAAGTCACCAGGGTGGTTCTCCGGTTTTATTTGAGCACTTGTTCTGGTTCCTTGGGCACCCAGAAGTTTATATTGTAATTCTACCTGCAATGGGTATTGTATCTGAAGTTTTAGCTACAAATTCACGTAAACCGATCTTTGGTTACCGTGCGATGGTTGCTTCAATTCTTGCAATTGCCTTTCTTTCTACAATCGTATGGGGTCACCATATGTTCGTTTCAGGGATGAATCCTTTCTTAGGTTCTGTATTTACATTTACAACATTACTAATTGCAATTCCTTCTGCAGTAAAAGCCTTTAACTGGATCACAACGCTCTGGAAAGGTAATCTGCAAATGAACCCTGCGATGTTATTTTCCATTGGTTTTGTTTCAACATTCATTACCGGTGGTCTAACAGGAATTATCCTTGGAGATTCAACATTAGATATTAATGTTCACGATACTTATTTCGTGATTGCGCACTTCCACTTGGTAATGGGTATATCTGCGATCTACGGGCTTTTAGCCGGTGTGTATCACTGGTTCCCAAAAATGTTTGGTCGAATGATGAACAAGAACCTTGGTTATGTTCACTTCTGGATCACTGCTGTAGGAGCTTACGGGGTATTCTTCCCAATGCACTTTATAGGTCTGGCCGGTTTGCCAAGACGTTATTATACAAACACTGCATTCCCTTATTTTGATGATCTTGCGAATGTAAACGTGATTATTACAGTATTCGCACTTATTACCGCTGGTGTTCAGGTAGTTTTCCTTTATAATTTCTTTAGCTCTATTTTCTACGGAAAAAAGGCTACTCAAAACCCTTGGAATGCTACTACCTTAGAATGGACTACTCCGGTAGAACACATTCACGGAAACTGGCCTGGAGCAATCCCTTCAGTTTACCGTTGGTCTTACGATTATAGTAAGATGAACCTTGATGGAACAGATTACGTAATTCCTGGTCAGGATTTTGTTCCGCAGAACGTTCCGCTTCAGGATCACGAAGAAGAGTTAAATCATTAAGCTTGATAAATAGAATATATAAAAACCTCTCCAGAAACGGAGAGGTTTTTTGCTTTTAGACTTATTTTTAGCGATAATTAATTCGCTAAATTCTTACAGACTTGCCCCAAAGGATTTTACTTATCTTTGCTTATACACAGCTCCATAATTTTGATGTTTTATGAATGAAAATCTTGATCCTTCAGGAGAAAATTTCTCCCCAGAAGAATTTGATATCGAAAGGGCGTTACGCCCCTTAAGTTTTGATGATTTTGCCGGCCAGGATCAGGTTTTGGAGAATCTTAAGGTATTTGTTGAAGCCGCCAACCAAAGGGAAGAAGCTTTAGATCATACCCTATTTCACGGCCCTCCCGGATTAGGTAAGACTACTTTAGCCCATATCCTGGCTAATGAGTTGGGCGTTGGAATAAAAGTAACTTCAGGTCCTGTTTTGGATAAACCCGGTGATCTTGCCGGTTTACTTACCAATCTCGAAGAACGTGATATCTTATTTATAGACGAAATTCATAGGTTGAGTCCCGTTGTTGAAGAATATCTGTATTCGGCAATGGAAGATTATCGTATAGATATTATGATTGAATCTGGGCCAAATGCAAGAACAGTTCAAATCAATTTAAATCCGTTTACACTTATTGGAGCTACAACGCGCTCAGGATTGCTTACGGCGCCTATGCGGGCACGTTTTGGTATTTCCAGTCGCTTACAATATTATTCAACCGAATTGCTTTCAGACATCGTGCAGCGTAGTGCAGAGATACTTCGTGTTCCTATTTGCCTGGATGCTGCCATAGAAGTTGCGGGTAGAAGCCGCGGAACACCCAGAATTGCCAATGCTTTACTGCGTAGAGTGCGCGATTTTGCCCAAATTAAAGGGAATGGAAAAATAGATATGGAGATCGCTAAATACGGACTTAAAGCATTAAATGTAGATGCCCACGGTTTAGATGAAATGGATAATAAGATCCTGAAAACCATAATAGATAAATTTAAAGGTGGCCCGGTAGGATTAACTACCTTGTCTACCGCAGTAAGTGAAAGTGCCGAAACTATTGAAGAGGTTTACGAACCTTTTCTAATCCAACAAGGCTTTATCTATAGAACTCCAAGAGGAAGGGAAGTTACCGAGGCTGCTTACAAACATTTGGGCAGGGTTAAAGGAGATATTCAGGGCGGACTTTTTAATCAATAATTTATGGCTGAATCTGGCAAAATACCTGAAGTATCTTTACTTAAATTCCTAAAGCACTCTGCTAATATCTTAAAGAATCCTCTGCCTTTTCATCATGATAATTTTCAGAAAAAAGGAGATACATTTCGGTTAAATATTGGATTTAATAAATCGGTGATATTTTCCAGGGATGCGGGCTTGGTGGAATATGTACTTCAAAAGAATCAGAAGAATTTCGTAAAATCTGAGATCCAGACTAAAGACCTGATGAAATATGTTGGAAAAGGATTGCTTACTTCAGAGGGCGAACATTGGAAAAAACAGCGAAAGCTAATTCAGCCTGCATTCCATAAAAAACAACTAGCCAATCTGCTTGATTCCATAAAGCAGGCAATTTTATTGGAATATAAAAAGATCACCGTAAATGAAGAACTGGATATTTTTCCTATTTATAATGATCTGGCCTTTCAAACCGTGGTGAAATCTTTGTTTAGCAGTGCTGCGAATCAGGAGGAGATCAACAGGTTGCAATATATTACAGAAGAGACCCAAAAAATGCTTGTTAAGGAACTTCGGCAGCCCTATCTGGGTTGGTGGTTTAAAGCAAGTGGTAAGATTGACAGCTACCTTAAGCTAACCGCCGAAGCCCGGGGCATTCTAAGAAAGATGGTTCAGGAAAGAAGGGACTCATATGAAAGATATGATGACCTTTTAGATATGCTACTGGATGCGAAGTATGATGACGGAAATTTTATGGATGAAGAGCAGCTTATTGATGAGATCCTGATTCTTTTTACAGCTGGCCACGAGACTACTTCCAACTCACTAACCTTTACGGCTCAATTGCTGGCTCTAAATCCCGAATGGCAGGAGAAGATCTATGAAGAAATTTCCGCCCTAAAGGAAGAGGAGCTGGACTTAATGAGCTATGTGACCAAATGCCAGATTACCCAGCAGGTAATTGAAGAGTCTATGAGACTATATCCGCCGACATATTTCATAGATCGGGTTAACCTGGAAGAAGATGAATTCGAAGGAAAATATTTTGAGCCTGGATCCAATTTATTGTTCTCCATTCATGAGGTTCATCGTCATCCTGATCTATGGAAAGATCCCGATGCCTTTAAACCGGAACGCTTCGCTGAAGGCGGTAGAAAATATTCATCGCAGTATTTTCCGTTTGGCGCCGGTCCCAGGAAATGTATAGGCAATAACTTCGCTATGTTCGAGATGATCATTGCAGTTACCGAATTGGTAAGTCAATATAAAATACTGCCAGGTTTTGATGAGATCGATATTAAGCCACTTATTACGCTTAAACCAAAAAATGCTATTCTAAAATTTCAATCGAGACCCTGATTTTATATTCTGCTTATGTCATCTATTTTATTGCCGATGGGCACAATATTGCTGTGCCTTTAGGTCAATAAACAAATGTTTTTTTCCTTTTAATTATTGCTGAACATATTTAAGTTTTCTAAAAAGGCGATCCTTCTTAAGGATTTCTCAGGAGTCATTTTAAAACCTATTGAAAACCCTTATTGAATTAAAAATCAGTTAGTTGTATATTAAGTATTCACGTTTTTGAAAAAAAAAGTAATCTTAAAACTAAGTATGATGAAAGCTAAAATTTTTATTCTAATCGCCTTACTTTTTGGATTGAGCTCGGCTTACTGCCAAATTGATCTGAGTAAGGAATACGCGCAAGAAAAAGAGGAAGTGAAGGAGGCTCTTAAGGAGATTGAGCAAAGTATAAGAAATAACGAGACAGATAAATTAATTTCTATGCACGCCTACGGCCCAAAATTTACCGAATTCCAGGATGGTGGAAAAAGACAGGGGTCTAAGGAAAATGAAGAATTCGAACGAAATTTCCTTGGTAGCATTACTGAAGTTGAAAAGTGGGATTGGGAAGATCTGGAAATCCACATATATGGTGGTGACGTAGCTAATGTGACTTTTCACTCCAATTTTAAATTTGACAGGGGCGAAGAAGCTTATGATCTTAAGATGCAGGGAACTTTGCTCTTTATTAAAACCAGTGATGGCTGGAAAATAACCCATGAGCATATGGCTCCACTAGCAGAAAATACACCATAGGCAGGTATACCGTAAGTTTATGAAGCCAGGTCATAAAAGTGTTTCTACATCTATGATTTTAAAACTTTCAAATGTTTTAAAAATTGCATCTTTGTAAAACTATGAAGGATACTCTCAAGGAAGCTTACACGAATATGATAAAATCCGAAGCCGAACGCCTCGGATTTTTATCTTGTGGCATCTCGAAAGCAGAGTTCCTGGAGGAAGAAGCGCCGCGTTTAGAGGAGTTTCTCAAGAAAAACCGGCACGGCGAAATGCGCTGGATGGAGAATAACTTTGATAAACGTCTTGATCCCACAAAACTGGTAGAAGGTTCTAAAAGTGTGATTTCCCTGTTGCTGAACTATTACCCCGGAGAAACCCAGAGGGAAGATTCTTATAAAATTAGCAAATACGCCTATGGCCGGGATTATCATTTTGTAATTAAAGATAAACTGAAGCAATTATTGCAGTTTATGCAAGATGAAATTGGGGAAATTGATGGGCGTGCTTTTGTAGATTCGGCACCGGTTATGGATAAAGTCTGGGCTGCAAAAAGCGGACTCGGCTGGATTGGGAAACACTCTAATTTACTTTCCAAACAAACCGGTTCTTTCTATTTTATAGCTGAATTGATTGTAGATCTCGAATTGGAATATGATACACCGGTTACCGATCACTGCGGAAGTTGTACCGCCTGCATAGACGCCTGTCCTACTGATGCGATTGTAGATCCTTATAAGGTAGATGGCAGTAAATGTATTTCCTATTTTACCATAGAGCTTAAAGACGAATTGCCCAATTCTTATAAAAATCAGTTTGAAGACTGGATGTTTGGTTGTGACATTTGCCAGGATGTTTGTCCCTGGAATAGATTTTCAAAACCGCATAACGAGCCTTTATTTAATCCGCATCCAGAATTGCTTGAAAAAGATAAAAAAGGCTGGGAAGAACTTACCAAAGAAACTTTTAATGAGATCTTTAGAAAATCGGCTGTAAAGAGAACCAAATTCGAAGGTTTGAAGAGAAATATCCAGTTTTTAAATGACTAACCAATTGTTTCAGGCTTCAGGTTGGAGCTAAAGATTTCTGTTTTTTGCAAATAATTCAGAATAAATCAGCTTTCTGTTGTTGATTTTTCATAAAAAAATCCGCAGGAAAATATTCTTCTAATTTATTGAAATTTAAATTTTCTTTTGCCTAAAGAAAGACAATTTTGCAGCTAAGCTTGCTACCTTTGTAATTAGCAGAAAAAATAAATTATGAGTAATAATCCTAGAAAAAGAAGAGAGGCCCTGGTGTATCACGCTAAGCCAAAACCAGGAAAAATAGAGGTTAAACCAACCAAAAAATACGCTACGCAAAGGGATCTTTCCCTCGCGTATTCCCCCGGGGTAGCAGAGCCCTGTCTCGAGATAGAAAAGGATAAAGAAAATGCTTATAAATATACCACAAAGGGAAACCTTGTAGCAGTGATATCTAACGGGACCGCAGTTTTAGGTCTTGGTGATATTGGTCCTGAGGCCTCTAAACCGGTGATGGAAGGAAAAGGTCTTCTTTTCAAGATATTTGCAGATATAGATGTTTTTGATATTGAAGTTGACACCAAAGATGTAGATAAATTCATTGAAACGGTAAAAAACATCGCGCCTACCTTTGGCGGAATCAACCTGGAAGATATTAAAGCTCCTGAAGCTTTTGAAATTGAACAAAGACTAAAGGCTGAACTGGATATCCCAGTAATGCATGACGATCAGCATGGGACAGCAATTATTTCTGCTGCGGCTTTATTAAATGCTTTAGAGTTGGCTAAAAAGAAAATCTCTAAAGCCAAAATAGTGATTAGCGGTGCAGGGGCCGCTGCAGTTTCCTGTACCAAACTCTATAAAGCTTTTGGTGCAAAGGCTGAAAACATCGTGATGACAGATAGTAAGGGTGTGATTAGAAAAGACCGTCCAAACCTTTCTGGGGAGAAAGTGGAATTTGCTACTTCAAGAAAGATTGATACCCTGGAGGAGGCTATGAAAGATGCCGATGTTTTTGTGGGCCTTTCTATTGCAGATATTGTATCGCCTGAGATGCTTAAAAGTATGTCTAAGCGACCTATTGTATTCGCAATGGCAAATCCAAATCCAGAGATTGATTATCAACTGGCAATGGATACTCGTAAAGATGTGATTATGGCAACCGGTAGAAGTGACCATCCTAACCAGGTAAATAATGTACTTGGTTTTCCATTTATTTTTAGGGGAGCTTTAGATGTTAGAGCTACTAAAATTAATGAAGAAATGAAGATGGCTGCGGTAAAAGCCCTGGCCGAACTTGCTAAAGAACCCGTGCCGGAGCAAGTGAACATCGCTTATGGAGAAACCAGGCTAAATTTTGGTACAGATTATATTATTCCAAAACCTTTTGATCCTCGCTTAATAGCTAAAGTGCCTCCGGCCGTAGCTAAAGCTGCGATGGAAAGTGGTGTGGCAAGGCAGCCAATCCAGGACTGGGATAGATACGAAGAAGAACTGCTTGAAAGAATGGGCAGCGATAATAAGATTACCAGGTTGTTGCTTAACCGTGCAAAAATGAATCCTAAAACAATTGTTTTTGCTGAAGCCGATCACCTTGATGTACTTAAAGCTGCGCAGATTGTTCACGATGAAGGCGTAGCAATTCCTATTTTACTTGGTCGCCGTGGTGTGATTGAGGAATTGATGCAGGAAATAGATTTTAATGAAGATGTGCTTATCATCGATCCAAAATCTGATGAAAAAGAAGAACATAGAAAGGCTTACGCGCAGGTTTATTGGAAAACCAGGAGCCGAAGTGGAGTAACGCTTTATGATGCCGAAAAATTAATGCGTGAACGCAATTATTTCGCAGCTATGATGGTTAACGAAGGTGATGCCGATGGCTTGCTTTCTGGTTATTCCAGAGCATATCCAGCGGTGGTAAAACCAATGCTGGAACTTATTGGAATGGCTCCCGGGGTAAGTCGTGTTGCAGCTACTAATATTATGAATACTTCACGGGGTCCGCTTTTTATTAGTGATACCTCTATCAATATTGATCCGCCGGCAAAAGATCTTGCTAAAATTGCACAAATGACGGCGAGAACGGTTAAGCTGTTTGGTTTGGAACCAGTAATTGCCATGATGTCTTATGCGAACTTTGGGTCTTCTAAAGACCCTCACGCTACAAAAGTGAAAGACGCTGTTTCTTACCTGCACCGTTATCACCCCGATTTAAATGTAGACGGAGAGTTGCAGGCAGATTTTGCACTAAACCGTGAAATGCTTCAGGATAAATTTCCATTTTCAAAACTGGCAGGGAAAAAAGTTAATACTTTAATTTACCCTAACCTGGATTCAGCTAACAGTACCTACAAGCTTATAAAAGAACTTAATAATGTAGATTCTATTGGCCCGATTATGATGGGAATGCGCAGGCCGGTGCATATTCTCCAGCTTGGAGCAAGCGTAGAGGAAATTGTAAATATGACGGCAGTGACTGTTGTAGATGCTCAGGAAAAAGAAAAGAAGCAAAAGAAGTAATATTAAGCGGAAATACAGTAGTTAAGCCCGGGACAAAGGTTTCGGGCTTAATTTTTATTTACTACATTTGGCTCTTTAAGTTGAAATTTTATGATTCATCATCTCAAGGGGCAATTAATAGAGAAGAATCCTACCTACTTAGTAATCGCCTGTAATGGTGTTGGGTATATGGTCAATATTTCCCTGCACACTTTCTCCCTCATTCCAGATTCAGAAAATATAAGTGTTTATACCCATTTGCACGTAAAGGAAGATTCCCATACGCTGTACGGATTTTATCAAAAATCAGAGCGGGATATTTTTAGATTATTGATCTCGGTTTCGGGAGTGGGAACCAGTACAGCGAGAACCATGCTGTCTTCTTTAGAACCTAACCAGGTAAAAGAAGCTATTGCTAATGGCGATGTGCCTACTATACAAAGCGTTAAGGGAATTGGAGCTAAAACCGCCCAACGGGTAATTTTAGACTTAAAAGACAAGATATTAAAAGTCTATGGGGAAGACGAAGTTTTTGTTCCTCAAGACAATACAATAAAAGAAGAAGCGTTATCTGCATTAGAGACTCTGGGCTTTGCCAGAAAGCAGGCTACCAGGGTAGTAGATAAAATCATGAAAGATTCAACCAGCCCTACCGTAGAATCTATTATAAAAATGGCTCTTAAAAATCTGTAAAGAATTGAGGCACAATTATTTGAAGCTGTCAACTTCAGTTAGACTCAGCTTGTTGTTGTCATTGATAATTTCATTGAGTTCCACTGCGCAGGAAACCCCACAGGACACTACTGATACGGGGTATACTTTGGGTGAAATTGCCCTGCCAGATTCTGAGCTTATTTCTTCTTTCTATGAATACGATCCTATCCTGGACCGCTATATTTACCGCGAAAAATTAGGGGATTTAGATCTTTCTATTCCATTAATTTTAACTCCTCAAGAATATGAAGATCTTGTTTTAGATGAAGAAATGCGGAATTATTTTAAGCGGAAGATTGATGCGCAAGCCGGCCGAAAAGAAGGTTCAGAGGAAATTCAGCGAGATCTACTGCCAGATTTTTACGTAAATAATAATTTTTTTGAAAGTGTTTTTGGAGGTTCAGAAATTAATATCGTTCCGCAGGGGACGGTAGAGATGGATCTGGGGTTGCTGTATACAAAACAGGATAATCCGGCTTTCTCCCCACGAAACCGCAGTAATCTCACTTTTGATTTTGACCAGCGTATAAGTCTTAGTTTACTAGGACAAATTGGAAAGCGTCTGCAAATTACCGCCAATTACGATACTCAGTCAACTTTCGATTTTCAGAATCAATTAAAGCTTGAGTATACGCCAACTGAAGATGACATAGTTCGAAAAATTGAAGTGGGTAATGTGAATATGCCGCTTAACAATGCGTTAATGCAGGGAGCGCAAAGTTTATTTGGATTTAAAACTGAATTGCAATTTGGGAAAACCCGAATTACCGGCGTGTTTTCTGAACAAAAATCAGAGCGTCGTACCGTAAATGTTGAAGGTGGTGCCGCGGTAGAAGATTTTGAGAAATTTGCGCTGGATTACGATCAGGATCGTCACTTTTTTCTTTCGCATTATTTTAGGGATCATTATGATGAGGCTCTTGAAGATTATCCTTTTATCAACGCAAATATTCAAATAAAAAGGGTTCAGGTTTGGGTGACCAATCGTACCAATAATGTGCAGAATCTTACAGATACCCGTAATATAGTCGGGATTCAGGATCTAGGAGAAACAAACGAGCCCGGCAATATAGGTCTTGATAATATTCCCGCCGGTTTCTTCAACCAGCCCGCTGGAAGTTTTCCAGATAATGCCAATAACGATTTTAATCCCTTCGGAATAGATGGTTCCACAGAATCTGTTTTAACACCTGCTATTCGTGACGTGGCTACCGTAGATAATGGTTTTGGCGGGGTGCAGGTTTCTGAGGGTCTGGATTATGTGAAATTGGAGAATGCCCGCCAATTACAGCCTAATGAATACAGCTTAAATACCCAATTAGGATATATCTCCTTAAATCAACGCTTAAGTAACGACGAAATTCTTGCGGTTGCTTTTCAATATACGGTGAATGGGGAAGTTTACCAGGTGGGAGAGTTCGCCAATGATGGTGTAAATGCTACGGGAGATAATATTGTTGGTCAAGACCCAATGGAGCCTAGCTCTAACCAACGGGTAAACCGAAACCTGGTAGTTAAAATGCTTAAAAGCACCATTACCAATGTAGATGAACCGGTTTGGGATTTAATGATGAAGAATATTTATAGTCTTGGAGCTTATCAATTGGAGCGCGAAGATTTCAGGTTAAATATTCTATATACAGATCCACAACCTCTAAATTATATAAAACCGGCTGGAGATGGCTCTGTTCCTCTTCCGGAAGATGTTAGCGAAACTCCGCTGCTTCGTGTTTTTAATTTAGATAAACTGAATAATAATAATGATCCCATAAATGGCGGAGATGGTTTCTTTGATTATGTCCCCGGCCTCACTATAGATCCGCAAACCGGAAATATTATTTTCACCACGGTAGAACCTTTCGGGCAGCATTTATTTGATGAGTTGGATAATTCTCCAAATACCGGGACAGAAGATTATAATAATCCTGAAACCTGGAATGCCAACCAGCAAAAATATGTTTTTAGGTCTTTATACCGAACTACAAAAACCCAGGCAGAACAGGAAGATGCCGATAAAAATAAATTTCAGTTAAAGGGAAGATATAAATCTGGAGAAGTTGAAGGAATTCCAATTGGTTTTAACCTTCCGCCGGGATCTGTTACCGTAACCGCTGGAGGAAGAGTTTTGCAGGAAGGTGTAGATTATGTGGTGAATTATGAACTTGGGAGAGTGCAGATTCTTGATGAAGCTTTACTGGCTTCAGATATTCCAATCCAGGTTAATACTGAAAATAATGCCTTGTTTGGGCAGCAAACCAAGCGTTTTACCGGGATTAATGTAGAGCACCAGTTTAATGAAAACTTTTTAGTAGGTGCTACTTTTCTAAATCTTAAGGAACGTCCGCTTACTCAAAAAGCGAATTATAGTTACGAGCCTATAAACAACTCTATATTCGGATTTAATGTAAACTATTCTACCGAAGTTCCTTTGTTTACCAGGATGGTAAATAAACTGCCAAATATTGATACCGATGTGCCTTCTAATTTCTCTGTAACCGGGGAGTTTGCTTATTTACAACCGGGAGCGCCTGCAATTAATGATTTTCAGGGAGAGGCAACAACATATATAGATGATTTTGAAGCAGCGCAAACTACCATAGATATTAGTTCCCCGCTTAGTTGGGAATTAAGTAGTGTGCCTTTAGGTTTTGGTGGTGAATTGGCGAATGGTGATAATAGGGTAGGGTACAAACGTGCAGGTTTATCCTGGTACACTATAGATCCAATTTTTTATAGCAGTAATCGCCCCGATGGAATTACAGATAATAATATTTCAAACTATGCTACAAGAAGAGTGGCACTTAGTGAGATATTCCCAAATACCGATGTAGTGCAGGGGCAGCCGCAGGTAGTTTATACGATGGATGTGGCTTATTTCCCTACAGAACGTGGTCCTTATAATTTTAATCCCCTGGCTACCCAAGGTGCTTTGCCAAATCCTTCTCAAAATTTTGGAGGAATTATGCGCGGTATAAATACCACGAATTTTGAGCAAAGTAATGTGGAGTTTATAGAGTTTTGGGTGATGGATCCTTATATCTACTCCGAAAATAGTGGGAATTCAGCCGGGACTATTAATTTTAATTTGGGAAATATTTCTGAAGATGTCCTAAAAGATGGGCGTAAGCAGTTTGAAAATGGTCTGCCACCAAGTGGCGGTACAGAAAATACTATAGAAACAGAGGTTGCTAAAGTTCCGGCAGATCAATCCCTGATTTATGCTTTTGATACTGAAGGGGAACAACGTACCAATCAGGATGTAGGTTACGATGGATTTTCAGATGCGCAGGAAGCTTTAAAATTCCCGGAATTCAGCAATTTTCCCGATCCTGCGGCAGATAATTACGAGTATTTTCTTAATACTACAGGAGACATTGTTACTCGTTATAAAAACTATAATGGCCCCGATGGAAATTCGCCTCCGGAAGTTGGAGATACCAATAGGGGAAATACCACTTTACCTACTACAGAAGATGTGAATCGTGACAACACGATGAATACCATAGATAGTTATTTTGAATACGAAATACCTTTTTTTCCGGGTATGGGTATTGAAAACAACCAATATATTACCGACGAAAAAGAACTTGTTACCACGCTCAGAAACGGCAACGAACTTCCGGTGCGTTGGCTTCAGTTCAAAATTCCTATTTACGAACCCACAGATGCAAAAGGCGGTATAGCAGATTACAGGTCTATACGTTTTATGAGGATGTTTCTTAGCGGATTTCAGGAAAGAACTTTATTGCGCTTTGGGACTATGGAATTGGTAAGGGGAGATTACCGAAGATATAATCGCGGATTAAGAGACAGAAATATTCTTCCTGAAAATCAGAATACACTTTTTGAAGTTTCAGCGGTAAATATCGAGGAAAATGAAAATAGAGAGCCGGTGCCTTATGTGTTGCCTCCGGGAGTTATTAGGGAAGAGCTTTTCGAAAACAATACTAATATCAGGCAAAATGAACAATCGCTTTCACTTAGGGTTTGTGATTTAGAACCGCAGGATGCCAGAGCGGTTTATAAGAATTTTCAGTTAGATATGCGACAGTATAAGAAACTGGAAATGTTTTTACACGCTGAATCTCTACCGAATAGAACTCCGTTAAAAGACGGCCAGTTGGTTGCTTTTATTAGAATGGGAACCGATTTTACCGATAATTACTATCAAATTGAAGTGCCCTTAAGTCCTACCGCTTTTGGCGCAATGACCGCTGAAGAAATTTGGCCGGCGGGAAATAGAATGGAGTTACCGTTAGATTTATTACAACGTGTAAAAACAAGTGTATTAGGTGATCCAGCCTTAAATGCAGGAGAGTTAAATTTCTTTACCGAGAATTTAGATTTAGTAGATGAAGAAGAATCCTATGAAATGGATCAACTACGCCTGGGAATTAAGGGTAATCCAAGTTTTGGTAATGTTAGAGTGCTAATGCTAGGTTTAAAGAACGGAACGCCAACCAACGGCGTCCAGGATCTATGTGGAGAAGTTTGGTTTAACGAACTAAGACTTTCAGACCTGGATAATGAAGGTGGTTGGGCAACCATCATTAATATGGATACCAACCTGGCCGATTTTGCTACCGTAGCCGCCACCGGTAGAAAAAGCACGGTAGGATTTGGAACTATAGAACAGGGACCAAATCAGCGAAGCAGGGAAAATTCCCAGCAATACGACGTAGTTACTAATATTAATGCCGGCCAGTTACTTCCGGAAAAATGGGGTGTAAAGATTCCTTTTAATTATAGTAGGGGAGAAGAATTAATTACTCCAAAATACGACCAGGAATTTTTAGATTTAGAACTAGAAACGCGACTTGCAGATATTGTTGATCCTGCCGAAAGAGAACAGGTTAAACGGCAATCTCAATCTTACACCAAGCGGCAAAGCGTGAATATAATTGGTTTGCGAAAAGAACGTACGGGCGAAGCAAAGCCCATGCCTTACGATATTGAGAATTTTGCTTTTACCACTTCTTATAACCAGGTAGATCATCGGGATTTTGAAATTGAAGAATCTCTGAATCAAAATGTGCGGGCGGGTGCTACATACGAGTTTAATTTCGAGCCGAAGCAAGTAGAGCCTTTTAAGAATGTTTCGGCCTTAGATAGTAGTGATTATTATTCGCTTGTTAGAGATTTTAATGTGAACTTATTACCTTCTAATATAAATGCGAGTTCTACTATTCTAAGACAATATAATGAGCAGAAATTTAGATCACTGGAACTTTCAGACGAAGATTTAGGGATTCCTACCCTTTACCAGCGTAACTATTTGTTCAATTGGGAATATGGCATAAATTATAATCTTACAAATTCCCTAAGCTTTGCTTTTAACGCTTCAAATAATAGAATTGTTAGAAACTACATAGATGAAGATGGTTTTGCCGATAACTCTATTGGAGTTTGGGATAATTTTTTCAGTATTGGTACTCCAGATTTGCATTACCAGAATTTGCAGGTGAATTACGATCTCCCTTTTGATAAAATCCCGGTGCTGGATTTTATAAATGCAACTTATTCTTATACCGGCGATTTCCAATGGCAACGCGGTTCCAGGATCTACGAAAACCTGGAAGGCATTCCCGATATTGGAAATAGCGTTCAGAATTCAAGTTCTCACCAGATAAATGCTAATCTTGATATGGAAGCATTGTATTCTTATTTGGGGCTGGAAAAGAAAGATGGTAGAGGCGGTCAAACAATAAAACAGCGTAGTGCGGGTGTGCCCACGCTAGACGGAACGCCTCGAGATG
The DNA here is from genome assembly GCF_002900095.1 of Salegentibacter mishustinae. Lineage (NCBI taxonomy): Bacteria > Pseudomonadati > Bacteroidota > Flavobacteriia > Flavobacteriales > Flavobacteriaceae > Salegentibacter > Salegentibacter mishustinae. Next base: position 182,291 of record NZ_LLKN01000002.1, on the reverse strand, counting down.
AGCAGCGAACACAGAATGCTGAAGTTGTTGAAAAAACCAGTAAGGGCTATAATACTTTTGTAGATTTTGTAACTGTTTTAAGCAGGTTGCAAATAAACTACCGGCAAAATGAAGGAACTTTTCTGCCCGGTTATACTCCGAGTGTTGGTTTTATGGGAACTCTGCAGCCAAGTACAAGCTTTACTTTTGGGTGGCAGGATGAGGTAAGGTACCAGGCAGCCAGGAGAGGCTGGTTAACGTTATTTCAAAATTTCAATCAGCAATATTCTACTTTAAAGAACGAGCAATTAGATTTGCAGGCTTCCCTGGATATTATTCCAGATCTCACTGTAGATATAAGTGCTAATAGAAATTATTCAGAGAATTATTCAGAAAATTATAGAGTAAACCCAACTACCCTGGAGTATATTCCATTGACGCCATATAACTACGGAAACTTCAACATTTCTACTATTCTTATAAAAACAGCCTTTAATCAATCTAACGAGCAATCTTCAGAAACTTTTGAAAGTTTTAGGGAGAATCGTTTAGAAATAGCCCAAAGATTAGCCCGGGAGCGTGGTTTAGATCCTAATGATGTAGATGAAGACGGTTACCCGGTAGGAATAGGGAAAACAAACCAGGCTGTATTACTTCCTGCATTTGTTTCGGCTTACGCAGGGAAAGATCCAGAAGATGTGAAGTTAGGAGCATTTAGAGATATGCCTTTGCCTAATTGGAATATGAAATATACCGGGTTGATGCGTATTGGTTGGTTTAGAGATAAATTTAGAAGATTTTCTATAAACCACGGTTATCAATCTAACTATACCATCAACCAGTTTCAAACAAACCTGGATTATGATCCCGATAACGAATTTGATACTAACCAGGCCGGAGATTTTAAGAATCCAATCCTCTATTCCAACATTGTTTTAACCGAATTATTCACTCCGTTATTCCGTTTAGACCTGGAAACAAAGAACGCCATTCAATTATTGGCAGAGGTAAGAAAAGACCGAATGCTTTCCCTGAGTTTTGATAATAATTTATTGACTGAAACTACCGGAAATGAATACATAGTTGGTGCCGGGTACAGAATTAAAGATTTAAAAATTGCCACCGGTCTGGGGGGAAGAAATAGAATTTTAAGTAGCGATCTTAATTTTAAAGCTGATGTTTCTTTTAGGAGGAATAAAAGTATCATCAGGTATTTAGATTTAGAAACCAGCCAGGTGATTGCCGGGCAGGATATTTGGCGTCTAAATTTCACAACAGATTATGCTATTTCCAGTAATTTAACAGCCATATTCTACTACGAGCATAACTTCTCTGAATATGCTGTTTCTACTGCTTTTCCGCAAACAACAATAAGATCTGGAATAACCCTTAGATATAATTTCGGAAATTAATTGAGCCTTGTTTGAAGTATTGCTTTAAAAAATTAACTTTGCTCTAATATAAAATAGAACTAATGAATATTCCACAAGAATTAAAGTACACTAAAGACCACGAATGGATTAGGGTAGAAGGTGATACAGTTACCATCGGTATTACAGATTTCGCTCAAAGCGAATTGGGAGATATCGTTTATGTAGAGGTAGAAACTCTGGATGAAATCTTGGATAAAGAAGAGGTTTTTGGTACTGTAGAAGCTGTAAAAACTGTTTCAGACCTTTATTTGCCAATATCAGGAAAGATAATTGAGTTTAATGAAAGCCTTGAAGACGAACCGGAAAAGGTAAATTCAGATCCTTACGGAGAAGGTTGGATGATTAAAGTGAAATTTTCTGATGAATCTCAGTTGGAAGAGCTTTTAAGTGCAGATGCCTATAAAGAAATTCTTGGTAGCTAGAATAGCCTTATTTGTAGCCGTTTTCTATACTATCTTACTTACGGTTTCCTCTTTAGTGAAACTTGGTAAAATTAGCGTTGGAAGTTTTAGTCCTACAGATAAACTTTTACATCTTGGAGCTTATTTTGGGTTGTTGGTATTGTGGAAGGTATATTTTATGTTGAAAAATAAGCCTAAAAGTACTTATAAAAACAATCTATTTAAAATAGCGGGCCTCGCAGTACTGTTTGGTATGTTAATTGAGGTTTTACAAGGTGTGCTCACCAGTTATCGCGAGCCAGATTGGTTCGATATCCTGGCTAATACCGCTGGAATTTTACTTGCTGTTGTTATCTTTCTTTTCTTTGAAAAGAGTCTAAAAAGGTTAAATAGTAAGATTAATTTAATTTTTTAGAAAAAATATTTAATTTAGCAATCCTTATTAATCAATAACCTATTATGGAACCAAAGAAAAATCCAAAAGCCGATTTAAAGAGAAAGAGCGTGCTGTTTCTCCAGTTGGGGCTTGTCCTGGTCCTGTTAATTACCTGGCGTGCTATTGAATGGAAGACTTACGACAAGGAAGCCATTGATACCGGTCAGTTAGATATGGACGATCTAGACGATGAAGAAATCCCAATTACAGAGATGCAGAATACGCCTCCACCGCCACCACCTCCGCCTCCGGCACCAGAGGTTATTGAAGTTGTAGAAGATGAGGAAGAGGTAGAAGAGGATGAGATTGAGTCTACAGAAACAAATCTTGATGAGATTGTAGAAGTAGAGGAAGTTGTTGAGGCGCCTACAGAAGAAGAGGTCGAAGATGTACCTTTTGCTGTTATTGAAGATGTGCCAATTTTCCCAGGTTGCGAAAACCTAAGCAACAACGAAGAGCGTAAGCAATGTATGAGCCAAAAGATCAGTCAGTTTGTAAACCGTAACTTTGACACCGATCTTGGTGCAGAGCTTGGTCTTTCTGGTGTAAACAGGGTAATCGTTCAGTTTAAAATTGATGAAAAAGGAAATATTACCAATGTAATGTCTCGTGCTCCTCACCCAAGGTTAGAGCAGGAAGCAGCAAGAGTAATTAATAAATTGCCTAAAATGCAACCAGGTAAACAAAGAGGTAAAGCAGTAGGAGTTATGTACTCTTTACCAATTGTATTCCAGGTGCAGGACTAATAAAAGTTCTTATATAGATTTAAATCCCGGGCTCGCCCCGGGATTTTTTATTTTTAGCTGGTTTACTCTATTCAAAAAATGTATATTTCCAGGGTGTAACCAATCTTTCCCCAATTTAAGTATGAAGAGCTACCTGTTTCTTCTGATTTTATTATTCTGTATTAATTTAAATTCTCAGGCTCAGGGTGATACCCAACGCTTTCCGGAGTTTCCTCAATGTGAAAATGTAGATTTCGAAAATAAATCGGTGTGTTTTAAAAATACCTTGAGGGAGTTTATTCTCGATAATTATAAGGTTCCTTCAGAAGTTATTAAAGAGGATTACCGGGGAGAAATTACTGTGATTTTTGAAGTTGATGAAAATGGGGATTTTGCAATTATTTATACTGAGGCAGGGTATACCGAGTTAAAAGAAGAAATGCAGCGTGTTTTTGATTTGCTTCCCCAAATTAAGCCAGCTACCTATAACGCCAGGCCTGTTTTTGTTCAATTTAAAATGCCGGTAAAAATTCCGTTATCATTAAATACTGGACAATTAGAGCAAACTTCCAGAAGTAATTATAAAGTGGAAACTGAAATTGTTCAACTTGAAAAAGAAAATGATCTCACCAATGAATATGATGAAATTCAATCGGGAGAATTTACACGGCCACGTTATGAAAGTCAGATAAACATTCCGCTTTCCCACGAATATTATAGCCGGTTTGATGCCGAATTCAATAAAATAGGGGTAAACACCCACGCGGCGTCAAAACCCTTGTTATTTTCTGAAGTTTCAAAATATTACGATTTTAAGGCTGAAGAAAATAAAATGCTTAAAGATGTGAATTCCTGGTTTGGGCGTAAACTCTTAAACGAACACCTGGTTCAATATCAAACGGAAGATTACTGGTTTACCCTTGATTTTGCATTAGATCTTCAGTTGGGTAAGGATTTTCAGCAAACAGAATTCGACTTTACTTATAATAATACCCGGGCGCTAATTTTCCAGGGTGGTTTAGGAAGAAACTTTAATTTCTATACGGTAGCCTATGAAAACCAGGGCAGGTTTGCCGATTATTATAACCGCTTTGCAGAGTCTTTAAGGCCAGATGGCGGCGATCCGGCCATAATCCCTGGAAGAGGAATTGCAAAACCATTTATGGACGAGGGCTACGATTATCCAGTGGCCGAAGGTTATTTGTCTTACACTCCAAATAAATTCTTCAACCTGCAATTTGGTCACGGTAAAAATTTTATTGGAGACGGCTATCGCTCGCTTTTAATGAGTGATAATGCTTCCCCATATCCTTATTTTAAACTCAATACCACGTTTTGGAAGTTAAAATACACCAATACCTGGATGTCTTTGCGCGATGTGAGACCGGCAGTTACAGAAAATGGTTCCTTTAGAACAAAATATATGGCCAACCATTATTTAAGTTATAATGTTACTAAAAGACTTAATATTGGTTTGTTTGAATCTGTAGTTTGGGAAAATGATAATAATCGTGGTTTCGATTTAAATTATTTGAACCCGATTATATTTTACCGGGCCATAGAATTTTCTACCGGGGCCCGCGGCGGAAATGCAATAATTGGTCTTACTTCAAAATATAAGTTTTCAGATGAAATTAACGTGTATGGTCAAATGATTATAGATGAATTCTCTACCTCTGATGTGTTCGGTGGGAACCAAAGCTGGAAAAACAAACTTGGATATCAATTAGGAGTAAAATATTTTGATGCTTTCAAAATTCCCGGCTTATTTCTACAGGTAGAATATAACCAGGTGAGGCCTTATACATATTCCCATAATACAGGAGTTTTAAATTATGGGCATAATAATCAGTCTATGGCTCATTTATGGGGTGCTAATTTTAGAGAAATTCTTGCTATTGCACGTTATAAAAAAGATCGGTGGTATGGAAATGCTAAGGTGATTTACGGCAAAAGAGGTTTTGATTATAATATGGCAACCAATCAGGCTGCTTATGGCGGAGATATTTATACCAGTGAGCGTCAGCGACCTTTTGATACGGGTGTAGAAATAGGCCAGGGGAATACCACTATTTCTTTATTTTCCAGTATTGAGGCTGGTTATATTGTGAACCCGGCGACCAATCTTAAGTTGTACGGAAGTTTTATTTATCGATCTTTTGATCCTGATATAAAAACTGCCCAAACTTTTGAAAATACTACAAGCTGGCTAAATTTCGGAATTAGGACAGATATTTTTAATTGGTATTATGATTATTAAATACTTCATTTCTTCAATTTTTTTCTGAATATTATATCAAATCGCTAAGTGCTGAAAATTAACATTTTTGCCCCCTTGCCAAAACCCAATTAAGGAGTATCTTTGCGCCAATTGAAAAAACCTATTTTTGAGCAGCACCGGTGTACATACTTCCTCGGCTTCTATCCTAACAGACTTTAAAGAAATTACCAAGGTACGGCTTGCTGTAAGCGTGGTGTTTTCCTCGGTTGCGGGTTATTTTTTGGGCGCCGATAATATAGATTTTGTTACTGTCTTTTTGTTAGCTATTGGCGGTTACTTTATGGTTGGCGCTTCAAATGCATACAACCAGGTTATAGAACGTAATTTGGATGCGCTTATGGATCGCACCAAAAACCGGCCAATTCCCGATGGAAGAATGTCGGTGAGTACCGCGTTTTTAATCGCCAGCGTTTTTACAATTTCAGGACTTATAGTACTATATATTATTAACCCTAAAACCGCGATGTTTGGGGCTATAAGTATATTTATATATGTAAGTGTATATACTCCGCTAAAGACTAAAACCCCGTTATCGGTATTTGTGGGGGCTATTCCGGGAGCAATCCCTTTTATGTTGGGTTGGGTAGCAGCCACTGGAAATTTTAGTATAGAACCCGGCACTTTATTTATGATTCAATTCTTCTGGCAATTCCCGCATTTTTGGGCTATTGGCTGGTGGTTGTATGACGATTATAAGAAAGGTGGATTCTTTATGTTGCCTACCGGAAAACGGGATAGAGGAACCGCAATTCAAATTATTCTTTATTCTGTTTGGACTGTTTTAGTATCATTAATTCCGGTGTTTGGGGTTACAGGGAAACTTTTTCTAACTCCTGTTGCAGGTGCAATTATTCTTTTGTTGGGTCTGGGAATGCTTTATTATGCATTCAAATTGTATAAAGAGAAAACTGCCCAGGCAGCTAAAAAATTAATGTTTGCGAGTGTATCTTATATTACGCTGCTACAAATAGTATATGTTTTAGATAAATTTATAAGACAATGGATTTAACTCAGGGTGCTGAAAAGCACAAATACGACCGGGCCAAAAAGATGATGCTCTGGTTTGGGATAATTAGCATGATTATGACCTTTGGTGGTTTAACCAGTGCTTATGTTGTGAGTAAAACAAGACCAGACTGGCTAACGGAATTTGAACTGCCAAATGCTTTCTTTTGGAGTACACTTGTTATAGTATTGAGTAGTGTGACTTTTATTCTTGCTAAACAAAGTATTTTATCTGGAAATCGCAGAAATGCTTCAGCTATGTTAATTGGCACACTGGTGCTTGCTGTGCTGTTTGTGGTCTTTCAGTTTAATGGTTTTTCAGAAATTATAGCTAACGGATATTACTTTACCGGAAGCGAAAGTAGTATTACTACTTCTTTTATTTATGTGTTGGTTTTGGTGCATATGGTGCACCTGCTGGCAGGTATAATCACGCTTTTAGTAGTAATTTATAACCATTTTAAACAACGTTATAAAAAAGGTCAAATGCTTGGTATTGAGCTAGGTGCGACTTTTTGGCATTTTGTTGATCTTATGTGGATATACCTGTTTGTATTTTTATATTTCTTTAGATAATAAAATTGCGTATTTTTGCGCAATACTTAAAATTTAAATACTCTTCTATGGAAGCTACTGTTGTTAGAACAGGCACCGAAGGTAAAACCTGGGGTGGTGGAAATGAACCTTTAAAGGCCAGTTACGGCAAATTGATGATGTGGTTTTTTATCACTTCCGATGCACTTACCTTCTCTGGTTTTCTTGCAGCTTATGGGTTCTCCCGCTTTAAATTTATAGACTCCTGGCCAATTGCCGACGAAGTGTTTAATCACTTTCCATTTTTACACGGTGTAGATGCACCAATGTATTATGTGGCCTTGATGACCTTTATACTTATCTTTTCTTCTGTGACGATGGTATTGGCAGTAGATGCCGGCCACCAGTTAAAGAAAGGAAAAGTTACTTTTTATATGTTTCTTACCATAATTGGTGGGATTATTTTCCTTGGTTCTCAAGCCTGGGAATGGAAAAATTTCATTAATGGTACTTATGGCGCTGTTTATACTAAAGGGGGTAATATTTTGCAATTTATTGATGGCGATGGTCATCGAGTAGCTCTTTCAGATATCGCTGTTCCGGAAGCTTCAGTTCGAGTAGAGCATGAAGCCAGTAATGGAATCTGGTTTGAAAGCGAAAAATCTTTACCATCTTATTCTATAGAAGAAGTAAAGGCAGGTTTCGGTGAAAATTCAGACCTCTTAATAAGAACTCAAATGGTGAACGAAGAAGGTGAAAAAACCATTCTTTCTCGCGAAGAGTCTATTGCTAAATTAAATAGTGAAGCCGTTGGCGTGGTAGAAGGAGCTAATCTTACGCGTAACGAATACGGCCCGCCATTGTTTGCCGATTTCTTTTTCTTTATTACTGGTTTCCACGGTTTCCACGTTTTTTCAGGAGTAGTGATCAACATCATTATTTTCTTTAACGTAATCCTTGGAACTTATGAGCGTAGAGGTAATTATGAGATGGTAGAGAAAGTTGGTCTTTACTGGCACTTTGTAGATTTAGTTTGGGTATTTGTTTTTACATTCTTTTACCTGGTTTAATTTTAGAAATAAATAAAAATGGCACACGATACAGCACATCATCACGAATCTAATACAAAGAGGATCTGGACGGTATTTGTAATCCTTTCCGTTATAACCATAGTTGAAGTTATTTTAGGAATTATAAAGCCTCATTTTCTTACAGATACTTCTTTTTTAAGTATGTCGCTCCTTAACTGGATCTTCATCATATTAACAATTTACAAAGCCTATTATATCGCCTGGGCGTTTATGCACCTGGAAGGAGAAACTAAAGGCTTGCGACGTGCAATAGTTTGGACGTCAATTTTCCTTATTAGTTACCTTATTTTTATCCTGCTAACCGAAGGTGGTTATATCTACGAGGTTTATAAAACTAACCACGTTGCCTGGGATTTTTAAGGAAAGGCTTTAAAAGTTAAAAATGTATAGAAAGGCGGTTTTGTTAAACCGTCTTTTTATTTTTGCACCACTTTTATATACAGGATATGAAAAAGTTTTTTGTGCTTTTGGTGCTCTTTGCACTGCCCATTATCGCTTATATGTTTTTTGCTTCGGGGCAAAATAATTTCGCCAAATTACCTGTTTTAACCGAAAATGTTAAGGATGTTTCTGAATTTGAAGATCTAGAGGGGAATTCAGTTAGTTTGGAAGATAAAATTAGCATTGTGGCTTTCTTTGGGGAAAATCTTGATGATCTCAAAGGCAATACCTTTAATCTTGATCAAAAAATCCTGGAGAAATATTACGAATTCAATGATTTTCAGTTTGTGGTAGTGCTTCCCAGCGAAGCCCGGGAAGAGGCCAAAAAATTTAAGGATGAATTTAGTGGTATTTCTGAAACCGAAAAATGGAAATTCATTTTTGGTTCTCCCGCAGAAATAAAAGAAACCTTTAAAAGCTTCGATACACCTCATACTTTGGAAAGAACTTATACTCCCTATGTTTTTATTGTAGACAAAGATCTTAATTTAAGAGGTAGGGATGATGATGAGGATTTTGGAAAAGTTTACGGTTATGACTCTCGCTCGGTGGCAGAATTGAGCGATAAAATGAATGATGACGTAAAAGTAATTCTTGCCGAATACCGGTTAGCTTTAAAAAAGAATAACGCCGAAAGAAAAAATAATTGAAATGAAAAGAAAGTATTCATACATAGGTCTCTCCCTAATCATTTTGGTTTTTGGAATTATTTTTATTCCCAAAATTGTGAAAACTATTACTAGTGATGAGGTAGTAAAGGCTGATAGATTGAATGTGAAAGGCGCTGAAAAGAGATCTAATACCAATAAGAAACTAGCCTATATAGAAATTAATGGTAGAAAGAAAAAAGCTCCAGATTTTCAATTGGTAAATCAGGATGGTGATAGCGTTTCTAATAAAGATTACCTCGGGAAAGTATATGTCGCCGAATTCTTTTTTACGACCTGTCCTACAATTTGCCCAATAATGAATCAGAATTTGGTGGAGGTTCAGGAAGAATTTAAGGATAAAGAAGATTTTGGAATTGTTTCATTTTCTATAGATCCAAAGCATGATACGCCAGAGGTTTTAAAATCGTATGCTGAAAATTATGGAATAGATCATCCTAACTGGAATTTACTTACCGGTGAAAAAGACTCTATTTACGGACTGGCCAATGGAGGCTTTAATATATATGCGGGAGAAGATAGCGATGTTCCCGGTGGTTTTGCACACCAGGGCTTGTTCGCACTTGTAGATAAAGAAGGTTATATTAGGTCTCGCCTGGATAGATTTGGAAACCCAATAATATACTACCGCGGTTCGGTAGAGAGAAACAAATCTGTAGTGGAAGGTGAAGAGGAACCACAAATTGATATTTTAATCGAGGATATTAAAAAATTACTGTGAAAAGAACATTGACGAAAATTGATAAAGTTGCGGTGCCCGTAATAATTGCGCTATCTGTATTGGTGCCTATTATAGTGCTAATTTTAATGTATTTGCCTGAGCGCTATAATATTTTTGGCACTCAAACCGGAACCTTTCCGTTCTTTCACGCCGTTTTAAATGGCTCCACTGCCATTCTTTTGATGCTTGGTTATTTCTTTATGAGCATCAAGGAATATAAATTGCACCGAAACACCATGATTACTGCCTTTGGGCTTTCGGCTATATTTTTAGTGAGCTATGTGATCTCAAAAATCAGTAACGATCCTGTGCCTTATGGCGGGGAAGGTATTCTGCGACCTGTTTATTTCTTTATCCTTATTACTCATATTGTGCTTTCGGCTATTATTGTGCCTTTAGTTCTTTTCACGATGTATCGCGGTTTGACCGGCGAATATAAAAAGCACGCAAAAATAGCTCGCTGGACGTTTCCTATTTGGCTATATGTGGCAATTACCGGGGTTTTGGTTTATATTTTTATGTGGCCATATTATTAAAATAATTGTTTCTGAGAAGATCAAGTCATAACAGCTCTAATTGCTGAATGTAAACATCTTAGGAGTAAGCGTACAAAACATCATTATTGAAGAATATAGCTTGATTTGGAGGCCGGCCTCGTGGCATTTAATCTCGATTATCGAGTAAAATTTCTTAACTTTGCATTCAGAAATTATCGCTATGAAAATCAGGTTTTTATTTCTTATTTTCCTCTTACTTTTGCTTCCTGAGATAGCAGAAGCGCAATGCTCCATGTGTCGGGCAGTCCTGGAAAGTGATACCGATCAAAGCGCCGCAAAAGGTATTAATGACGGGATTCTTTACCTTATGGCCTTTCCTTATCTTTTGGTTGGCGGCTTAGGCTATTATATATATCGCACCCGTAAAAAAGCCAAAAAATCTGGGGAAGCTTAAACAACTTCAAAATATTTTCTTAATTAAACTGTAACTTTTTCTCTTTCGCAGAGTCTTATGGGTGACGCTTTTCAATAAAAAGTTAGCAACCTGTAATTTCATTGCGATGATAGAAATTAAAGATCTTCATAAATCCTATAAAATGGGTAGTAACTCACTACACGTTTTAAAAGGAATTAATTTTAGCGTAGCCGAAGGAGAACTCGTTTCTATTATGGGGTCTTCTGGATCAGGTAAATCTACCCTTTTGAACATTCTTGGAATGCTTGATGAAGCAGATTTAGGCTCTTATACCCTGGATGGCGTTCCCATTAAAAATCTAAATGAAAAAATAGCCGCTCGCTACCGTAATAAGTTTTTGGGTTTCATTTTTCAGTCTTTCAATCTTATTTCTTATAAAAATGCCTTGGATAATGTAGCGCTTCCGTTGTATTACCAGGGAATTAAACGTGGCGAACGCGTAGATAAAGCCATGGCATATCTGGAAAAAGTTGGTCTTTCCGACTGGGCGGGACATTTGCCAAATGAACTTTCCGGAGGGCAAAAACAGCGAGTTGCGATTGCAAGAGCGCTAGCCAGTGATCCAAAAGTTCTTCTTGCCGATGAACCTACCGGAGCATTAGATTCAAAAACATCTTACGAAGTGATGAATCTAATTCAGGAGATCAATGATGAAGGTAGAACAATACTTGTAGTAACTCACGAACCCGATATTGCTGCAATGACAAAGAGAATCGTCAATTTAAAAGACGGTAAGATAATTCAGGATACCAAGGTTAATCAAGTAAGAGCGCTGGAAAATGTTTGATTTAGAACGTTGGGAAGAGATCTTTGATACGATTCGTAAAAATAAATTACGAACCTTTTTAACCGGGCTTTCTGTAGCTTCGGGGATCTTTATTTTAGTAGTTCTCTTGGGGATTGGTGAAGGGATGCGTAATGGTATTTCACAGGAGTTTGAAAGAGATGCCGCCAATATTATTTATGTTTATACCGGTGTAACTTCTAAAGAATACAAAGGCTTAAACCCGGGTAGGAGGATTCAATTGAAGAATGAAGATTTTGACTACACCGCTCTAAAACACCAGGACGACTTAGAATTTAGATCTTCTATTTTTAGAATTTGGAATGGGATAGTAAACTACGGTAAAGAATCTGGTTCTTACCGTGTAGAAGGTGTTTATCCCGATTATCAATTTCTTGAAAATAGCGGGATGATAGAAGGCCGATTTGTAAATTATAAAGATCACGACAATTTTGAAAAAGTTGTGGTGGTAGGGAATAAAGTTCGAAACGACCTTTTTAAAGATAGTAAAGATCCAATTGGGAAATACGTTCAAATTTCCGGAATAAATTTTAAAGTAATTGGCGTTTATACCGATCCGGGAGGCGAACGGGAAGAAAGTAGGGTTTTTATGCCAATTTCTACCGCTCAACGTGTTTTTGGTGGTGGTAACAATATTGCCAATATGGCGTTTACCTTAGAGCCCGAAGACAATTTTCAAGCTGCTCTCGCTGCTTCTAATCGGTTTACCACCGATGTTGAAAATCAACTTAAAGAAACACATACTATAGCTCCAGATGATGAAAGTGCGGTAAGCATTAATAATTCCCTGGAAAATGCGAAGCGTTTCTACGATCTTATGGATATGATAAAATTCTTCTTTTGGGGTGTGGGTATTTGTACCATTATCGCCGGGGTTGTGGGTGTCAGTAACATTATGCTCATTATCGTAAAAGAAAGAACCCGGGAAATAGGAATTCGAAAAGCACTGGGGGCAGAGCCACTTTCTATCATTGGAATGGTATTGCACGAATCTATTTTTGTAACTGCAATTGCCGGGTTTATTGGCTTAATTGCCAGCTTACTGTTGCTGGAATTCGTGGGGCCGCTTATAGAAACCCAGTATATTGCTAATCCTGCAGTTAATTTTAATGTAGCGCTTACTACCGTTTTTATTTTAGTTATTGCCGGTGCTATTGCCGGATTTTTTCCTGCCTGGAGGGCTGCGAGAATTAAACCTATTGTAGCATTAAGAGACGAATAATATGTTTAGCAGGGATAAATGGAGCGAAATAATTGAAGCACTAAGTTCTAACTGGTTTAGAACTCTACTAACTGCTTTTGGGGTGATGTGGGGAATCTTTATCCTTGTAATCCTACTTGCTGCCGGAAAAGGCCTTGAAAATGGCGTAAAAAAAGGATTTGGAGGTATTGCGACCAATACCATGTTCATGTGGACGCAAACTCCGTCTAAACCATATAAAGGCTTGCCTAAAGGTCGAAACTATAATTTTAAAACAGGAGATGTTGAAGCGCTTAGAGAAAATGTACCGGGACTTCGGTTTATTTCTCCAAGAAACCAATTAGGAGGTTTTGGCGGAAATAATAATGTGGTGCGGGGGCTTCAAACCGGGGCTTTCAACGTTTATGGCGATTATCCCGAGATCATTCAGCAGGAACCTATGGATGTGACTGCCGGAAGGTTTATCAATTATCTCGATATCGAGGAAAAACGTAAAGTTGCCATAATTGGAGAAGGGGTTAGACGCGAACTTTATGAAAAAGATGAAGAGGTTTTGGGGACCTATCTTAAAATAAATGGTGTCAATTTTATGGTAATAGGCACTTATAAGAAAAAAGGCGGTGGCGGAGGAAATGCAGAAGAAGCTCAAAAAGAAATCTATGTGCCATTTACTGCGTTTTCCCAGGCATTTAATATGGGCGATACCGTAGGTTGGATGGCGATTACCGCTAACGATGAAAATTCTATCACCAGTTTAAAATCACGTATTCTGGATCTTATAAAAAGCAGGCATTCTATTCATCCCGAAGATGACCGTGCTGTTGGGAATTTTGATTTATATGAGGAATTCAACAAAATAAACGGTTTGTTCGTGGCGCTAAAAGCAGTCGCCTATTTTGTAGGTATTCTTGTTTTGCTTTCCGGTATTATTGGGATTAGTAATATTATGCTTATCGTGGTAAAAGAAAGAACCAACGAGATTGGGGTAAGACGAGCTCTTGGGGCTACGCCCTGGTCTATTAGGGGACAAATATTAATGGAATCTATTTTCCTGACTATTATTTCGGGAATGGCCGGGATCATTTTCGCAACTGGAATAATTGCAGCAGTAAATTATGCTTTAAGCGGAATGGATACCTCAGAAATGATGTTTGCTAACCCAAGTGTAGATTTGGGTGTAGTGCTTACCGCACTGGTAATTTTAGTATGCTCAGGTTTATTGGCAGGGCTTATTCCGGCGCAAAATGCGATTAAAATAAAGCCTGTAGATGCCCTTAGAACCGAATAAAAAGAAAAAGTAAAGAAGACAAATACAATCAAAAAATGAAACCAGCATGATGCTGGACACAATAATGAGTAAAACAGGGAAATGATTTTAAACCTGTGATAATTTTCCAATTATGAGTCAAAAAATAACCAGATGAAAAAAATAGTTACCATTTCAATTTTAGTTCTAATCGCCGTCGTTTTTGTAGGTGCGTTATACTATTTGTTTCAGAAAAACCAGGAGGATCCCACGGTTTATGAAACCGAGCAGGCTTCAGTAGAAACCATCGTTAAAAAAACTGTGGCTACGGGAAATATTGTTCCGAAAGAAGAGGTGCTTATTAAGCCTAATATTTCAGGAATTATAGACGAAATATATATTGAAGCCGGCGAGAAAGTGAAGGCTGGAGATCTTATCGCAAAAATACGCGTAATCCCAAATGTAAATTCATTGCAAAGCGCGAAAGATGCCGTAGCTACTGCTAAGATCAATTTAGATAATGAGAAAAAAACCTTTGAAAGACAAAAATCTTTGTTTGAAAAAGGAGTGATCTCTCAAAACGATTTTGACAATGCAGAAGCCAATTATAAAAGGATGCAGCAAAACTTTCGTTCTGCAGAACAGAATTTCGAAATTGTCCAAACAGGAACCACTAGTGGTATTGGTAGTGCTGCCAATACGCTTATTCGCTCTACAGTAGATGGGATGGTGCTGGATGTTCCCGTTAAGGTAGGAAACCAGGTGATTGAAAGCAATAACTTTAATGACGGTACAACTTTAGCAACTCTAGCCGATGTAAACGAAATGATTTTTGAAGGAAAAGTTGATGAAAGTGAAGTGGGGAAAATTAAAGAAGATTTACCGCTAGAAGTAACGGTAGGCGCTATAGAGAATAAAACTTTTAATGCAGTTTTAGATTATATCGCTCCAAAAGGGGTTGATGAAAATGGAGCTATTCAATTTGAGATTAAAGGAACTTTAGATAAAGCAGATACAACTTTTATTCGTGCCGGTTTAAGCGCGAACGCCTCTATTATTTTAGATAGGGCAGAAGAGGTTCTGGCAATTAAAGAAGCTTTAGTACAATTTGATCCTAAAACGCAAGAGCCATTTGTAGAAGTAGAAACCGGAGATCAGCAATTTGAAAGAAGGAATTTGGAATTAGGAATTAGCGATGGAATTCAGGTTGAAGTGAAAAATGGTATTTCTAAAGACGATAAAATTAAGGTTTGGAACAAAGTACAACCTAGTCCGGAATTCGCCGGCAGATAGATTTTTATTTCAAAATGTAACAAGTTTAGAATTTCACAGACTCATCAACTACAATTCCGATTATGAAAAAATACAGCTTACTAACCATATTTTTATTTTCTGCTTTATTCGTAAAAGCCCAGGAAAATAAGGCCTGGACACTTCAGGAATGTGTGAACTACGCAATAGAGAATAATATTTCAGTAAAACAAAGCGAGCTCGATGTAGAACTTGCCGAGTTAGGAAAAAGGGATGCAATTGGTAATTTCTTACCAAATGTAAATGCTTCTGCAACCAACTCCTGGAATACCGGTCTTACCCAGAATGTAACTACCGGGGTGCTGCAAACACAAACTACCCGAAACTTTTCTGCAGGCGTTACTGCCAGCGTAAATCTTTTTGACGGGCTTAGGAATTTTAAGCAGTTACAGCGCGCAAAAATATCAAAACTTGCCAGCCAGTATGCACTTGATAAAATGAAGGATGATATCACGCTCTTTGTAGCCGATTCTTATTTACAAGTGCTCTTTAATAAGCAAAACCTGGAAATTCTTAAAATGCAAAATGAAGTTACCGGGGAGCAAATGGAAAGAACAGAGGAGTTGGTAGAAGCCGGTTCCCTTCCGCAAGGCGACCTTCTGGAAATTCAAGCTACATATGCTGATGAGCAACAGCGAATAATCGTTGCTCAAAATAACATTAGAATTTCGCTTATTAGTTTAGCACAAACCCTGCTTATAAAAGATTATGAGAACTTCGATATCGTAGAAACAGGTTATGATATTTTTGGCACCGAAATTTTAGATAATCCGGTAGAGGATATCGTAGCACAAGCAAGAGAAGAAAGATCTGAAATTAAAATTGCTGAAGCTAACAAACAGATTGCCGAAAAAGACGTAGAAATAGCGAAAGGAGCTTATTACCCAAGCGTGGGAGCTTTCTTTAATTATAATACAAGGGAATCTGGCCAGGGAAGAATTGTGGGTGCAGAGCCAGATCCTAACGATCCAACTCGTGAAATTGGAGTGGTAGAAAGTACAGGCGAAATAGTAGTTGCTCCTAATGTTTTAACTACTATTGGAAGTCCATTGCCGTTTTTTGAACAATTACAGCGTAATGATGGTATAACTTATGGCGTGCAGGTTAGTGTGCCAATTTTCAATGGTTTGGCTACCAGGAACCAGGTGAGAAGAAGCCAGGTGAACGCCAGGAGAGCCGAGTATGAATTGGAACAGGCAGAGTTAGATCTTGAGGCCAATGTTTATCAGGCTTATGTAGATGCTGAAGGAGCTTTTGAGGCTTACGAAGCTGCGCTAGTGGCCGCAAATGCACAAGAGCAGGCTTATGAATATGCTACGCAACGTTTTGATGTGGGAATTTCTAATGCTTTTGAATTTAGCCAGGCAAAATTACGATACGAAAACGCACAAAGCGAAGTGCTGAGAACCAAATACGATTACATTTTTAAATTAAAAGTACTTGAATTATATTTTGGAGTACCGGTTACCGATCTTAAATTTTAAATTATGAAGAAAAAGACTCTATTTATAATTATTGGAATTGCTCTTGCGCTTATCCTTTTGCTTATAGTAGGTAAGAAAGCCGGTTGGTTTGGAAAAACCGGTAATTTTAAAGAAGTAGAAATCACCAAAATTGAACCTATTGATATCGTAGAAACTGTTTCGGCTACCGGGAAAATTCAGCCGGAGATCGAAGTAAAACTTTCTTCAGAAGTTTCAGGAGAAATTATTGAACTTCCTGTTGTAGAAGGCCAGGCTGTAGAAAAAGGTGAT
Source organism: Salegentibacter mishustinae (assembly GCF_002900095.1). Lineage (NCBI taxonomy): Bacteria > Pseudomonadati > Bacteroidota > Flavobacteriia > Flavobacteriales > Flavobacteriaceae > Salegentibacter > Salegentibacter mishustinae. Next base: position 165,287 of record NZ_LLKN01000002.1, on the reverse strand, counting down.
TTACTGGTTAGGGTAAATCCAGATATTTACCAGTCTAATGTGAATAGAGCCCAGGCCGGTTTAGAAACTTCACGGGCAAATTATGCACAGGCCCAGGCAAGTTTAAAACAAGCTGAAGCAAACTATAACCGAAACAAAAGTCTTTTTGAAAAAGGAGTGATCTCTAAAGCTGAATGGGACCGGGTGGTTTCAGAGTATGAAGTAGCGCAGGCCAATAAGGAATCAGCTTACTACAATATGCAGAGTACAGCGGCTACGGTAAAAGAAGCGACAGATAACCTTGGACGTACCAATATTTATGCACCTATGAGCGGTACCATTTCAAAATTGGATGCCGAATTGGGAGAAAGGGTTGTTGGAACTCAACAAATGGCCGGTACCGAAATTCTTAGGGTGGCTAATCTTACCAATATGGAAGTAGAAGTAGATGTGAATGAAAATGATATTGTAAAGGTCCAGGTTGGAGATTCTACAATTGTTGAGGTTGATGCTTACTTGGGAAAAGAATTTAGAGGAATTGTTACCGAAATTTCCAATTCGGCTGATGCTGCGCTTACCACAGATCAGGTGACTAACTTTAAAGTGAAAGTTCGTATTTTAGAGGAATCATACAAAGATCTATTAGAAGGGAAAGCAGATAATTATTCTCCGTTTAGACCAGGTATGACCGCTACGGTAGATATAATCACCAATAGAAAAGATAATATAATTGGGGTTCCTATTAGTGCAATTGTGATTAAAAACGATACCACAGCAACCGAAAGTACAGATCAAAAATACGAAGCCGTTTTCCTAATGGAAGGAACAAAAGCCGAGCTTAGAAGAGTTACTACCGGAATTCAGGATGATAGCAATATTGAAATTACTGAAGGTTTAACCGAAGGGGAAACCGTGATCACAGGACCATATAATACCGTCACCAAAAGCCTTAAAGAAGGCGATGACGTTGAGGTAACTAATAAATAAATAGAAAAACCCAGGGATTTGGCACTCATACTTTGCTTAGAAACCGCTACCACAAATTGCTCTGTTGCACTTTCAAAAGATGGTGCCCTCTTAGCATTAAAAGAAGACAAGAGCAATAATTATTCGCACGCCGAGAAGTTGCACGTTTTTATAGATGAAATTCTAAAAGAAAACAACTTAGCGGTAGATGATCTAGATGCCATTGCGGTGAGTAAAGGCCCTGGATCTTATACAGGCTTAAGAATAGGAGTTTCTACCGCAAAAGGTCTATGTTTTTCATTGAATATTCCTTTAATATCTATAGCCACCCTGGCCTCTTTAGCCGCGCAGGTTAAACTGCAAAAAGGATTTGTTATTCCGATGCTAGATGCGCGTAGAATGGAAGTTTATTCTACTGTTTTTGATAAAGAGCTGAATGAAATAAGAGAAACTAAAGCTCAAGTTTTAGATGAAAATTCTTTTATAGATTATCTTGAAAAAGATAAAACAGTATTTATAGGAAATGGAGTGGAAAAATTTAAAGCTATTTGTACACATTTCAACGCTGAATTTATTTTAGATAAATTACCATCTGCAAGGGAAATGTGCAGTTTGGCAGAATCCAAATACAAAATAAGCGACACCGAAGATGTCGCTTATTTTGAACCTTATTATTTAAAAGATTTTATTGCTGGTTAATCGGCGGAATTAGTACCGTTATTTTTCGATCTCTTTTCAATAGTTCCATTCATCTTTGTTTGATCATAAAGATAAACATCACGTTGAGGATATGGAATGGTCATACCGGCTTCTTCCAGTCTTATTTTTCCTTCTTCAATCATATACCAGTGAAGGTCCCAGAATTTACTGTTTTCAGCAAAATATCTCACTGAAAAGTTCACCGAATCGGCTCCAAGTTCAGAAACAATAATTTGTGGTGCCGGATCTTTTAGCACGTCGTCCTGCTCTTCTACCAGGTTTCTAAGTACTTCTTTAGCCTTTTTTAAATCATCATCATAAGAAATCCCGAAACTTAGGTTCTCCTTCCTGGTGCCGTTGTAACTGTAATTAATAATATTGTCGTTACTCAATTCACCATTTGGAATTACTGCTCGTTGGTTTCCAAAAGTATCTAATTTGGTGTAAAATAAAGTAACTTCTACTACAGTACCAGAAATGCCTTGAGCTTCTATCCAGTCTCCAACTTTAAAAGGCTTTAAAACAATTATTAAAACACCTCCGGCAAGATTAGAAAGTGATCCCTGCATGGCCAAACCAATTGCCAAACCTGCGGCACCAATTGCAGCTACCAGAGAAGCGCTCTCAACGCCTAGCTGGGTGATGACCAATACAAAAAGTATAATACGTAATCCCCACCTAATCGCATTTAGAGTGAAAACTTCTAAAGTCTTATCGTAATCTTTTTTCTGGAATAATTTATCTACGTATTTAACAATAATGCCAATTACCCATAGGCCAACAATTAGTAGTACTATTGCTCCTATCAAAGTAGGTAAGTAATCAATAAATTTTTCTGCGTATTCTTTAGCAATGGCGCCCCAGTCGTTTAGTTTATCCATAATTTAATTTGTTTTAAAAACAAATTGACCATATTTTTTTTATTTATAATAAATTTCCCTGTTTAATTTTTGTTAAAACTGTTTTAGTCTTTTGATAGATTCTTCCACAGAATTTGAGGGGAGATCACATTTTCCATTACTGCAGATGTAAATTAGATCTTTATCGTTTTTAAACCTATTCCTTAGAATTGATATTTCTGAAGCCTTTACACTACCGGCAAATATGGTATTTGGTAAGAACTGCTGTTCTAATTCTTTTTTTATGGAAATAGCATTTTTACCCGTAATCGCCACTTCATAAAAAGGGTCAGTAAAATTAAGCATCAAATCCAGCCAGTTAGCATAAGATTGCGGATAGGTTTTTATTTGTGGCTGGACTGTTTTAAGCATTTTATTTGCTAAATCATAATATTCCCTGTTTCCAGTGATTTTAGAAACTTTAAATAGATTTTTAGCCATAACCGAATTCGAGGCCGGCAACACATTATCGTTTAATTCGTAATTCCTGGTAATTAAAGCTTCATCTCTTGAAGAAGTGAAATAGAATAATCCGGTTTTTTTATCCTGGAAGTCTTCCATGCAAACCGAAATTAATTGCTCTGAAATTTCCAACCATTTCTCTTCAAAAGTAGCTTCATATAAATTTATAAAGGCTTCGGTGCACAAAACGTAATCTTCCAGGTAAGCATTTATAGAACTTTTCCCATTTTTGAAATTATGCCAAAGCCGATGATCTTTCTTGAACTGATATTTTTGAAGAAATGCCGCATTTTCTAATGCTTTTTCAAGGAATTCTGGTTCCCCAAAAGCTTTATAGGCTTCTACATATCCATTTAGCATTAGGGCGTTCCAGGAAGTCAGACTTTTATCATCCAGTCCCGGTTTTGTTCTTTTATCACGTTCTTGTTTTAGAATTTTTATCCAGTGTTTCTTCTTTTCTTTTAATTCAGGTAAACTAAGATTGAATTCTTCAGAAATCGCTTCGTCACTTTTAGATCGAATAAGAACATAATTGTTGTCCTCCCATTTTCCGAAGGAATTAATATTATAATAAGCTTCGAAAATTGAAAAATCTTTGGTTATTAAATCTTGCAATTGGTCTTTTTTCCACACGTAATAGGCGCCTTCGGTTTTATTCCCGGTTTCATCTTCACTATCGGCATCTAAGGCCGAATAAAACGCTCCGGTACTATCGGTAAGTTCCTCTTTTACAAAATCCAGGGTTTTATAAACCACTTCTTTGTACCATTTATCTTTCGTAGAAGCAAAGGCCTTGCTGTAAAGACTCACCAATTGCCCATTATCATAAAGCATTTTTTCAAAGTGAGGCACATGCCAGCGTTCGTCTACCGAGTATCTTGAGAATCCACCGCCAATATGGTCATAAACTCCACCATAAGAGATTTTATTAAGGCTTAGCAATGATTGCTCAAAGATCTCTTTGTCGTCTTTCTGCACAGCATACCTGAATAAAAAAGACTGATTTACCGGAAGCATAAATTTTGGTGCTCCTTGAGAACCACCATTTTTCCTATCAAATGCTTTTTTCCACTTTTCAAGCATTTTATCTAGAAAAGCTGTAGTGAAAGGAGTTTCTTCCTGGGGAGTTTCAATAAGTTGTAATTGCTGTAGTCCTTCTTCCAGTTTAGAAGCGTACGATTTCATTTCGTCTGGTTTGGTTTGGTATAACCCAGAGAGTTGTTTTAAAGCATCTTTCCACTGCTCTTTTCTAAAATAGGTGCCACCCCAAACCGGTCGCCCGTCTGGTAATGCTACGATATTCATGGGCCAGCCACCCGCTCCGGTCATTACCTGGATAGCATTCATATAAACCTGGTCAACGTCGGGGCGTTCTTCCCGGTCAACTTTTATATTTATAAAATGCTGATTCATAATTTCAGCTACTGCTTCATCTTCAAAACTTTCGTGCTCCATGACGTGGCACCAGTGGCAGGCAGAATAACCAACACTTATAAGTAAAAGTTTATCTTCTTCGCGTGCTTTTTCCAGGCTTTTTGTGTTCCAGGCCTCCCAGTTAACGGGATTATGAGCATGTTGTAAAAGGTAGGGACTGGTTTCGTTAATTAGGTTATTGGTGAATATTGTTTTGGGCATGATTATTTTTTAAATGAAAAACGCTCCTCGGAATCTCAGGGAGCGTTACTAATTTTATAAATGAAAATTAATTGATTTCAAAAGAGATTTTTACATTAACCCTAAATTCGGTAATGTTTTCTCCATTTACAAGTGCACTTTGTTCTTTAACATAAACCGATTTTATATTTTTCACGGTTTTAGCTGCATGTTTTACTGCTTTTTTTGTGGCATCTTCCCAGCTCTCTGTAGAATTCGCCAAAATCTCAATTACCTTTATTATAGACATAACGTGTTGGTTTTAGAATGTTACAAATCAATTCTCTTTTAAAAATACCGAGAAATTCTTCGGAAATAGAGGTGGTTTTAAAAGTAGGGGATTTCACTAGTTGGCATCTTTAAATTTTTATTCATAAAATTCGTTCTGGGTAATTTGTTCTTAATTTTTGCATTACATTTTTTAGGATAATTGAAAAATCTATATGCTAATAAGCTGCATTTAATTAAAGTTTTAATAACCTACGAAAAGATATTTATAGGAAAAATTCGCTGAATTTTGCAGGTTGAAAGGACTTTATTTACATGCAAGATGTTTACTTAATAATTCTGGGACTTTTATTTCTTCTGGCCATTACAGATTTGGTGGTTGGAGTGAGTAACGATGCCATTAATTTTCTAAATTCTGCAGTAGGTTCCAAAGCGGTTTCCCTTCGTTCTATTCTCATTATTGCAAGTTTGGGAGTGGCAGTAGGCGCCATATTTTCCAGCGGATTAATGGAAGTAGCCCGGAAAGGAATTTTTCTTCCGCAGGAATTCTATTTTGAAGAGATCATGGTCATCTTTATGGCTGTAATGCTTACCGATGTTTTACTACTGGATTTTTTCAATTCCCTAGGGCTGCCAACTTCGACCACGGTATCAATTATGTTCGAGCTGCTGGGAGCGGCCGTTAGTATTGCGCTTATAAAGATCTTTAAAACTACTAACGATGTTTCTAGCTTGGTAGATTTTATAAATGTTGACAAAGCTTCTGAAGTTATTTTTGGCATTTTACTGGCTATTGTTATCGCATTCGTAGCCGGCGCGGTTGTTCAGTATTTTTCACGCCTGGTGCTTTCTTTTAAATATGAAAGAAAGCTGAAATATACCGGGGCCATTTTTGGCGGAGTCTCCCTTGCGGCAATTTTCTATTTTATTCTTATTAAAGGGCTAAATAGCCTGGCTTTTGTATCAGATCATTTTGTGGAAGATGTACACAATAATCGCATACAGATCATTATTTTTAGTCTAATAGGCTTCACAATTCTCTCTAAGCTCTTAATAAGTTTTTTTAGGGTGAATATTCTTAAACTCATTGTTATGGTGGGCACCTTTGCGCTAGCACTGGCTTTTGCAGGGAACGATCTTGTTAATTTTATTGGTGTACCCATTGCTGCCTGGCAATCTTATGAAATATGGAGTGCCTCTGGGGTGGCCGCTTCAGAACTATTAATGAGCGATCTGGCCGGTAGTGTTCCCACCCCTGAAATTGTTTTAATTTTTGCTGGAGGAGTTATGGTTCTTACCATTTGGTTTTCTGATAAAGCTAAATCAGTAGTAGATACCGGTGTAAAGTTATCCCGGCAGAATGAAGGTTCAGAACGATTTGGCGCTAATTATTTATCCCGAACAATCGTTAGGTATTCTATGATGTTTGGAAGTGCTGTTTCAGAGGTAATTCCTAAAAAGATTAGAAAAAGAATTGATGCACAATTTGAAACTCCAAAGACTAAAACTACGGGGAGAGAAATTGCACCGCCAGCGTTCGATTTGGTACGGGCATCTGTGAATTTGGTGGTGGCCAGTATCTTGATTTCAATGGGAACTAATTTGCAGCTTCCGCTTTCTACTACTTATGTGACTTTTATGGTTGCGATGGGTACTTCTTTGGCAGATAGGGCCTGGAACCAGGAAAGTGCTGTTTATAGGGTTGCCGGTGTTCTTAATGTTATTGGAGGTTGGTTTGTAACCGCTTTTGTAGCATTTCTTGGAGCAGCGCTTTTCGCTGTGATTATTTATTTTGGCGGACTTATAGCTATTGCTGTCCTTGTTTGTATTACCGCCTTTGTTATTATAAGAAATACGCTATCTCACGCGAAAAAGTCTAAAGCAAATAAACTGCAGAAAAGATATAAACGTACCGATATTATAACCATTAATGAGATTACCGCCGAAAGTTCGGTGAATATCTCGCAGGTGATTTCGGGAATTAAAAAGCGCTACACCAAAACTGTAGATAATTTAGGATATCACGATCTTGGTAAACTTAAGAAGAATAATAAAAAAGTTGGTGAGCTTGAAAGTGAGGTAGACGATCTAAAAGGTAATATTTATTATTTTATAAAATCGCTGGATGAAGATTCGGTGGAAGCGAGCAGGTTTTATATTCATTTGCTGAATTATTTACAGGAAATGGTAAACTCTACCCGATATATTACCCGAAACTCTTTTGAGCACGTAAATAATAACCATAAAAACCTGAAATTTAATCAGATCAGGGATCTGAAAAAGATAGACAAAAAGCTTCAGGAATTATTTTCGGAAATAAAGTACACTTTTGATGAGCACGATTTTGAGCGTTTAGATGATATTCTTGCTGAAAAGCAACAATTGCTCGATATGGTTTCAGAAATGATAGAGAAACAAATTAAACGCATAAGGACTTCAGAAAGCAGTCCTAAAAACACCAAACTTTACTTTGGGCTTTTACTGGAATCTAAAGACCTTATTTCGTCTACGCTTAATTTAGTTCAGTTATTTAGGGAATTCTATGTTGAAGCGAAATCTACGCTTTAGCAGCTTCAGAAATTATCCGTTTACTGCTTCTACGTAATCTACTTTTCCGCGAAGCATATCCCTTAGCATCGTTTCAATTCCGCTTTTAAGCGTCATGGTTGAAGAAGGGCAGCCACTGCAGGCTCCCTGAAGAATAACTTTTACGGTTTTGTTTTCAGAATTGTAGGAATCAAAAAGGATATTTCCACCATCACTGGCAACAGCGGGTTTAATGTATTCATCCAAAATCGCGATAACCTGTTTTGACGTATCATCCAGGTCTTTAATTTCCTGGCTTACCTCTGGATTTGCCGGGTGGGTTGATGCTTCTGTTTGTTGAGGTACTGAAGCTTCGGCTTTTAAAACCTCTTTCCCATCCTGCAGGTAATTAGTGATGAATTCTCTTAACTCCAGGGTGATTTCTTCCCATTGAGCAACATCATATTTGTGGATAGAAACGTAATTAGAATCTATAAATACTGCTTTTACAAAAGGGAAATGAAAAAGTTGTTGCGCAAGTGGCGCATCTTTAGCTTCATCAATATTTTTAAACTCGGCAGTTTTTAAAACCAGTTTTTTATTAGCTACAAACTTCATTACGCCCGGGTTTGGAGTGCTTTCAGCATACACCGTAACCGGAACATTTTTTGTTTGATCTGCATCTTCCTTAATCACCACACCATCTTTATTTAGAAAATCTTCTATTTGGGCGGCAACTTCTTCCTGCACATCATCCCATTCTACGATATCATATTTTTCTATCGCGATGAAATTTTGAGCGATGTAAACCGTTTTTACAAACGGTAGGTAAAACAATTGCTGTGCTAATGGAGATTTAGCTGCTTCATCTATATTATTAAACTCGTAATTTTCGTGACGGGTTAAAAATTTGTTGGTTTCAAATTTTATGATTCCCGGTTTATTTGTGCCTTGTATATTTATAGTGAAATTGCTCATATCAATTTTTTTGCAAAAGTACTAAAGAAAACTTAGTTAATCTATATCTTTACCTTTCTTATGGGGATTAGAACTTTATTTATCAGGTGTTTTAAAGCTAGCCAAATTTCGATGGCTGCAAAAATCATTTTTATAATACTATTTGGTTTTTTACTGAATTCCTCAGCAAAAGCACAGGAAGTAATTCCCATTTATTCAGATTACCTAACCGATAACCTTTATCTTATTCATCCTTCCATGGCTGGTGCGGCCGATAGAAATCAAATAAGACTTACGGCCAGACAGCAATGGTTTGACGTTGAGAATGCTCCCAGCTTACAGACACTGGCTGTAAATGGCAGACTGGGAGACAAGCTTGGTGTTGGAGGAATTGTTTTTAATGACCAAAATGGTAATTTCTCTAAGATTGGGGCTTATGGAACGGTGGCTTATCATTTACATTTCGCCAGAAATGAATTTCTAAATCAGCTTTCCTTTGGAATTAGCGCCGGGATTATTCAGCATAGATTAGATCAAAGTGGGTTTACCGAATTTGATCCTATTGTAAGCGGGAGTAATGTTTCTGACATCTTCGGAAATATGGATATTGGTATGTCTTATTATTATCTGGATTTTTTTGCGCACTTGGCGGCTAAGAATATAATTTCTGTAAGACGCGAACTTTTCTATTCTGACGCAGTGCCGAGCAATCAGCGTAAATATTTATTCTCTACGGGTTATGTTTTTGATAATAATAATGATTGGAGTTATGAGCCTTCAATTTTATTTCAGCTACGAGAAGCCACCAATGAAATGAATATTGATTTAAATATGAAAGTGTATCGGGAAGTTGATTTCGGGCAACTATGGGGCGGACTTTCTTATAGAAATAGTTTCGAAGGAGCCGAGTACACTGCTGAAGGTAATGCAATTGAAAGTCAAAAGTTGCAGTACATTACTCCATTTATAGGTTTAGATTATAATAATTTTATGTTTGGTTATACTTTTAGCTACCAGTTCAACTCGGTAGTATTAAGCAATAATGGCTTCCACCAAATCACTATAGGATATAATTTTGGAAAGAGTAGATGGCGATGGGAGAAAAATGTCCCGGCAGTTAATTATTAGAAATCCAAATAGCTTACTTTATAATCATATTTTACGGCTTCAGTTAAATTTTCAAGCACCTTCGGATTAGTGTTGCTGAAAAATTCTGGGATAGGTCTTTCTCCTGGTTCTTCCTTCAGCAATAAATTATTTAATTCAAGAATAGATTTTGTTTGTCTTGCCACGGCCTCTCCCGAATCTATAATAATTACTTCCTTAGGCAGCAATTCTTTGAGTATAGGAATAAGGTATGGATAGTGACTGCAACCCAGCACCAGGTAGTCTATTTTATTTACAAAAAATGGTTCCAGTAATTTAAGCAAAAGACTTTTCATCTGAGGGGAATCCAGTTCTCCTGCTTCAATAAGCTCTACCAGGCCACGACCTTCAATTTCTACCACATTGATATTTCTTGCATAAAAATCTGAAGTCTGGGAAAAAAGAGTGCTGGTTAGCGTCCCGCGGGTGGCGAGTATGCCTATGGTTTTTGATTTTGATTTTAAAGCAGCCGGTTTAATTGCCGGTTCAATGCCTATAAAAGGAATGGAATATTCATTTCTTAAATCCTTAATAGCATTGGTAGTGGCAGTATTACAGGCAACAACAATAATCTTGGCGCCCATATCCAGCAACTTCTCCGTGTTTTTCCGGCTAAGATTTTTAATCTCTTCAATAGGCTTTTCTCCGTAGGGTGCATTCTTGCTATCGGCCAGGTAAATAGTCTTTTCAAAAGGAAGTAACTCGTGAATTTCCTTCCAAATAGAAGTTCCTCCAACACCAGAATCAAATATACCTATAGGTTGCGAATTGCTCATTAGTACAAAAATAAAAACTGCGCCTTAATGGGGCGCAGTTTTTACTCTTTATTTATATGTATTGGGTGAAAATTACATTCCCAATTCAGCTTTTACATCAGCCATAAGATCTTTACCATCGGCAAGGATTACTCCTGTTCCTGTAGTAGAATCTAATACATAGTCAAAACCTTGTTCTCTGGCTACTTTCTGGATAGCTTCACGAGCTTTTTCAATCACCGGTCTAATTAGATCGTTTTCTTTCTTTTGAAGCTCCTGTCTTGCTCTCTGGCTATGTTCCTGAATTCTTCTTTCAGTTGCCTGAAGTTCACTTGCTCTTTTTGCGTTTTCCTCTTCTGTTACTGTTTCAGCTTCAGATTGGTAACGTTGCATTGTGTTTTGAGCTTCGGTAAGCATATCTTTAATCTCAGCATCGTAAGTTTTCTCTAACTTTTCAAGTTGAGACATTGCATCTTTATAAGCAGGCATAGTTTCTACCAATTCCTGGGTAGCGATGTGGGCAACTTTACTCTGTGCGTTTGCAAATGTAGTAGCTCCTAAGGTTAATGCAAGGGCTATAAAAAGTGTTTTGAATTGTTTCATTTTAATTGATATTAATTGTTTAAGTATTAAGGTTTAAAATTATTTAGTTTATCGTGTCTTTTCTTGCTCGTGCCGCTTCAATAGAATCTCTTTTTTGTTGTCTTTCTTTTAAAATTCTTTCTCTGCGTTCTTCAAATGCTCTTTGTCTTGCTTCTTTAATAGAATCCTGTTTTCTCCTTCTTTCTTCTATTAAGGCCTGGCGCTCACTTTTGCGATCCTCAAAGGCCTGTTCTCTCGCACTTAGTTCTTCGTCTTCTTCTGCTGTGCGCGCTTCTGCTCTTTCCAGCTCCCGTTCTTCCTGTTTTGTCTCAATTTGTCTTCGGTTAGAAGCTCTATTGATGCTTCTTAAAACCTGGTCACTCAAGTCAAAACGGTTTTTTGCGAAAAGCATTCCAGATTCAGAATTTCTATCAAATATAAAATCGAAATCCCTTGTTTCGGCTATTTCCTGAACCGCTGTGAAAACCTGATCCTGAATGGGCTTTATTAATTGTCGCTTCTGAATCATATAGTCACCTTTTGGACCAAAACGCTTCTGCTCATAATCTGTTGCCTGTTCCTGCTGATATGCGATCTCTTCTTCCCGTTCCTCAATAAGTTCAGGAGTAAGTAGCGCACGTTCATTTTGCAGGCTGGTTTTCATTTCATTAATTTCTTTCCGCTTCTGCTCAATTTCATTTTGCCATTCCTTAACTCTCTGGTCTAATTGAGTTGAAGCTTGCTGATATTCGGGAACATTTTCCAGGATATACTCCATATCCACATAACCTATGTTTATTGGTTTTTGGGCATTTGCGCCGAAACCAATCAAGATAAAAAGTGTGAATAAAAATGTTCTTTTAAGCATACTTAAATCGAATATAGAAAATATCGTGCCAAATTAAAATTGCTGTCCAATTATGAAATGTGTTTCCCATCCATTGGCTCCCGGTATTCCCTGGATAGAATCGAATCCATATCCAAAGTCTATACCAAGTAAACCAAAGGCTGGCATAAAGATTCTTAAACCTGCACCGGCCGACCTGTTAAGTTGGAAAGGGTTGAAATCCCTGAAGTTATCGTAAGATGCACCACCTTCTAAAAAGGTTAGGGCGTAAATAGATGCTGAAGGTTTAAGCGTTATAGGATATCTAAGCTCTAAAGAATATTTGTTGTAGATAGTAGCACCATCATCATTTACCCCTGTAGGGCGATCTAAAGGTACTACAGATTGGTTTGGATAACCTCTTAACTGAATAGTTTCTCTACCATCTAAACTAAATGCTCCAAGACCGTCACCACCAAGAAAGAATCTTTCAAAAGGAGGAACTCCACGATCGTTGTTGTATGCTCCAAGGAATCCGTATTCTGCGTTGGTTCTTAGTACAAGCTTATCGTAAATTTGGGTATACCATTCTCCACTAAACTTAACTTTATAGAATTCCAGCCAGTTAAATTTCTTCTGGTCTATTTTACGTTGATCCCCAACAGCATTCTCAGGAGTTACCCTGTCGCCCTGTTGATTGATAAGATTACCGTTTTCATCTTCTAACTGGTATTCTCTATCTTCGGCTAAATTAGCGTAATCTACACCATTCCAAAGAGAGTATGGAGGCGTGAATTTAGCAGTGATCTTAAACTTAGAACCTCCCGTTGGGAAAATTGGATTTACATAAGTGTTATCTCTTGTAAGTCCTAAAGTATAGGTGAAGTTGTTAGAGTGACCATCACCAAAAGTAAATAAACCTGTGTTATAATTATTTAGGTTATAACGTTGAAAGCCTAAAGAGTGAGATACTGTGATATAAGGGTCTGGCACGGTTAAACGTTTAGCCAAACCAACATTTACCCCAAGAATATCAAAACTTCTGCTTCTATCTGCTTCTCTGTTTATATAATCGAATAAAAATTGTCTCGTATAAGAGAATGAAGTTTGAAGACTTACCGGCTTTTTACCGCCTAACCAGGGTTCCATAAATGAAAGGCTGTAGGTTTGGTAAAAAGTACTGGCCTGGGCTCTAAGAGAAAGAGTTTGCCCATCTCCCATAGGTACCGGTTTGTAAGCTTCTTTGTCAAAAATTCCCGATAACGAGAAGTTGTTAAAAGAAAGCCCTAAAGTACCAATAAAGCCTCCACCGCCATAACCACCTTGTAGTTCTATTTGGCTGGCACCAGCTTCTACAACAGAGTATTCAAGATCTAAAGTACCCGATTGTGGATCTGGATCTACGAATTTTGGTTCTAGCTGTTCTGCATCGAAAAAGCCAAGCTGCCCAAGTTCTCTTACCGTATTTACAACATCTTCCTGGCTATATTTTTGTCCCGGTTTAGTTCTTAATTCCCGGTAAATAACGTGATCTTTGGTTTTATCGTTTCCGGTTACTCTAATGTTATTGAAATAGGCTTCTTTACCTTCAACAATTCTAATTTCAAAGTCTATGGTGTCGTTGTAAACATTGGTTTCTACAAGGTTGATAGTAGAAAATAAGTAACCGTTGTTTTTGTATAGGTTAGAAAGATCTTCTCCATCTGGTTTAGTTTGATCGGCGATTCTTTTGTCTAGAAGAACCCCATTATAAACATCACCCTTTTTTATTCCCAGAACACGTTCTAGTTGAGCATCTGTATAAACTGAATTCCCCAGGTAATCAATATCTCCAATATAATATTGATCTCCTTCTTCAATTTTAAGGTTTAAAGCAATTGTTTCATCATCAATTTCAACTAGAGAATCTGTTACGATCCTTGCATCGCGATAACCGCTTTCCTTATATTTATCTATTAGGTTTTCTTTGTCTTCCTGGTAGTCTGCTCTAACAAATTTAGATCTTTTCCAGAAGCGAATAATGTTCTTCTGTTTGGTGTTTTTCATAGACCTTCTAAGCTTGGCGTCAGAAAATTTTTCGTTGCCTGTAAAATTGATATCAGCAATCTTTACACGATCGCCCTGGTCTATATCTATAAGCATGTTGACCAGGTTGGTGTTAGCCGTAGTATCGGTAACTTCGCTGGTGCTTATTTTTGCATTAGCATTAAAATATCCTTCTTTACGATATTTGCTTTCAATATAATTCTTGGTGGTAGTAATAAGGTTTTCTGAAACCTTAGCGCCGGTTCTCAGTTTATTTTCCTTAATAATTTCTTCCTGTTCCCGCTTTTTAAGGCCGGTAACTTTAACTTTATTTAGTTTTGGAACTTCCTGGATTTCAATTTCCAGGTCTGCAACATTGCCATCGCTTACATTGGTAATGTAAAAATTGATGTCGCTAAATTGATCAATATCCCAAAGTTTATTGATCACGTTACTAATTTTATCTCCGGGAATATATATTTCTTCCCCTTTTTTTAAACCGGTATAAGCAATTACAGTTTGTTCGTTAAAACTAACGGTCCCCGTAACTTTAATATCTCCAATTATATATTTTTTGCCATCTGCTAATGGTAAGCCCTGAGCTTGTGAAGAAATGCTAAAAATTAAACTACATGCTACTGCCAGAAGGCTAAATACTTTCTTCGTCATGAATGCGCTAACTAAGTTGCTCACTGGTTTTTCCAAATCGTCTTTCTCTATTTTGATAATTGTAAATGGCTTCAAAAAGATTTTCTTTTCTAAAATCTGGCCATAAAGTTTTTGTAAAATATAATTCTGCGTAAGCAATTTGCCATAATAGGAAATTGCTAATGCGTTGTTCTCCGCTGGTTCTGATTAATAAATCTACCTCCGGAAAATTTCGGGTGTAAAGATGCTGATTTATAACCGATTCATCAATAGCATCGGCGGTTATTTCATTATTTTTAACTTTCAGGCTAATTTCACGTATTGCAGAAGTTAATTCTTCCCGTGAACCGTAGCTAAGCGCAAGGTTAAGCACCATGCGATCGTTAGTCCTGGTTTTCTCTATAACCTCGTTGAGTTCCCGAAATACTTTCTTCGGAAGGGTTTTTAAATTCCCTATCGCGTTTAGCCGAATATTATTTTTCTGAAGTGTCTTTATTTCCTTTTTTAAAGAGGAAACCAGTAAGCGCATTAAAGTATCTACTTCTAATTTTGGGCGATTCCAATTTTCAGTAGAAAAAGCATAAAGGGTTAAATGTTCAATACCAATTTCGGCTGAAGCTTCTACAACATCGCGAACAGCGGTAGTGCCTTCTTCGTGCCCCGCGGCCCTTAAAAAGCCTTTTTTTCGCGCCCACCGTCCATTGCCATCCATAATTATGGCAATATGTTTTGGTAGTTTTTTAAGGTCTATGTTGTCTTTGTAATTCATATTAAAATCGGCTATAGCAAGGTTCTCTTCCCCACGAAAAGGTAAAATTCACCCCTGTGAATACATACCAATCGTTGGTGTTTCTATTTCCGAATTCCCTTCTGGGCATTCTATTTCCAAAAATTTCTTCTGGCCAGCTTCCGTCTAAATTATCGGTAAACGTATAGCGTACGCCCACTTCCAATGCACCAACAATATGGCGTGTAATACTTTCTTTGTAGCCAAAAACCACCGGAATCGCAAAATCCCAGTTGGCTCCCTGGTTCTCCAATTCCCCGTTAGGGAAATCGGCACTTAGTAATAAGTGGTCGGCTCTAAAATATGTTATTCCGGTATAAAGATAAGGAGTACTTTGCGGGTGACCTTCGTGAAGATCAAAACTCCAGAAATTAAATTCTATGCCAAGGGAAGCTTCTGCGATAGTATTGCTAAAAGAATAGCCTCTGCTCGCTCTTCTGGGATCATTAGAATCGGCATCATCGGCATTTATTTCAGCATATAAAAGCGAAAATCGAAAAGCGTGACGTGGGCTGCGATTCCATTTTAGGAGGGCGCCGCCAACCAGGCTATTTGGAAGTACAAAATTGGTTCGGCCTACATCACCAATGTAATTAGCGCCACCAATATATGGTCCTACTTCAAATGTTTGTGAATTTGTTTTTGGGGCAAAAACAAGCAAGATTACTACAACTAATATGTACCTCATAGGTTTTCAAAAGTTTGCAAATATAACAATAATGTTTGCTCTACAATAATTTGAGCAAATTTGTACATGTTCTTAAACAGTTTTTAAAATCATTTATTGCTTAATTGCGTTTATCTTCTCCCCACATGAGCTTTTTTCTGAGGGTTTGAAGAAAACTATCTTCATTAAGTTCAACAAGATTTATCGCGTAGGGTGCTTTTTGAATAATGATCTCGGTGTCATTTTCAAGGGTGGCAATTCGGGAGTCCATGGACACCAGGTGAGAATCTTCTCTTCCTGAAACCCGAAGTGTTATTTTGGTGTCGTCTTTAATTACTAAAGGACGGGCATTTAAATTATGCGGCGCAATGGGTGTGATAATAATAGATGCCGCATCTGGTGTAATTACCGGGCCGCCGCAGCTAAGAGAATAGCCCGTAGATCCCGTTGGTGTAGAAACAATTAAGCCATCTGCCCAGTAGGAGTTTAGATATTGATCGTTTAGCCAGGTGTCTACCGTGATCATAGAGGTGGTGTTTTTTCGGCTTACGGCAATCTCGTTTAAAGCGATATTTTTAAAGACAGGATCGTGACTGGGAGGGTTGGTGCTAATATTTAGTACACTTCGGGAAGAAATACTGTAATCTTTTTGCAAAATAGTTTCCAGGCTATCTTTAATTTCTTCCTTTTGAATGGTCGCCAAAAAACCTAACCTTCCTGTGTTAATCCCAACAATTGGGATGTCTAAATTCCGGATGTAATTAATAGATTTTAGAATAGTACCATCACCGCCAATGCAAAAGAATAAATCGAAGCTGTTATCCAGTTCTTCAAAAGTGCTGAAGTAAGAATAATCTTCATTAATAGTCTTATTCAAATGAATAAGTTCCAGGAAATCTTTTTCAATAATTACATTGATGTTTTTACGCTTCAGTAATTCCAGAAGCTGTGCTATATAAGTCCCGGCATTGGTGTGATAAAACTGACCGTAGATGCCTACTTTCATATATTCATATATTTATCTAAATACTTAGAGCGGTCTCTGAGATTTTTGTTGAAATTATCTTCCCGGTGTTCAGAAATAATTTTATAGCCATACCTACGGAAAGATTGAATGATCTCATTTATTCCAGAAGGGCTTAATTTTATGGTGATTTGAACTATGTCGTTTTCCAATTTCGAAATAAATGAACCAAGAATATTTGCGCTATTAGATTCTACAATCTGCACGATCTCACTAAAGGAATAATCCTTAATTCCTTTTTGGATTACGATAATATTTCCCGCTTCGCTTAAAAACGGAGTTTCGTTAAAAAGGGAAATAATCTCGTTTAGTTCAACATAACCTAGATAATGGTTTTCTTCATCTAAAACCGGTAAAATATTGGTGTTGTTTTGCGCAAAACGTTCTAAAATATCCAGCCAAAAATCTGTATTTCTCACAAAAAAACCTTCTAAGGCATATTGATAATCTTCTAAAGACTTTTCGGCTTCAAAGCAACGAATATCATTTTCTGAAATGCAGCCCATATAAATACCGTTGTTTTCTACCGGCAAATGCGAATAGGTTAACTGATTGAACAAGTCCTGGACTTCCCCAATTTTATCAGAAAAATGCCTTATGGAAACATCGTTAATTATAAAATCATCCATCTTCATGATGTCGCTTCGTTTTTATGCAAATTAATTAAAATAAAATTCATTAGGGCATTTCCAAGTTTGTATTTTTGTTAAACAAAAGCTTATAAAATGACGAAATTAAGTGTAAATATCAATAAAATTGCCACTTTGCGAAATGCTCGTGGAGGCAACATTCCTAATGTAGTTGAAGCAGCTAAGAAAATAGAGTCTTTTGGCGGGCAGGGAATCACCGTGCACCCAAGACCAGATGAACGCCATATTACTTATCAAGATGTTCGGGATCTTTCTCCTATTGTGAAAACCGAATTTAATATAGAAGGAAATCCGGTAGCGAAATTTATTAATCTGGTGATGGAAGCTAAACCAGCGCAGGTTACTTTGGTGCCCGATGCTGAAGATGCAATTACTTCTAACGCTGGTTGGGATACCATTAAAAATAAGAAATTTCTCCAGGAAGTGATTCAGGAGTTTAAAGATAATGGTATTAGAACTTCAATTTTTGTAGATCCAGATGAAAAAATGATAGAAGGAGCTGCAGAAACAGGAACAGACAGAATTGAATTATATACCGAAGATTTTGCGGTGAAATTTTCAAAAGGCGATAAAACTGGAGTAGAGCCGTATACGAAATGTGCAGAATTAGCGCATCAATTAGGTTTAGGAATTAATGCTGGGCATGACCTTTCCTTAAATAATATTAAGTTTTTTAATGAGCAAGTTCCACATCTTGATGAAGTTTCCATTGGCCACGCACTAATCGCTGAAGCCTTATATATGGGATTAGAAACAACGATTAAAAAATATCTTGAACTTCTGAAATAATTCATTTTTAGAAACAAAAAAACTATGAAATTAAACTCTATAATAATAGGAGAGGGGACACCGCTTTTAATTCTTCACGGATTTTTGGGGATGAGCGATAACTGGAAAACCATTGGTAGCAAACTTGCTGAAGAAAAGAATTTCCAGGTTCACCTTGTAGATCAGCGAAACCACGGTAAAAGCCCGCATACAGATAATCACAGTTATGAACTAATGGCTGAAGATGTTGCAGCCTATTGCGAGCAGCATTCTTTATCAAATATCATTTTAATGGGGCATTCAATGGGTGGTAAAACTGCGATGCTAACTGCTGCAAATTATCCCGATCTAGTAAAAAAGCTTATCGTGGTAGATATTGCTCCAAAATACTATGAGCCACATCATCAGCAAATATTAGAAGGCCTAACCGCTTTGGAAGATGCTAAGCTGGAATCTAGGAAAGATGCCGATAAATTACTTTCAGAATTTATTTCAGAAAAACCGGTGCGACTTTTTCTGCTGAAAAACCTTAATCGTACCTCTAAAGGCGATTACTGTTTAAAAGTTAATCTTCAAACTTTAAAAGATAATATTGAAGAAGTAGGGCGGGCGCTTCCACAGGATAAATCCTATAGCGGCCCTACATTATTTATAAAAGGAGCTAATTCAATTTATATTAAAAAAGAAGACCGGGCGGCAATTAAAAACCAATTTTCGGAAGTAGAATTCAAAGAAATTGCAAACGCAGGGCATTGGGTTCACGCTGAGAAAATGGATGATTTCTATGTAGCTGTTGTTGACTTTCTTTAAAATCTTTCTAAATTTATTATGTGTGCATAATAAATAATCCAATTTTCTTGAGTAATATGTAATTTATGCTAAATTTGATACCAAGAAATTATTAGAATACTATAAAATCCAAATCAATTATGAAAAAATTACTTTTCCTGGGCCTTTTTGGTCTAATGGCTGCGGTAACTTATGCCGGTGGGTATAGGGTGAGTCTTCAGGGACAACGATCGCTTGCTATGGGTCACACGGGTGTAGCGGTAGTTAACAATGCCGAACTTGCTTTTTTTAACCCGGCTGGGCTTGTTTATCTTGAAAATAAGATAAATGTAGCTGCTGGTGCCAGTGCCGTATTTTCCAGTGTGAAATACCAAAATTCAGAATTCGGACTTAGTTCTGAAACTGACAGTCCTGTGGGAACTCCTTTTTATGCTTATGGGTCTTATAGAGTAAACGACTGGCTAACTTTAGGTCTTGCTGCTTATACTCCTTATGGAAGTAGCGTAGAATGGCCAACAGATT
The DNA here is from genome assembly GCF_002900095.1 of Salegentibacter mishustinae. Lineage (NCBI taxonomy): Bacteria > Pseudomonadati > Bacteroidota > Flavobacteriia > Flavobacteriales > Flavobacteriaceae > Salegentibacter > Salegentibacter mishustinae. Next base: position 145,729 of record NZ_LLKN01000002.1, on the reverse strand, counting down.
GGGCTGGATCTCATTTAGTGAATACTATAGATCTTCAGGCGATATATATTCAGGCTTTAGCTGCAGTAAAAATTTCAGATAAATTAAGTGTTGGTGGTGGACCAATCTATGTAAATGGATCGGTGAATTTTAACCGAAACCTGGATCGTACTTTGACCGATATTGACGGAAATCGCTCTAACGTAACTGTAGATGCCAGCGGCGTAAGTGCTTTTGGATGGTCAGCCAGTGCGATGTTTAATGCTACTGAAGATTTGCGTTTTGGTATTAATTACCGAAGTGAAATAATGGTGGAAGCCGAAGGTGGAGATGCTACTTTTGAAAATATTCCAAATTCCCCATTAACTCCTTTCCAGAATACAGAATTTGATGCGTCTTTACCAATGCCAGCTGAGCTTTCTGTAGGAGTTTCTTACGAACTTTTAGACAAATGGCTTCTTGCTTTCGATTATAATATGACTTACTGGGATGTGTATAAGTCTTTAGACCTGGACTTTGCAAATGCACAAATTCCTGATTCTGAAAATCCACGTAATTATAAAAACTCCTCAACTTACAGGTTTGGGTTGCAATATCTTGCCAACGAAACTATTACTTTGAGAGTTGGATATTACTTTGATGAATCTCCAGTACAGTCTGGTTATTTTGCGCCTGAAACTCCAAGAAACGATGCTCACGGGTTTACCGGTGGTCTTTCTGTAAATGTGAGTGACAAATTCTCTATAGATGCTGCCTTCCTTTATAACAGGTATGAAGAGGTAGATGAATCTTATGCTCCAAATCCTAATGACTTTCCGGATTATGAAGGAGCTCCTTTTGAAGGAACTTATAAAACTTCAGCTTTTATTCCTGGACTTGGTGTAACCTACAAATTATAAAATTAGAAGATGAAACATTATTTTAAATATATAGCAGTATTGGCGCTGGGAATTGTTTCCTGTGAGCCAGAATTTGATAATCCGGTAGACGAAGCCGGTGCTTATACCAATGGAGAAGCAGATTTTTCCCGGTATGTAGCCCTGGGTAATTCCCTTACCGCGGGTTATGCAGACAACGCCCTTTATATTACCGGGCAGGAAAACGCTTATCCGAACATTCTTTCCCAACAATTTGAAAAAACTCAGGATATTGAGGAATTTACCATTCCTTTTATGAATGATAATGCCGGCGGACTTTTATTAGGCGGAAACCAAATCACGCAAAACCGTCTTGTTTTGGCTGTAGGACAGGATGGCACGCCTGGACCTCAGGTTTATACTGGAATGCAACCTACTACCGAAGTTGGGAATGTGTTGCAGGGCCCGTTTAGTAATATGGGTGTGCCGGGAGCAAAATCTTACCACCTTGGTTTTTCTGGTTATGGAAATGTTCAAAACCTGGCTACACAATCTGCCAACCCATACTTTGTTCGTTTTGCTTCTTCACCAGAAGCTACAGTTTTAGAAGATGCACTTGCTCAAAATCCAACTTTTTTCTCTTTATGGATAGGAAATAACGATGTGTTGGGTTATGCTACTTCTGGAGGAACGGGAGAATTTCAGTTAAACAATTTAGATCCTTCTACTTATGGTGAAAACGATATTACAGACCCTAATGCCTTTGCCGGTATTTACGGGCAAATGGTTCAGGCTCTAGCGGCTTCAGCCAGTGGTGGAGTTTTAGTTAATATTCCAGATGTTGCTGCGGTACCATTCTTTAATACAGTGCCAAATAATGCACTTGCATTAGATGCTGAAACAGCAGCTAATTTAACTGGTTATTTCCAGGCGGTTTCACAGGTTTTTGCTGGCGGATTAATGCAACAGGGAGTTCCTGCTGAACAAGCCCAGGCTTTAGCCTCGCAATATGCGATCACCTTTAGTGAAGGTGCAAACAGGTTCTTAATTGATGTGGAGCCTTCAGAGGCAAATCCATTAGGATTTCGACAGATGACCGCAGAAGAAAAATTAGTTTTAACCATAGACCAGGCTGCTTTAGCGCAAGGTTATGGTGCGGTTAGTCTTTCGCCACAGGTAATGCAAATTCTTGGAGCTTTACAACAAGGTCAAACTCCAACTCAGGAAGAGGCTAATGCACTTTTTGGAGCGGTAAATGGGATTGACGATGCTGATGCTTTAGACGAAGCCGAATTAGCTAATATAGAGCAGGCAACTGCAGCTTATAATGCTTCTATACAAGCTATCGCTGATGCTAATGGATTGGGGTATGTAGATGCTCAGGGCTTACTAAATCAATTGGCAGAAGGAGGAATCTCTTTTGATGGGGGAACCATAACTTCAGAATTTGTAACAGGTGGTGCTTTTTCTCTTGATGGAATTCATTTAACTCCTCGTGGAAATGCAGTTATGGCTAACGAAATTATTGATGTTATTAACTCAACTTATAGCGCTAGTGTTCCAAAAGTAAATGTTGGTACTTATGGTACTGTAACTTTAAGTAACGAAGTGCAGTAAAACCATCACCTTTTATTACAAAAATAGAAACGCCGGATTTTTCCGGCGTTTTTTGTATTTTTCAGAAACTAACTAATCTTAAAATTATGAATTTTATATTAAGAATACTACTTACCGCGTTAGCTGTGGTGATCCTGGCTAAATTTCTACCAGGCGTTGAGGTAGCCGGTTACTTAACAGCTATAATAGTGGCACTGGTTCTTGCTATCTTAAACCTGTTAGTAAAACCTCTTTTGGTAATTCTTACCTTACCGGTAACTATCTTGACGCTAGGCTTGTTTTTACTGGTTATTAACGCAATAATCATTTTACTGGCAGATGCTTTTGTAGCAGGATTTGGAGTTAGCGGCTTTTTTATCGCCCTGCTTTTTAGCTTGCTTTTATCCCTGTTTCAATCCCTACTTTTTTCTTTATTGGGAAAAGATTAGGAACTATACTGGAATTCAATAATTTGAAACTTTGTTGGCTTGGGAAAAAAGTGTAATTTTGCACTCCAATTTTTATAACAAGTCAAGATGAATATTACCAGAGAGAATATTGATGAATTGAATGCGGTGGTAAAAGTAGATATCGCCAAAGAAGACTATGCCGGTAAAGTTGAAAAAATCTTAAAAGATTACCGTAAAAATGCCAATATTCCCGGCTTTAGAAAAGGGCACGTGCCTATGGGAATGGTGAAAAAACAATACGGTCAGGCTGTTTTGGTAGATGAGGTAAACAAACTTCTACAGGATTCACTAAATAAATATCTTACCGAAGAAAAACTGGATGTTCTTGGAAATCCTATTCCTAAAGAGCAGGAAAACTTCGATTGGAATAAAGAAGAATATACTTTTGAGTTCGAACTTGGTTTGGCTCCAGAATTTGATGTAAACCTTGAACTTGAAAAGCCGGTAACCCATTACAATATTGTGGCAGATGAGAAAATGGTGAATAACCAAATCGAATCTATAAGAAAACAATATGGGAAACTGATCTCTAAAGATGAAGCTGAAGAAGGTGATATCGTTGCCGGTACCTTCAAGAATGAAGAAGAAGGAATTGAAAAAGAAACTTCAATAGAATTAGAAAAACTTAAGGGGAAAAGAAACCTTAATAAGTTTGTAGGTGCTAAAGTTGGTGATTCTTTTACTTTAAAAACTAAAAATCTTTTTGAAGACGATCACGAGCTAATTCAGCATTTAGGAATTGAGCACGATAAAGCGCACGATCTTGATATTGAAGTTGAATTTACGGTAAAAGAGATCAACCATAGAGAATTGGCTGAGCTTAACCAGGAATTATTCGATAAGCTTTTTGGTGAAGGGAAAGTAACCAGTGAAGATGAGCTTAAAGAAAAGATCAAGGAAGATGCAGCAAAGCAATTTAAGCAGCAAAGCGATCAGCAGTTAATGAACGATGTGACCAAGCAGCTTATTGAGCAAACTAAATTTGAACTTCCTAAAGAATTTCTTCAAAAATGGATTCAGACCGTTGGTGAAAAGCCAATGACCGAAGAAGAGGCCAAAGAAGAATACGAAAAGAGCGAAGAAGGTTTACGTTACCAGTTAATTGAAGGTAAAATAGTAAACGAAAATAACCTTACAGTAGAGTTTGAAGATCTTAAAGCTTTTGCTAAAGAAAAGATCAAAGAACAAATGGCTCAATTCGGCCAAATGAATCCTGGAGATAAAGAACTTGACGATATCGCGGCAAGAATTCTTTCTAATCAGGACGAAGTTAAAAGAATGTCAGAGCAATTAATGAACGAGAAATTGCTTGGTTTCTACAAAGAGAAAATGTCTTTTGAAGAAAAAGAAGTGACTTACGACGAATTTGTGAAAGAGATTTACGAGTAGGCTTTTTCTATAAATTTATACTTATATTTAAGGCGTTAAACCATTCGGGTTAACGCCTTTTCACTTAAAAGGCAGCTAAGAGAAAAAGCTTAAAAAAAAGATTGATGGATTACGGAAAAGAATTTGAAAAATACGCCACTAAGCATCACGGTATAAATAGTAACTATTACCAAAAAATAGTGAGCAGTATGACTCCTACGGGGATGACCCCTAATATTATTGAAGAGCGACAAATGAACGCGGTTGCTATGGATGTTTTTTCCAGGTTGATGATGGATAGAATTATCTTTATGGGTACTGCAATTAACGATCAGGTTGCAAATATTATACAAGCACAGATGTTATTTTTAGAAAGTACAGATGCTTCTAAAGATATCCAGATCTACATTAATTCTCCGGGAGGAAGTGTTTATGCAGGTTTGGGAATTTATGATACTATGCAGTTCATAAAACCAGATGTGGCTACAATTTGTACAGGTATGGCAGCTTCTATGGGCGCAGTATTACTTTGTGCCGGTGAAAAAGGAAAAAGAAGCGGTTTGCCACATTCCAGGGTAATGATTCACCAACCTCTTGGTGGTGCCCAGGGGCAGGCTAGTGATATAGAGATCACCGCAAGGGAAATCTTAACCCTTAAAAAGGAATTATACGAGATTATTGCTAAGCATTCCGGACAAACTTACGAGAAGATAGAGGAAGATAGTGATCGTGATTACTGGATGAAGGCCGATAAAGCCAAAGAATACGGTATGATCGATGAAATTTTAACGAGAGAAGGATAAGAATTAATTACCAGTTTATTATTTTATATACTGGAAATTGAAATTTGACGAAATGGCGAAAGAAGAATTAGAATGTTCGTTTTGCGGTAGAAAAAAACCTGAAACCAACTTACTTATAGCTGGGCTGGATGCGCATATATGTGACAAATGTATAGAGCAGGCTCACGGCATTGTTTTAGAAGAACTCAAACAGGGGGAAGCTAAAGAATTGTCTTCAGACTTAATGCTGAGTAAACCAAAAGTGATTAAAGAATTTTTGGATCAGTATGTAATTGGGCAGGAAGCAACCAAAAAAGTGATGTCGGTAGCGGTTTATAACCACTACAAAAGGCTCTTGCAACCGGCAAGCGGTGATGATGTTGAGATTCAAAAATCTAACATCGTAATGGTTGGGGAAACCGGTACAGGGAAAACCCTTATCGCAAAAACTATTGCAAAAATGCTTAATGTGCCTTTGGCTATTGTAGATGCTACGGTTCTTACCGAAGCAGGTTACGTGGGTGAAGATGTAGAAGGTATTTTAACAAGATTGCTTCAGGCAGCCGATTATAATGTTGAAAAAGCACAACGCGGAATTGTATTTATTGATGAAATAGATAAAATTGCCCGTAAAAGTGATAATCCTTCAATTACCAGAGATGTTTCTGGGGAAGGTGTTCAGCAGGCATTATTAAAATTACTGGAAGGAACCACCGTTAACGTGCCGCCAAAAGGAGGTCGTAAACACCCCGATCAAAAATTTGTTGAGGTAGATACCGAAAATATCCTTTTCATTGCAGGAGGAGCTTTTGATGGTATTGAGCGCAACATTAGTAAGCGATTAAATATGCAGGCAGTTGGTTTCAGCGCTTCAAAAAGCGAGGATAATATAGAAAGAACCAACTTGTTAAAATATATTATTCCGAAGGATTTAAAGGATTTCGGACTTATTCCTGAAATAATAGGAAGATTACCGGCACTTACTTATATGAATCCGCTTGACGAAAGTACGCTTCGTTCTATTTTAACCGAGCCTAAAAACGCCATTATAAAACAATATAAGAAGTTGTTTGAAATGGACGATATCGAGTTTGAAATGACCGATGACGCTTTGGATTATATAGTTGAGAAAGCGGTAGAATATAAACTGGGAGCAAGAGGATTAAGATCTTTATGTGAAGCAGTGCTTACCGATGCGATGTTTGAAATGCCCGAAAGCGGCAAAAGCAAGCTAAAAGTATCTCGCGCTTATGCCGAAGAAAAATTAAATAAGTCTACTATAAGCAAGCTTAAAGCAGTTTCTTAAACCTAGACCTTAGTATATTATAAAAACTGCCCGGAAATAGGCTTCAAACCATTTCCGGGCAGTTTTTTTATATTCGGTTTGTATTTTCTAGAAGTTTTAAGTTAATATCTCGTAATGTATGGGTTTAAAACTACCGTTGTTGCTGTCTTCGGCAGAGCAGGCAGTTAAAGCAACAATAAGATCCATTTTTGCTTCAAATAGCACATAGTCTCCCGCTTTACTAAGTGGCGGGTCAACACTAATTTTTCCCTTCTCATCAAACTGAACGTTCATAAAAATGTTGAAAGCCGTAGGAATATCGTCTGGCTGAATTTCATATTTTTCCAGGCTGGTATATAGGTTTTCAAAACAGCTGGGATGGTAACCATCGTAATCATACATCACTTCAAAAGTTTCGGGGCTGCATGGAGCAAGCAAAAAATCGTTTCTCCCGTTCGTATCTTCAAGGATTTCTGCCATTTTATTACTGCGATTGCTCCAAAGAAAGTTTCCTGAACTTATTAAAATAGATTCTTCGAAATCCAGGGTTTTTCCTGAAGATAGTTTTTCCCTTCTGTCTTTTGCATTAAATAAAACCATATCGCTAACCTGTTCACCTTCGGCATCTATCACTTTCAATTTCTGTCCTTTTTTTAATTTAAAGGCGGCTCCAGATTGTTTTTTTATTACTTGCATTTATGCTCTTTTTTAATGTTTTCGCTTAACGCGGAATTTAAATTATTTTGCTGTTTTTCCAAATTTGCGGTGACCGAATCAATATCTTCCTTATCATAACCCTGGTGCAGTTTTGCAATACCTTTAATTTCTTCTACTTCACACCAAAATCCTGTAATTAAAGGCAAATGTTCATCCAGCATTTTTTTTGGAATGTCTTTATAATACAAAGGATCTTCCTGCGGCTTTTCAAAAGTTGCAACCAGTTCTTTTAGCGAGTCTTCAAGTTCCTGCCGGGATTGTATTTTCAGTTTTACATTTACGTGTACCGCAGAATAGTCCCAGGTGCTAATGTCTTTTTCTTTATACCAGGAAGAAGAAATATAGCCGTGTGCGCCCTGAAAAATCAATAAAGCTTCTGTATCGTCTTTTAAGTATTTAAACTGCTCATTATGGTTGGCTATATGTGAAAAGAGAAGAAAATCTTTTGCAGTGCCTTTTGTGAGCACCGGAATATGAGTAGCTAAAATTTTTTTACCATTAAGTATAAAAGTTGCAAAAGGATGCTGCTGTATAAATTTAAAAAGAAATTCAGGATCGTCTTTTTTGTATTTTTTGGGCTGATACATATTTAATTTTTTCTGTGGAATGGGCATTTCCATTCCTCCTCAACTTTACGGCCGCTATACTGCCTGGCCTCGCTATTTTCTCCAAAGTCTTCCAGCATAGGGTTTATATTCCCCTGAAATTCTATATCACGTTCTCTAATCTTATCGCGAACGGTATTAAATGCTCCCATTTCTCTTAACTTTTCAAATTGCCAGTGTAAATTAAAAGCAATTGCGGGATAAGGACTCTGCCTTGCCTTGCGACTGCTGTTTGGATGCATGCCCACCATATAAAAGGCTTTTCCGGCAATGCTAAAGCTAAAATTTTTCTCTTCAGGATTATCGCTAACTTCAGAATCCCAGTCTTCATTGTCTATATCATGTAAGAACTCCAGTTGTTTCCAAAGTGCAGTTTCAAATTGTGTTTCAGAAAATGAATCCTGGTCTTTAAAAACGGCCATAAAAGTATAGAATTCATTAGACTCAAAATCGTACTTTTCTATATAGTTCTGTAAATCCTTATAGATTTCTTTGGCTGTTTTTCGGCTGGGAAATTCACCGTAGGTATGCAGGTCTAAATGATTCTGGCTTACCACGGTTTGTGCCATCATACAGGGATGGTCTTTAGTCAAAACAAAATCTTTAAACGCTAATTCTGCAGCTTCATCTGCATTAACTTTCCATTTTTTCACTTTAGGTTTTACTCCAGAAGAATTCATAATATCGAATGGTTTTTTATAAAACTACCATCTATAAGCTGGCGTTCCATACGGTTTAAGAATAAATTAATTCAAAATTTAATAAGATTAACAGGCAGCCCGATAATCTATTTTTTTAGGTAGATTTATCTCATTACATCTTTGGTAAGCCAGTCTTCCAGTTCCCGATCCTCTTCCGAGGTATGTAAAACTGAAATATCTCCTGTGGTTTCAAATACTACTGCACGTACCTGGGAAAGGTCTAAAACATTAGCTTCCCTTAATTTGGAACGCAAGTCACCTTCGGTTACCCTGGCCTTTTTTAGGTTCTCGTATAATATAGTTTGCTTATCCATAAGTAGTAAGGGTGAATTGTCTATTGCTTTTTGAACCCAGGTCCAGCGTCTTAAGAACGCAGCCGAGATTTGTAAAATATATACTGCGGCAAGACCAACAATTCCCTGTACCAGACTCACAGATTTAGATAAAATGGTTGAAGCTATAATAGAACCTACTGCAACCGTCATCGCAAAGTCAAAACTTGACATTTTAGAAAAACTACGTTTTCCCGCAATTCGTGTAAAAAGTATAATTGCCACGTAAATTCCTAAAGCGGTTAGCAAAATTGCTATTATAGACGTCCAGGACGCTTCAAACCATTTCTCCATAATAAAGTTTTAATTAGTGCGGCAACCCTAAGTGTTGATATTTTATACGGGGTTTCAGAACATTATATTATAAAATTAAGAAGCATAGGTTACAATAAAATGTTAAGAATTTATAAGAGTTTCTAAATGTTCATTAAAAAACCAGATATCGTTAAAGAAACACGCATTTGAGTTAATTGAATACCTTTGCAAAATGAATTTATTGAAAATTGGTCATCGTGGCGCCGAAGGACATTTGGCCGAAAATACTTTAGAAAGCATCCAAAAGGCATTGAATTTTGGCGTTGATGCTATAGAGATTGATGTGCATAGATGTGAAACCGGTGAATTGGTGGTGATTCACGATTTTACTTTAGATCGAACTACCAATGGAAGTGGTGAAGTTGCTAAAAAGTCTTTAACCGAAATAAAAGTCTTAAAAGTAGAGGATGAATTTGAGATACCGCTACTTACCGAAGTCCTGGATTTTATTCAGGGAAAATGTACTATAAATATTGAATTAAAAGGTTTAAACACCGCTACGTCTACTGCCGGAATCATTAAAAAATATATAGCAGAAAAAAACTGGACCTATAAAGATTTTATCGTTTCCAGTTTTCAGAAAAATGAGCTGTTTCAGATGCGAAAATTGGACGAAAAGGTGGCGCTGGGAATTTTGAGTAAAGCCAGTGTGACCGAAGCTATAGAACTGGGGAAACTCCTTAAGGCCTCGGCAATTCACCCGTCTTTAGGAATAATTACCCGGGATAATGTAAAGGCATCTCACGAGGCCGGTTTCAACGTAAACGTCTGGACGGTTAACGAACCGGAAGACATTCAGCGGATGCGTGAATTTGGCGTAGACGGAATTATTTCAGATTTTCCCGACCGACTTTTATAAATAATGGAATTAGAGAACCTGAACTGGAAATCTTCAACTTAAAATTAGAAACCAGAAAAATGCAGCATTTCGATATTATAATTATAGGCGGGGGAGCAGCAGGCTTTTTTACCGCGATAAATGCAGCTGAATTTAACCCCAATCTAAAAATTGCCATTTTTGAACGTGGGAAAGAAGTGCTAACCAAAGTGAAAATTTCGGGTGGGGGAAGGTGTAATGTAACACACGCCGAATTTATTCCGAAGGAACTTAGCCTCAATTATCCCCGTGGAGAAAAAGAATTGCTTGGGCCTTTTCACGGATTTATGACCGGAGATACCATGGAATGGTTTGAGAAAAAAGGGATTGAATTAAAGATCGAAGATGACGGCCGAATTTTTCCTGTTTCAGATGATTCGCAAAGTATTATTAATTGCTTTTTACAGGAAACCGAAAGATTAAAGATTCAGGTATTTAAGAGCCACGCAGTTCAAAATTTTCAAAAGGAAGAAAAGTGCTGGATGGTTAAAACCAGTAAAGGATATTTTTCTGCAGATAAAATTATGCTCGCCACCGGGAGCAATCCTAAAATGTGGAATATACTCAAGAAGCTGGGTCATGAAATTATAGAACCTGTTCCTTCTCTTTTTACTTTCAATATTCAAGATGCCCGAATTAAAGATCTACCCGGAATCGCTACCGAAGCCGAGGTTAAAATAAATTCTAAAAATGTCAATTTAGAAAGTAAAGGACCTTTGCTAATTACTCATTGGGGAATGAGTGGGCCGGGAATTTTAAAACTATCAGCCTGGGGAGCAAGAGACTTGGAGAAATTAAATTATCAATTTGAAATACTGGTAAACTGGTTGCCCGGGTTTAATTCAGAAGATATTTTGTCTAGTTTAAAAGATCTAAAATCAAAATTAGCTAAACAACAGGTGATGAAAAATGCGCAATTCGATTTGCCTAAACGCTTATGGAAAAACCTGGTAATAGCATCTGGAATTGCAGAAGGCACTACCTGGGCCGATTTAAATAAAAATCAGCTTCAAAATTTAAGCGTACAACTTACTGCAGCGACTTTTAAAGTAAATGGAAAAAGTACCTTTAAAGAAGAATTTGTTACTGCGGGAGGAGTTAATTTAAAAGAAGTTAATTTTAAAACTTTTGAGAGTAAACTTCATAAAAACCTGTTTTTGGCTGGAGAGGTTTTAAATATAGATGCCATAACCGGCGGATTTAACTTTCAAAATGCCTGGACAGGCGGTTTTCTTGCGGCGCAGGCTATGAGTGAAGATTAATTAAGTCGCCAGATCTCAAAATTTAAGATCATAGCAAACAATACCCAAACTGCATAGGGTATCATTAAATACGCCGCGGTATTGCTTACCACTCTAAACCATTTTATAGTGATTAATATTAGTATAAATAATAAAATGATGCTTAGTAAAGCTAAAAATGGTTTTTGTATTCCGAAGAAAAGTAAAGACCAGGAACCGTTAATTAAAAGTTGAAAGCCAAAATGATATAAAGCGGTTTTCACCCATTTGTGGTAGAAACCTTTGCTCCATACAATTCCTGCGGCAATCCCCATTAAAACATACATAATTAACCAAATAGGGCCAAAAAAGGCGTCAGGCGGATTAAACCAGGGTTTATTCAAGTCGGGATACCAATCTGCGGTGCCTGCCTGGGTGGCAATAGCGCCCATAAACCCGAAAAGCAAACAAATGCCAATGGCCACAGAACTTCGTAAAAAGAGTTTTTTGGTCATTTTAAGGTTGGTTTCGGGTAACTTCCCGGTTAAAACGAAGAAGTTTGTCCTTACTAAAATAAAAATTTATTTTGATAGGGAAAGAAAATTCCCAAAACATAAAACATATCTTTGCGGCCTAAGTAAGATTTCAATTTTCAATCTAATGCCTTAAGCTTTTGCAACAGGCGTTTTACTAAAATTTTGCTATGCGCGAACAGGATTTTATTCCAAAGCAATTTTCAGGCAACATCGAAAAAGGAGAAGTTACCTGGAAGTCTCCCAGCAATATTGCCCTGGTAAAATATTGGGGTAAAAAGGAGAATCAGATTCCGGCGAATCCTTCAGTGAGTTTTACCTTGAAAAATTGTAAAACCACTACGAAAATGGAGTTTCAGAAGAAGCCAGAACCATCTGCGACTTTTGATTTTGAACTTTATTTTGAAGGAAAAAGGAAGGAAGATTTTAAACCGAAAATTCAGCAGTTTTTTAAACGTATTGAGCAATATGCACCGTTTTTAAAAGACTATAAGTTTTTTATTCATACTGAAAATTCCTTTCCTCATAGCAGCGGAATAGCATCTTCCGCAAGCGGGATGAGCGCTCTTGCGCTTTGCGTCATGAGTCTGGAAAAAGAATTGAATCCTGAGGTTGTTAATGATGAGTTTTTCTATAAAAAAGCTTCTTTTTTAGCCAGGTTAGGTTCAGGGAGTGCTTGCCGTAGTTTAGAAGGTGAATTAATCGAATGGGGCGAACACCAGAATATTCCGGAAAGCAGTGATTTATTCGGAATAAAATACCCGTTTGAAATTGATGAGGTGTTTAAAAGTTACCAGGATACCATTTTGTTGGTAGACAAAGGGCAAAAGCAGGTAAGCAGTAGCGTTGGTCATAATTTAATGCACGGCCATCCATTTGCTGAAGAGCGTTTTGCCCAGGCACATTCTAATTTAGACAAATTGAAGCAAATTTTTACTTCCGGAAATTTGGAAGAATTTATTGCTATCGTAGAAAGTGAGGCACTTACTTTGCACGCGATGATGATGAGCAGCAATCCTTATTTTATTCTAATGAAGCCTAATACGCTTGAAATTATTAATAAAATATGGGAGTTTAGGGAAAACACCAAAACTCCAATTTGTTTCACTCTGGATGCCGGCGCCAATGTACATCTACTTTATCCAGAGATGCATAAAGAAAAAGTTTTAGAATTCATTAAGAATGAGCTTGTTGCCTATTGTGAAAAAGGGCAGTATATTTGCGACCAGGTTGGAAAGGGAGCAGAAAAATTGTAAATTTACTTACATTGCTCTTTTTTGTTCTGAAAAAAGATTATTCGAAAGCTTATGAAAGGACCTTTATTTTATTCAAAAATCTTACTCTTTGGAGAGTACGGAATCATTAAAGATTCCAAAGGTTTATCCATTCCTTATAATTTTTATAATGGAGCTTTAAAAGTAGATGAAGATCCTTCTGAAGCTGCGATTGCCTCTAATAGAAGTTTAAACCGATTTGCCGATTACTTACACGAACTTCAGGAAAATAATCCGGAGCTTGTGCAGTTTGATCTGGCAAAGCTTAAAGCTGATATTGAAAAAGGCATGTATTTCGATTCTACTATTCCGCAGGGATATGGTGTAGGAAGTAGTGGTGCTTTGGTTGCGGCTATTTACGATAAATATGCAACCGGAAAGATCACGGTTCTAGAAAATCTTACCCGTGATAAATTATTAAAACTGAAAAAGATTTTCGGAGAAATGGAATCTTTTTTCCACGGAAAATCTTCAGGTTTAGATCCTTTAAATAGTTATTTAAGCATCCCGATTTTAATTAATTCTAAAGATAATATTGAGCCCGCAGGAATACCTTCGCAAACCGAAAATGGTCTGGGCGCCGTATTTCTATTAGATAGTGGCAGTACCGGTGAAACAGGCCCAATGGTGAATATTTTTATGGAAAATATGAAGCAGGAAGGCTTTAGGCAAATGCTTAAAGAGCAATTTGTAAAACATACCGATGCCTGTGTAGACGATTTTCTTAAAGGAGATGTGAAGTCGTTGTTTTCTAATGTAAAACGTCTTTCTCACGTGGTATTGGATAACTTTAAGCCAATGATCCCCGCTCAATTTCATAAACTTTGGAAACACGGTATAGATACTAACGATTATTACCTTAAACTTTGCGGTTCTGGAGGTGGTGGTTATATCTTAGGTTTTACCGAAGACATTGATAAAGCCAGAAAATCTCTTAAAGATTACAAATTAGAAGTGGTTTACAACTTCTAAACAACCCTTACATGGCGTCTATTTCTAACAAGCGCTTATTGCTGAAAATGTTTAGTTTGTTTTCGGTGGTTCGTGGCTATAATATTTTGGTGCTTATTTTAGCACAATACCTTACATCAGCCTTTATTTTAGCGCCAGAACTTCCTTTAAGGGAAATTTTTTTTGACGATAATTTATTCTTTCTAATACTTTCTTCTGCTACGGTGATCGCATCTGGGTATATTATCAATAATTTTTACGATAGCGAGAAAGATTTAATCAACAGGCCAAAGAAAACAATGTTAGACCGGTTTGTGAGTCAGCGAACCAAACTTTCGGTTTATTTTATTCTCAATTTATTGGCTATTTTCTTTGCCAGTTATGTTTCGTTTAAAGCGGTAGTTTTCTTTTCCATCTATATTTTTGCGATTTGGTTGTATTCGCATCGTTTAAAACGGATTTTATTTTTGGGAAATTTGGTGGCTTCCATACTTACCCTTACTCCGTTTTTCGTGATATTTATTTATTATAAAAATTTTGAAACGGTCATTTTTATACACGCAACTTTCCTTTATTTAATGATTGTAATGCGTGAACTGGTGAAAGACCTGGAGAATATGCAGGGAGATTTAATTCAAAATTATCATACTATTCCCATAGTTTATGGAGAGAAGCTCAGTAAATTTTTCCTGTCAATATTGAGTATTTTAGCCGTAATCCCAACTATGCTGCTTATTACCCGTTTTGATACGGGGTATATGAACTATTACTTTTATGTATCCCTGGTTTTACTGGTTTTCTTTGTACTGTTCCTATATTTCAGCAAAGTGAAATGGCAGTTTTTACTGCTTCATAATATATTAAAACTTATTATTGTTGCCGGGGTTTTTAGTATTTTACTTATTGATATTAAGGAGGTACTAAACCGCGTTTTTTAAGATTCAAATTCAAAAATAATTTATGGAAAAAGATCATAGCTATTTTTTAAAAAGAGCTATTCAGTTAGCAGAAGAAGGAATGGATAAAGGTTCCGGTGGCCCATTTGGTGCCGTAATTGTAAAGAATGGAGAAATTATTGCCGAATCCAGTAATAAAGTAACTTCTACCAACGATCCTACCGCCCATGCCGAGGTGGCTGCAATTAGACAAGCCTGTGAAAAACTGGGAGATTTCCAGTTAGAAGATTGTATTCTTTATACCTCCTGTGAGCCCTGCCCCATGTGTTTGGGTGCTATTTACTGGGCGAGGCCCAGTAAAGTGTATTATGCTTTAAGTAGGGAAGATGCTGCCAGGATAGGTTTCGACGATCAGTTTGTTTATGATGAAATTGCTCTAGATATGGACGAGCGTAAGATCCCGTTTATTAATATGATGCGCGAAGAAGGCCTACCAATTTTTCAAAAATGGGAAGCAAAAGGAGATAAAATTGATTATTAGATACACTATTTTTAGTATAAATAAGTATAAAAACTTTAAATAAATAGAATGCCACTCTAAATCAATAGAGTACCTTTGCAAAAAATTAGCGATATGAGTAGAGACGATAAATCTAAAGGTGGAAAATTTAGTGGAAGACAAGGTGGCGGTAAGACCAAGAAGTCTTTTGCACGCGGTAATGCGCCTATTAAAAAGCAGCAGTCAGCTCCTAAAACCCCTTCTAAGACCGATGGAATTCGTTTAAATAAATATATTGCCAATGCCGGGATTTGTTCCCGTCGTGATGCCGATATCTTTATTTCTGCCGGAAATGTGACCGTTAATGGGAATGTGGTAACCGAAATGGGCTTTAAAGTAGCTCCAACCGATGAGGTAAAATTTGACGGAAGAAGCGTTAATCCAGATAAGCCCGAATATTTTGTGTTGAACAAACCAAAAGGGATCTACGTAACCGGAAGTACCGAAAAAGGGGGGAAGACAGTTATGGATATTATGGCGAAAGCCACCAAAGCTAAACTGGATCCTGTTGGGAAATTAGATACCCAGGCAATGGGACTCTTACTTTTTACCAACGATGGTACCCTGGCTAAAAAACTTGGTAAACCGAAGAATGGAATTAGACAAATTTACCAGGTAAATTTAACAAAACCGCTTTCAGTAGAACATTTAGAGAAAATTAGAAATGGTATTTTTCTTGAAGATGGGAAAGTAAATATACAAGACGTTAGTTTTATTGCCGATAGACCTAAGAACGAAATTGGAATAGAAACTAAAAGTACCAAAAACCACGTAATTCAAAGAATGTTTAAAAGTATGGGCTTTGAAGTTGAAAAACTGGATCGTGTAGTTTTTGGCGGACTTACAAAAAAGGATCTGCCAAGAGGTCGTTTTAGAAGGCTTACAGATCAGGAGGTTATAAATTTAGGAATGCTCTAAAAAAAGTGATTCCGTATTAAGTTTTTTAATATTTTTGAACCGGATTAGGATATTCCTTCTCCGGTTTTTTATTTTGAATTTATAATGCACCTATTTAATTGACAGGAATTGATTACCTAAGCGCTGGGCGGTTTTCGTCTGCTAAAATTCTTTGTCTTAAGCCTTATCAGAGCTTGACTTTAAGCTCTTACCATTTTTTCTTAACATTAATTTACCAGTCATTCTTTTTGACCCGAAAAATTAATGCCTAATTTTTATCCTTATAACATATAAACCAAACAATTGAATACTAAATACAGCGATTTAATAGACCAGACCTATTACTTTCCGCAGGAGGAATTTACCCTGGAAGGAACCGAGTTAAAGTTTCACGACATAGATCTAATGGAGTTGATCAAAGAATATGGAGCTCCATTAAAATTCACCTATTTGCCTAAGATCTCCCAAAACATTCATAGAGCCAAAAAGTGGTTTGCCGATGCTATGGAAAAACACGATTATAAAGGGAATTATAATTATTGTTATTGTACCAAAAGTTCGCACTTTCAACACGTTTTAAATGAAGCTTTAAAGAACGATATCCATATTGAAACTTCTTCTGCCTTTGATATTAATATTGTGGAAGAATTAAAAGCATCTGGGAAAATTACCGATGATACTTATGTGCTTTGTAATGGCTTTAAACGCGACCAGTATATAGAAAACATTGCGCGCTTGCTTAATAATGGTCATAAGAACTGTATGCCCATTATAGACAATTATGAAGAGATAGATCTACTTTCAGAAAAGATAGAAGGGAAATTTCCTATTGGAATAAGGATTGCTTCAGAGGAAGAGCCAAAATTTGAATTCTATACATCCAGGCTTGGAATTGGTTATAAGAACATTGTTCCATTTTTCAATAAAAAGATAAAGGAAAACGAGCAGGTAGAACTAAAGATGTTGCATTTCTTTATCAATACCGGGATTAGAGATACAGCTTATTACTGGAACGAATTGCAAAAATGTTTACGGGTTTATGTAAGCTTAAAAAAAGTGTGTCCCGAGCTTGATAGTTTGAACATTGGCGGAGGATTTCCGGTAAAAAATTCACTTCATTTTGAGTACGATTATGCTTATATGGTAGATGAGATCATCAATCAGATAAAATTATATTGTGAAGAAGCCGAAGTTGATGTGCCCAATATTTTTACTGAATTTGGCAGTTTTACCGTGGGAGAAAGCGGTGGCGCCATCTACGAGATTTTGTATCAAAAACAGCAAAACGATCGTGAGAAATGGAATATGATCAATTCTTCATTTATCACCACCCTACCTGATACCTGGGCAATAAGCAAGAAATTCGTGATGTTGCCAATAAACCGTTGGAACGATGAGTATGAGCGGGTGTTACTTGGAGGTTTAACCTGCGATAGTGATGATTATTATAATTCAGAGCAGAACGTAAACGCTATTTATCTTCCTAAGTATAAAAAGGAGAAACCATTATATATTGGCTTTTTTAATACAGGAGCTTACCAGGAAACTATTGGTGGCTATGGTGGTTTACACCACTGTTTAATTCCGCAGCCAAAGCATTTATTAATAGATAAAGATGAAAATGGTAATATTAGCACTAAACTTTTCAGCGAGCAGCAGGATGCCGATGATATGCTGAAAATATTAGGCTATAATGGTCACAATTAAAAAATCAATAACTTTATATAACCAACAACCAATTAAGCATTTACAATGAACAAAAAGAATTACGCCGGAATACCAGATAAATATTCGCGCATAGATGATGCGAAAGTGGTATTGATCCCGGTTCCTTACGATGGTACCAGCACCTGGCAAAAAGGATCTGATAAAGGACCTGAAGCTTTTTTAGAAGCTTCAGAAAACATGGAACTTTATGATATAGAAACCCGTAGCGAAGTCTATAAAAAGGGAATTTATCTTGCACCACCGGTAACTGAAAATTCTTCTCCAGAGAAAATGGTGGAAGCAGTTTATAAAACCACTAAAAACTATTTAAAACAGGAGAAATTCGTTACCATTTTTGGCGGAGAACATTCTGTTTCTATTGGGACTATTCGTGCGTTTAATGAAAGTTTTGAAGACCTTACCGTTGTGCAATTAGATGCTCACGCCGATTTAAGACCAGAGTACGAAGGTTCTAGTTGTAATCACGCTTGCGCGGTTCACGAAGCCAGTAAGAAAACAAATTTGGTTCAGGTAGGAATTCGTTCTATGGATGTTTCAGAAGTAGAACATATGGACGAGAACCAGGTATATTTCGCTCACGATCTTTACGAAGACTGGCAGGATGATGCCATTGGACAAATGACGCCAAATGTATTTATCACTATAGATTTAGATGCCTTTGATCCTTCTATCTTGCCATCTACAGGTACGCCTGAACCAGGTGGACTTTTCTGGTATGAGACCCTGGAATTTCTTAAAATGATGTTCAAAAAGAAAAACGTAGTAGGTTTTGACATTGTAGAACTTTGCCCAAATAAAAATGAAAGATCATCAGATTTTCTTGCGGCCAAGTTGTATTATAAAATGTTGAGCTACAAATTTAAATATCAAAATTATAACGAAGAAGACGAAGATGAGTAAAGGAGCTATTTCCCAATTTATAGAAAAATATTATTTACATTTTAATTCGGCAGCTCTTGTAGATGCGGCCAAAGATTACGAAAAGCAACTTCAGGGCGGTTCTAAGATGTTAGTTTCACTTGCCGGTGCTATGAGTACAGCAGAGCTCGGTAAGATTTTTGCCGAAATGATACGCAAAGATAAAGTGCAAATCATTTCCTGTACCGGTGCCAATTTAGAGGAAGATGTGATGAACCTTGTGGCGCACTCACATTATAAGCGTGTGCCGAATTATCGCGATCTAACTCCGCAGGAAGAATGGGATCTATTGGAAAAAGGCCTTAATAGGGTTACCGATACCTGTATTCCGGAAGAAGAAGCTTTTAGAAGAATTCAGAAGCATATTGTAAAGATTTGGAAAGATGCCGAAGCTAATGGCGAACGCTATTTTCCGCATGAATTTCTGTATAAATTATTGCTTTCCGGGGTATTGGAAGAACACTACGAAATAGATTTAAAAGATTCCTGGATGTATGCCGCAGCCGAAAAGAATTTGCCGATCGTAGTTCCCGGTTGGGAAGATAGTACTTTGGGGAATATTTTTGCTTCCTATGTGCTTAAAGGTGAACTAAAAGCCAGTACCATGAAATCGGGAATTGAATATATGACGTTCCTTGCCGATTGGTATACCGATAATTCTAAGGACGGAATTGGATTCTTCCAAATTGGTGGCGGAATTGCCGGCGATTTCCCAATTTGCGTTGTGCCTATGCTTTATCAGGATATGGAGCGTACAGATACTCCTTTTTGGAGTTATTTCTGTCAAATATCAGATTCTACTACCAGTTATGGTTCTTATTCGGGAGCGGTTCCTAATGAGAAAATTACCTGGGGAAAACTAGATATAGATACTCCAAAGCATATAATAGAAAGTGACGCTACCATTGTAGCACCACTAGTTTTTGCTTATCTTCTGGATATGTAATTAACAAAGAATTATTAGAGGTTAAAGCTGTTCAATAAGACTTTTTATGTACTATTGAACAGCTTTTTTTATGGTCTTTTTTAAAATCCTCAATACGAAATATGAGTAGCAGTTGGTTTGTGTATGCGATTGGCTTTTTAGCCCAGCTTTTATTTTCCGCAAGGCTAATAATGCAATGGATTAAATCTGAAAAGACCAATAAGATTGAAACACCAACGCTCTTCTGGAAACTTAGTTTACAAGGCGCTGTATTGCTGTTTATTTATGGTTATTTGCGGGATGATATGGCAATTATGCTAGGCCAATTCTTAGTTTATGGTGGCTATTTTAGAAATCTTCAGCTTCAGGGAGAATGGGGTAGATCTGGAATCATGTTTAAGATTTATGTAATTACACTACCTATATTAATTGCACTTTATCTTTTCTTTTTTGGAGAATTAAATTGGTCAGATCTTATAAAAGGCGATAATATTTCTACCTGGCTTATTGTTCTCGGGATAGTTGGTCAACTCGTTTATACGGCTCGTTTTATTTACCAATGGATTCATGCAGAGAGAAACCAAGAATCAGATTTGCCGAAAAAGTTTTGGATTATTAGCCTGGTAGGCTCCAGTCTTATTTTAACCTATGGAATCTTTAGAAATGACCCGGTTTTAATTGCGGCACATTTCTTTGGAGGTATCGTTTATATCCGAAATCTATTTATAATACGGAATTCTGGTGAGTAATTTTGGTTTAAAGATCTCTATGAGAAAAATTCCTATAACAAGAACATATTCAATTGCAATTAACCAGTAATTTTCCTGAAATCCATTCTTTGTATAGGCCGAATAACTTAGCATTACCAGAAAAGACCATACCAAAGCAAACCTGAATCTAGCGAAAACCGAAAGCAAAAGCGGCGTGGCAATATACCAGGGATGCACTGTGGTAGCTAGAAGAAAATACGCTGAAACTCCCAGCAGCATAGTTTCAATTAGCTTTTGGGAAGAATTATTTCTTCGGAAAAAGGCGAGTCCGCAAAGAATTAAAATTACCATTAAGGGAAGGATTTTACCTGCGGTTGCGATAATATTGTAACCTTTCAGTTGAAATCCAATCCATCTAATCACATAATAAACACTCGCATTAAACTCGAATTTCTGAAACCAAAGCGCGATACTTGCTGAAAAATTAGAGATGAATTCCGAAGAAATAAAAGGCAGAAAACTTACTATAACTGCAACTCCAACTATTAGATAATAACCCAGCAGCTTTTTAAAATTCAGGCCGGGAATATCTGAATTTTCAATTTTTCTGTTTTTTATAAAATAATTCCATAAAAGCGGTAAAAATAGAAGCGGTAGCAATTTTACCGATACTGATATTCCTAATAAAATTGCGCTCCAAATCCATTTTTTTTGATGTAATAAATAGATTGACCAGGTTAAGAAGAATAGCATTACACCTTCAAAATGAAGATTTCCGGTGAGTTCTATAATGATAAAAGGATTTAGAATAAACCAGAAGATTTGATGCCCAGGCAGATTTAATTTTAGTAATAATTTTCTGCCGAAATATAGCGTTCCCAAATCGGCCAGGATGATGAAAAATCGCATTGCGACCACAGAACCCAAAACACTTTTCCCTCCTAAAAATGTTGAAATCGCAAACAAGAGTTGGTTTGCCGGTGGGTAGCTGGTGAAATTGCCTGCACTCAAACTACCCATTCCATTTATTAATTTTTGATTTGTCAGTTCGAGCGCAGTCGAGAACTCTTTTAAATCATTTGGAACGGACAAATAAGGATTTATTCCGTCCAGGATCAATTGTCCGTCCCAGATAAAACGGTAAAAATCTTGCGAAAGATTTGGCGTGGCTGCAATAAAAACGAACCGGAATAAAACTGCAACTCCTGCCAGGAACCAAAAATTGCTTTTTTTTAACTGAATAAGCTTAAAACTGATAAAAAATAAACCGGTATAAAGACTGATCAGTTTTATAAAATCAGCGCGGTTTAGGTCGTAAGCGAAAGACCAATAAAAAGCAATTCCTGTTAAGATTAGGAGAATAGAGAATTTATGATTTTTAAAGAAATCTTGCATTTTACTTTTCTTAATACGTCATCCTGAAATGAGTTCAGGATGACGATGACAGCAACTTTGAAGTTAACCTATGTAGGCTTTTAAATTCTAACCGATCTAAAAACCACAAACCCAAAACCTATAAAAAGCATCAGGTGAAAAATAGCCAGGCTAAAATCGTTCAGCATAAAAGCGCTATAGAGTCCGAAACCAAAATATAGCCATAAAGCGAATTCAACCCCAATGCTTAAAGAAAATTTCTGTTGAATATAAATATTCTTTTTCCAGGAATCATTTAGAGAACTTACATTGAATTTTGGAGTTCTAATAAAAGCCGATTTTTTCCCAAAATGTCCTTCCAAAACCGCCAGGGAATTGTGGACCGAAAACCCCATCGCTACCGAAAAGAACGTAAAAAACATTCCTATAAACTTCAAAAAGCTTTTAAAACTCTTCCCGTGAATTTTCGCGTAAGCCGCATAATAACACAAAAAGAATATTACTGTGCTCAGTAAAAAGAAAGCCACCAAATTAAAATACCAGCCAAACTGCGGATTATTGTTTTTAATAAATAAAACCGGAATACTTAAAACCGCCAGGACCAGGATGATTAAAAACATACTGGAATTTAGAAGATGAAAGAATGCGTGAAATTTTGTGCCAAACGGAACCGATTTGTCTTTAAGTAATTTCTTGAAGTTCTTTTTAAAATTCTCTGCAGCACCTTTATTCCATCTAAATTGTTGCGAACGTGCCGCGCTTATTGCCACCGGCAATTCGGCGGGAGTTTCTACATATTCCAGGTATTTAAATTTCCAGTGCTTTAGTTGAGCACGGTAGCTAAGGTCCAGGTCTTCGGTTAAGGTGTCTCCGCTCCAATTTCCCGCATCTAAAATGCATTCCTTCCGCCATATTCCTGCAGTGCCGTTAAAGTTGATAAAATGTCTCCCAAAATTACGGCCGGTTTGTTCCAGGATAAAATGAAAATCTAAAGCGAATGCTTGAATTTTAGTGAGCAGGGAATAATCTCGATTAATATGTCCCCAACGTGTTTGCACCACCCCAATTTCAGGATCTTTAAAATAGGGCACTGTTTGTAACAACCAATCTTTTTTCGGTAAAAAATCGGAATCAAAAATCGCGATAAACTCTCCTTTGGCGATTTTTAAACCTTCTTTTAGAGCACCTGCTTTAAAACCGCTGCGGTCTTTTCGGGTGATATGTTGGATGTCTAGACCGGTTGTTTGAATTTGATTTACCAGGCTTTTAATTTTCGCAACAGATTCATCGGTGGAATCGTCTAAAACCTGGATTTCTAATTTTTCACGAGGATAATCAATTTTAGCTATATTTTTCAGCAGACGTTCCACGACATAAAGTTCGTTGTAAAGTGGAAGCTGAATAGTGACGAAAGGAGTTTCAGAAGGATCTTTCAGGTTAAATTTTTCCGAAGCATCTACCTGTTTTTTAGCTTTTAGATAATTCAACAATAATTGCAGCTGCGAAATACTGTAGAAAAAAATAAGCAGCAGAGCAAGCGTGTATATAATGATAATGGCTAAATCCATTACTTAAAACTGTATTTAAAGATCCAACCCAAGATTTTTACTCCTGCAAAGATAGCACCTTTCACGGTTCCCGAAACCTTTGAAGTGCCAATCCTGTTTTTGTAATGTACGGGAACTTCAGTGTATGAAAATCCTTTTTTTATGGCTTTTAATTGCATCTCTACCGTCCAGCCGTAAGTTTTGTCCTGCATTTCGAGTTCTAGCAACTTATCGTATTTAATCGCACGAAATGGCCCCAGATCGGTAAACCTCGCATTAAAAAATAATTTCATTAGTGAAGTGGCCAACCAGTTTCCAAATATCTGCGGAAAGGTCATCGAGCCTTTTTCGCGCCATCTTTTAACCCTGGAGCCAATAACCAGATCTTTATTTTCCTTAATAATTGGAGCGATAATCTTAGTTAATTCGGCCGGGAAATCACTGTAATCCCCGTCGAGGAAAACAATAATATCTGGTTTAGTCCTGAGCTTGTCGAAGGATTGTTTTGATATATAATCCATTCCCTTTAAACAGGCGTAGCCGTAACCCTTGCGGTTTTCCTGTAGCACCGTGGCGCCGGCGTTTTTTGCATTTTCTTCGGTAGCATCGGTAGAATTGTTGCTTACCACAATGATTTCCTGAACAATTTCGGGAATTTCGGCAATGACTTTAGCTATGGACTCTTCTTCGTTATAAGCCGGAATAATTACTTTAATAACTTCAGAAGACTTGATTTTTTCAGCTTTAACTTTTTTAAAGGAAGTGTTATCTGGTTTATATTTCGGTTGATTATGCTTAGGTTCTAGATTTTCTTGCGGCATTTATTTCGATTTCTGGTTTACCAAATCCATTAGATCTACATCATTTCCTAACAGCACTTCTTCAGAATTTATACGTCCGTCCATATCGTCATTTTCAAGTTTTAAAACGCCACGCGGGCAAACTTCCGAGCAAATTCCGCAACCTACACAGCTGGAACGCACAATATTTTCTCCTTTTTGAGCATAAGCACGAACATCAATTCCCATTTCGCAATAGGTAGAGCAATTTCCGCAGGAAATACATTGGCCACCGTTGGTAGTAATTCTAAACCGTGAAAAAAGACGTTGCTGCATTCCTAAGATTGCCGCCATTGGGCAACCGTAACGGCACCAAACCCGGCTTCCAAATATCGGATAAAAGCCTACGCCAATTACACCAGAAAATGCAGCGCCAATTAAGAAGCCGTACCATTCTCTAAGTTGATAACCACCGAAGAAAAAGATATTCCCATTTCCGCTGAAATAATTGAGGCTTATTATTGACAAGATCACCACTAAATAACCAATAGCACCATATTTAGCATCTTTCGCTAATTCTTTGCGTTTAAAGATCATAATTACGGCAAAAAGCAAAGTAAGAAATCCGGCCGAACCCCAAAGGAAAACGTCTTTGGTAAGCCAGAAATCATTGGCGCTGTCGCCTAAAAATGAATATAACACCGCGATGGTCATTACGGTAACAAAAACCAAAACACTATGGATCACCCAGCGTTCAATTTTCCACGCATATTGAGATTTATTCGAAAGCTGGCGAAAAGGATCACCGGCGGTCTCGGCGAGCCCACCACAGCCACAAACCCAGCTGCAATACCATCGTTTGCCATATTTATAAGTTAAAATTGGGGTGATTACAAAAATGGAAATCAAACCAAAAGCTAGCATAATTACACCAACATTGCCTGCCGAAAGAAATTCGTTGATCTTATAATCGGTAAACAGATCGTAATTAAGCGGCCAGATATTAGCTGGATTATAGTAAGGCTGATTTAACCGAATTAAAATTTCAGGAATTAGAAATGCGAAACCTAACTGAAAAAACATCACCGAAAAGGTGCGAATTACTTCGTAGCGATTATTGCGATATTTGAGAATAAATTTATAGCCGAAAATTAGAATAGCCAGCGTATAAAGCGTGCCATAAACAAACCATTGACTGGCAGGATTTCCGCTAATGAATTGGCTTAACGGATCAAAAAGTGAGATGATTCCGGTATTTGCTCCGTCAGCTTTTAAACCTAAATATTGCGGATACCAATATAACACCACGTAAAAAAGCGTAAGGCTAATGCCCAGGATCCAGGCCCAAAATCCGCGCCCGCTAAGGGATTTAAACCAAACGCCATCATTTTTTATGCCTTGGTGTTTCCCTAGATAGAGATCGTTTGCAAAAATTATGGTGCCAACTGCGATAAGCCCTAAGGATAAACTTAGGAATAAAGTTTTATTCGGAAAATTCACATTGGCAACTGCAAGCAACAGGATAAAAAGGCCAACTAAACCTATGCCGCTTGCCAGTCTTTGAGTGGTAGAAAGTTTTGCCGGTGCTTCTGCCGTAAGAGACATGTTATGTTCTATTTTGCTCATGCTTTCTCTAGATTCTCTTTAAAACTTTTAAAAATGTCTTTCTCGTAACGAGTGTAAAATTCGGGATCAAAATTGGCTTGTTTTAGATTGGCCAACACGTGATCTATTTTTCTGTTTTCATTCAACCATTGATCGAAAACCTGGTGGCGCATCCTAATTCCAAAAGTGTTTATTCCAAGGAATTTATTGGACTTAGCATCAAAAGCGATGGTTAATGCCTTGGTATTATCTGTATGCTGCCAGTGAAAATGCATTTCATTTTCGCCCGGTTTTGCTGAAACATTGCCGTAAGTTTGATATTCAATATCGAAGAATTTAGCCGAATTAAACCAGTTTCCGGGTTTGTATTTCATAGCGTTTCCGGTTAAAGTTTGCGCCAGGGTTTCACCCATCATACGGCCGGCATACCAAACTGCTTCAATGGGTTTACGATGGGATAAAGGCTGCTTTAATTGCACACAATCGCCAATAGCGTATACATCTTTGATATTGGTTTGTAAGAATTCATCTACCAGAATTCCTTTATCGGTTTCCAGAGGTGTATTTTTAAGAAAATCTATATTTGGTCTAACGCCCGTGCAAAGGCCCACCAACTGGCATTCGATTTTTTCTCCGGAATTTGTTATTATAGATTTAACTCTTCCATTTTCATTAGCAACAATCTTATCCAGTTCTGTTTTCTCTCTAAGATCTACGCCGTGGGATTGGATATGTTTAGAAATCATTTTAGCATCCTGGATGGGCAAGACATTATGCCAAAAAGCTTCTTCCCGAATCAGGAAAGTAACTTCGATATTTCGGGTTTTGAGCATTTCGGCGAGTTCTACGCCAATAAGTCCGCCGCCAATTATTACTGCTTTTTTACAGTTTTTGGTGTTTTCTTCCAACAGCTCTAGATCCTGTTTAGAAACCAATCCCTGCACACCTTTTAAATCCTGACCTTCCCAACCGAATTTATTATAAACCGAACCTGTTGCCAGAACCAGCTTATCGTATTTCAGTGTTTCTTCCGAAGAAAAGTGCAATGTTTTTTCTTCAAAATTTATGGTCTCAACCCAGGCATTTTTTAATTCAATCCTATTTTTTTCCCAAAACCAGTCTTCATAAGGTTTTAAGTGATTCCATTTCATATGGCCCATATAAACATACATTAGGGCGGTGCGGGAAAAGAAATAATCGCTTTCCGCAGAAATCACGGTAATTTTTGCGCCGGAATTCTTCCTGATATGCCGCGCACAGGTAATTCCTGCGATCCCATTTCCTATAATTACAATATTTTCCATACGTGCTCGATAATCGAGATTTAAAAGCTCCAGGGCCTGCTTCGAAATTAAGTTATTATTTCTTATTTATTCTTTTGAATTTGTTCAAAGCAACTGTTCTTAAACAGATTTTATTACTTCCTTAAAAAGCTTTATCATATTTGGTTCTGCTTTTTCGGCCATTGCGATAATTTCTTCAATATTTACCGGTTTTAGGTTATCGGGATCGCCTTCATCTGTAATTACAGAAATTGCCGAAACCGGTAGTTTTAGATGATTGGCCACAATAATTTCGGGTACGGTACTCATTCCCACAGCATCTGCTCCCAAGACCTGCAGCATTCTATATTCGGCACGGGTTTCTAATTGCGGACCTAAAAGTGCTGCGTAGACTCCTTTGTGCAGTGTAATTCTTTCTTTTTTAGCGATAGTTTCAAATGTTTTGTTCATTTCGGCATCATACGGTGCGCTCATGTCTACAAAGCGTTCGCCCATTTGTGAAACTCCTTTAAAGGCTAAAGGGGAATCTCCCAGCAAATTAATATGATCGTCAATTAGCATAAGTTCTCCTTTTTTGAACTTCAAATTTACCGAGCCGGAAGCATTAGAAACCAGGAGTTTTTTTATACCCAGCTGGTGCATTATGCGCACAGGAAAAGTAAGATCTTGCATCGTGTAGCCTTCATACATATGAAAACGTCCCTGCATAACCATCACTTTCTTTCCTTCCAGTTCACCAAAAATCAATTTTCCTTTATGGAATTCTACCGTTGCAGTTGGGAAATGCGGAATATGATTGTAACTAACTTCGATTTCTATTTTTATCTCGTCTAAGAGCTGGCCTAAACCGGTGCCCAGGATTATTCCAATTTCAGGGTTTTTAAATCCTTTTTCTTTCAGGTATTTAGTAGTTTCCTGTATTTCTTTAATCATTTTTTAATATTTAAAAAATTGCTGAAAATCTTTATGATCTTTAATATCTGAATAATAATCTACATCGTTTCTGGCTTCAAGCAAAGCGATATTTTTTCCTTTTAAATCATTTAAAGTATCTTCCAAAACCGATGAGGTTCCCCATTTTTTATCTTCAAATACTTCCGGAAACAATTGATTCATTCCCAATAAATAATAGCCGCCATCTGTAGCGGGGCCAATTACCGCATCTTTTTCCTGAAGTAATTGAAAGGCTTTTTCCAGGTCTTCCTGCTGTAAATCGTAAAGATCGCTGCCAATAATTATAATATTTTGGTAGCCATTTTTAAAACCTTCTTGAAAGGCGTTTTTCATTCTTTCTCCCAGGCCTTTCCCTTTCTGAAGATTTTTAGAATAAATCTCTTTTTCCCAAATATCGTTTTTGGGAATTGCTTCAGAATAATATACTTCTTTGCTAACCGCCAGGTTTCTAGTAACCGAAACAGTGTGTTTCAGTAAGAAATTATAAATTTTAAATGCAGTTATATCGCCAACATCTTTGGCAATCCTGGTTTTTACTTTTCCCGGTTCTGGATTCCTGGTAAAGATAATTAATAAAGCTTCGGTAGGTTTAAGGCTCAAAGTTTAAAAATTTAAGAAGTGAAAATTATGCGACTGTTCCCTGGCAGCTACTTCCAGCGCCGGCAGTACAGCCGTAGCAATGTTGTGAAATTCTTATTTCCCGGTTATTGAGCAAATCTTCATTATAATCGCTAATATGCTGCACTTTGCTGTCTACTTTTAATTCTAACATCTGGTTAAAATCGCAGTCGTATAACCAGCCATCCCAACTCACCGAAATGGTATTGGTGCACATCACGCTTTCTACCGCGGCGGGGTTGTAGGCTTCAACCAGTGCATACATATAATCTTCATAATTCTCTGAAGCGATCAAAAATTCCAGAAACCTGCTTATAGGAAGGTTTGTAATAGCAAAAAGATTATCGAAATCTATATTGAAATCTTCTTTAAGTGCGGTTTTAAAATCCTGTTCCAGGGCTTGCTGGTTGGTTGGTAAAAAGGCGCCGGCGGGATTATAAACCAGGTCCAGTTTTAAATCTGTTTCTGGCTGTGCATAGCCCACAGCGTTAAGCATTTGTAGAGCTTTAATAGATTTATCAAAAACGCCATTTCCGCGCTGCTTATCTGTTTTTTCCTTTTTATAAAAGGGAAGTGAGGAAACTACGTGAACATTATATTTTTTGAAGAACTCTGGCAAATCATGGTATTTTTTGTTCGCCAGAATTATAGTAAGGTTAGACCGAACAATAAAATCTTTGATCCCTGCTTTAGAAGCTTCTTCTACAAACCACCTAAAATTCGGGTTCATTTCAGGAGCACCGCCGGTAAGATCTAAGGTATGGGCTTTAGTGGTTTTAATAACCTCCAGGCATTGCTGCATGATTTCTTTGGTCATAATTTCCTTTCGATCGGGGCCAGCGTCTACGTGACAATGCGAACAAACCTGGTTACACATATATCCTAAATTAAGCTGAAGGATTTCCAGTTTTTTAGGTTTCAAGGGGTAATTATCGGTTTTGGCAATTTTATCTTTGAAAAAGGGAAGTTCTCCTTCTTTAAAAATTCCGTTGCTTAAAAATTCAAGCTGGTTCTCTGGTTTAGAAAGATCGTTTTTTCTAGCCGATAAGGATTTTAGTAAAGCCATGTAAATGTTACAGTTAATGCTATTTGAAGAAAATGATTTGTAGAGCTTGAGGGTAAGATAAAAGCTTACATGCTCAATTTATCATATTTATTCATCATCTGTACGCCGTGTACAAGGGTAGCTCCACTTTCAATCGCGGCACCAGCATGCACGGCTTCCATCATTTCCTCTTTGGTGATTCCTCTTTGTAAACCGTCTTTAGTATAGGCATCAATACAGTAAGGACATTTTACCACGTGAGAAACGGCAAGAGCTATCAGAGATTTTTCCCTGGCGGAAAGAGCTCCTTCTTCAAAAACTTTTCCGTAGTAATCAAAAAATTTATTTCCTAAGTCTTCGCTCCACTCGGTTATTTTACCAAATTTTCTCAGATCATCGGGATTGTAATAAGTCTTAGCCATAGCAGTTAATAGGTTTTAGTTATTTTGGTCTAAAATATCTATTAATACTTACGTAGCCAATGAATTTTAAGCGAAATGGCAGGTATTCGATCTTGTTTTGAAAATTCTAAAGCTGAAAATTTCTTTAAAAGAGAATCGTAAAATGGTAGAAATGGAAGTTACTTTCTCCTAACCGTTTTGATAATTTTTTTCACAAAAAACACAGAGACTGCGAGAATAGCCAGAATTTCTAAGCCCAAAAATATATAAATAAGATCCATAGTTGGTTGGTGTTTAGGACCTAACCTTTGAAGGCGAGGGCATTGTTGTTAAGATGTAAATATCTGATTCTTAATTTGTTTTGCTTGCCGCTATTCGAATAAAAGTTACTGTTTATAATTTACATTAGGCTACAATTACGTATTTTAACCCTACCAAAATAGCCTGCTGAAAATTTGCAGTATCACCACTAAGCCTGGTCTAAAATTAAAATGTTAATGACTTTTAATGGTATGTTTGCCAAGTGTTTTATCTTTACATTAATTTTTAAAGGTTAATTCTATTAATAATGAGTGAATTAACAGAAGTATTAAGAAATAAGAAATTGATTTACAGGGGCTTCCCCTAGAATTAGATTTATGAGAATAGATGTTAAAACTTTACCGGTAGAAGAAATCATTCAAGATATTTCTGAAAGTTTGGGGGCACCGGTTGAAAATGGGAGCGGAGAGCATACTATAGAGCTGCCGGAACATATAGGGGAAGGATATATTAGAGGAATCAGTTTTGATTCGGGTATGGGGTTTATCACTTACAATTGTAAGTTTTATGAAGATGTAAAAATATATTTTGCACTTAATACGGTTCATCCGCTTAAATTTATATTTTGTTCAGCCGGGTCTGCCGGCCACTCATTTCAGGATACCGAAAAGGTTAATGATATAAAAACTTACCAAAACATTATTGTTTCCAGTAGTGGTTACAATGGTCACGTGCTTTATTTTAAAGCTAATGAGGCCACACACGTTTCAAGTTTAGAAATAATTAGGTCGGTCTTTGCCCATCGCAGAAATTATGATTTCAAAGATCTTGATCCAACTTTAAAAGAGCTGTTTCAGGATGCAGTATCAGAAAAACAATTTTTCTACCAGGGGAATTATAGTATTAAAGCTGCCGATATCATGAACGAAATTAATACTAAAGATTTTACTGGATTTCTTCGTTCGTTATATCTGGAGGCAAAGGCCTTTCAAATGCTGGTGATACAGATCTCTCAATACGAAGATGATGAATCTGGAGATAAACTTCCGCAGATTTTGCGACAGTCAGATATTGAAAAAGTAGATTATGTGGTAAAACGCATTCAGGGTGATTTGGGAAGCAATTTAACGGTAGAAGCCCTGGCTAAAGAGGCAGGCACTAATGTAAATAAACTTCAGGAAGGCTTTAAGTATGTTTACGATCTTACCGTGAATAAATATATGCAGCATAAAAAGCTGGAGGCAGCCAAAGAAATGCTGATGACCACCGAAAAGAATATTTCTGAAATTGTTACTTCAATTGGTTTGAATAATCGCAGTTATTTCTCGAAGATCTTTAAAGAAAAATATGGTGTTAATCCCAAATATTTTTTGAAAACAAGGAAAACGTTAGACGATTAATCTTCCAGAATAATATCCTTAACCTGCGATAAATAGCTTCGGCCAATAACATATCTTTTGCCATTAATCTCTAGGCTATTGCCTTCTAAAGCTTCAATCTTATCGAGAGAAACCGTATAAGATCTATGTATCCTAATAAACCTATTTGAAGGCAAACTTTCGGTAAAACTGCTTAAGGTTTGATGAATAATATAATTCTTGTTAGGCGTAATAACTTTGATATAATCTTTTAGACTTTCTACCAACAGAATGTCATTTAGGTAAACCTTTTTCATCTTTTTCTTATTGATTTTTAAAAAAAGATGTTTGTTTTTCCAGGAATCGTTTTCGGCTTTGTTTTCTTCGCAATTCTTTATCGCCTTATTTACTGCTTTTAAAAACCGGGGAAACGGTATGGGTTTTACAAGATAATCCAGGATTTCAAGTTCATAGCCTTTAACGGCATATTCTTCGTGCGCCGTGGTAATAATTACCTGGGGTTTATTGCTTAAACTTTTTAGGAAACTGTAACCGTCTAAAACAGGCATGTTTATGTCTAAAAACATAAGATCTACTTCATTTTCCTGCAAAAATTCCAGGCTGTCTAAAGCGCTATTAAAGCTTGCCATTATTTCCAGGCCTTTTATTTGGGAGATATAGTTTTTAATTACATCTACCGCTAAAGGCTCATCATCTATAATTACACATTTCAGCATCATTTCAATTTTAACTTTAGGTCAACCAAAAACTCGGTTTCTTTTTTAGTAATTTTTAGGTCGTAATCTTCTCTATTATACCCAAGATTGAGACGTTTTTTTACATTTAAGATCCCGATACCTCCCGGTTGTTTTTCAATATTTTGAGAATGATAGGTTTTAATTTCTTCTTCATCTGGAAGGCTGTTGCAGGTTCTAAAGTACAAAATATCATTTTTAATGATCAGTTCTATTTTGATAACAACTTCTTTAGTACTTCTGTTCGCTCCGTGCTTAAAAGCATTTTCAATAAATGGAATAAGGAGCATTGGCGGTAACTTCTTGTTTTCTGTGCTTCCTTCAATTTTTAGCTGTATACTTAACTTCTCGCCATACCTGATTCTTTCAAGGTCCAGGTAATTTTTAATGCATTTAATTTCTTTTTCTAAACATTGAAGATTCGGTTTTGTCTCATAAAGTAAATACCGCATTAATTCTGAAAGTTTTAAAATCGTTTCAGGAGTTTTATTCGATTTGCTAAGACTAAGCGAATAAATATTATTTAAAGTATTGAAAAAGAAATGTGGTGAGATTTGTGATCGTAAAAACCTTAATTCGGTTTCTAGCTGAGTTTTCTCAAGTTTAGCCGCTCTTTTATTTTCACTCATCCAGTCTATGGTGATCTTTATTGCGGTAACAAAAGAAATTACATACAACTCGCCCAGCATCATAACCAGCACATAATTAAAACTGAAAGTAGATGTTTCTTCGGGGCCCTCGGGCCAAACATTATTGCTTATAAGAAGATAGGTGAGTTCAAATTTGAGAAACACCATTAAAAAAATAGATAATATTAAAATCGAGATAAACCAAAAGAACTTTCTGGTATAAATAAACTTAGGAATAAGCAGGTAAATAGTGAAATAGCATAGCGCCATGTGAATAGGGAAACCCAACAAGTTTGCTTTAAGCGAATAGAGATAATCGCCATAATAACTTCCCCATCTAAGTGCATTAAAAATAAAATAGACAGACCAGAAAATTATATGATGCAAAGTGGAGATTTGGTAACCCCATCTTTCATTTAAAAAAAAGCTTCTTTTAAAACGTTTTCGTAGTGACATGGAATGGAAAAAGATAGATTTTAGCTATTCGGCTTTTCTTAAATGTTGTTTGTCTAATATTATTTTTTTCGTTGCTGAATATATAAATATTTATGAAATATCTACCCGTATTATTTTTAATGCGCCATAACCTAACAAAGAAAATGTTTAAAAGATACCCCACCCTCTTACTTGTTTTATTGTTAACATTAGCTGCTTGTGAAGAACAAGTGGAAAAGGATATTGATTCGCAAAAATCAGCTGATAGTTTAACATCTTATGTAGACACTTTTATTGGAACAGGTGGTCACGGGCATACCTATCCCGGGGTGAGCCGACCATTTGGAATGGTACAGGTAAGTCCAGATAACGGTACTAGTGGTTGGGACTGGTGTTCCGGTTACCATTATTCAGATTCCTTAGTGGCGGGCTTTAGTCATTTGCATCTATCAGGAACCGGAATTGGCGACCTGGCCGATATTTTATTTATGCCGGTAAATAAAAAGATTGATCTTACAAAAAAGGTGGAAGCGAGAAAAGATATTCCATACCTCTCAAAATATTCTCATATAGACGAATCGGCCAGCCCGGGTTATTACCAACTCTACCTGGAAGATTTTAATATTAATGTAGAGCTTAGTTCAACCAATAGAACGGCTTATCACAAATATACATTTGGACAGGGCGAAGAGAAATCGGTTGTAATAGACCTTGGATTTGCTATAAACTGGGATGAACCTACAGAAACTTCTATTAAATTAGAAGATGAAAATACGATTACAGGTTACCGTCACAGTACCGGTTGGGCAAATAATCAAAAAGTATTTTTTGTAGCTAAATTCTCAAAACCAATCGTTAAATCTGAATTATTCTCAGGAGGAGAAGCTGTTTCAACCTCTGAAGTAAGCAATAAGAAAACTTCAGCGCAGCTTTATTTTGATAAGGAAAGCAAGCAGCTTCAGGTAGCAGTGTCACTTTCTTCGGTAAGTCTGGCAAACGCCAAACAGAACCTGGATAGCGATGCCAATTTCAATTTTGATGAAATTAAGAAGGAATCTAGCAAAACCTGGGAAATGGCATTGTCTGATATAGTTGTGGAATCTCCTACAGATTCTTTGAAAACCATTTTCTATTCAGCACTTTATCATACAAAATTAGCGCCGGTTACATTCAGTGATAAGAACGGAGAATTTCGATTACAAAATGATAGCATCGCAAAAACTGATGGCACGGCATATTCAACTTTATCGCTTTGGGACACCTTTAGAGCACAGAATCCTCTGTTAACAATAACTAACCCTGGAATAACTTCAGACATTATAAATAGTATGTTAGCCTATTACGATGAAAGTGGCAGCTTGCCGGTATGGACGCTTTATGGGAATGAAACCAATACTATGACCGGCTACCATTCGGTTCCTGTAATTGTGGAAGCCTATTTTAAAGGAATTGAAGGTTTTGATGTTGAAAAAGCTTATGAAGCTCTGAAAACTACCATGATGCAAGACCAGCGAAGTTTAAAAGAGTTAAAAGAGTACGGATACATTCCTTATAATTTAGGGAACGAATCAGTGACCAAAACTTTGGAATATGCTTATAACGATTGGTGTGTGGCGCAGATGGCGAAAGCTTTGGGAAAAGAGGAAGATTATGACTATTTCTCAGAAAGAGCTAAAGCCTATAAAGAACTTTTTGATCCTGAAACCGGGTTTATGAGAGGGAAATCTTCGGAAGGAAAATGGAATACACCATTTGATCCCAAACATTCACAGCATAGAGTAAATACAGATTATACTGAAGGTAATGCCTGGCAACATAGTTGGTTCGTACTGCATGAGCCTCAGGGTTTAATCGAGCTTCATGGAGGAGCGGAGCCTTTTACTAAGAAATTGGAGCAATTATTTAATGAAAGTTCAGAGATTACCGGAGATCATACTTCGGCAGATATTTCAGGTTTAATTGGGCAATATGCCCACGGGAATGAGCCCAGCCACCATATCGCATATTTATTTAATAAAGCCGGGCAACCTTGGCGAACACAATATTGGGTACGTGAGATACTAAAAACTCAATACAGTACTAAGCCAGATGGTTTGAGTGGTAATGAAGATGCCGGTCAAATGTCTGCCTGGTATGTGTTTAGTTCTATGGGATTATATCCTTTTAATCCAGCTTCAGCTGAATACGAAATTGGCAGCCCTATATTCGAGACTTCTACTATTAACTTAGAAAATGGGAAGAGTTTTAAAATTGTGGCTAAGAATGTTTCCGAAGAAAATATCTATATCCAGTCCGCAACTTTAAATGGTAAAAATTTCAATCGAACTACTATTTCCCATAAAGAACTTTTAGCGGGTGGAGAGTTAGTATTTGAGATGGGCAGTGCGCCTAATAAAAACTGGGGTGTAAACGTAAATGAAAATTAATGGAACTAATAGATGTTCTAATTATTGCGCTATACCTCATCCTTACACTTTCTATTGGAATTTGGGTTTCAAAGAAGGCTTCTAAAGGTTTAGATTCTTACTTTCTGGGGGGTAAAAGCATCAAATGGTATTACTTAGGTCTTAGCAACGGTTCGGGTATGTTTGATGTTTCAGGTACTGCCTGGATGGTAGGAATTCTCTTTCTATACGGGGTGAAGAGTTTTATGTTTATGTGGATGTGGCCCATTTGGAATCAAATTTTTGTGATGATGTTCCTGGCGGTATGGATTAGACGATCTGGAGTGATGACGGGATCTGAGTGGATCCTTACCCGCTTTGGTGACGATAAAGCCGGCAGGGCTTCGCATCTTATTGTTGCTATCTTTGCCGTGATTGCCTCTATTGGTTTTATAGCTTATTTTTTTGAAGGTGTTGGGAAATTTATGACGGTAATCCTGCCCTGGGATCTTTCGCTCAATATTGCAGAAATAAGTCTGTTGAATTCTGAACAATCCTATGCCTTGCTTATAATTTTCTTTACTACAATCTACACTATAAAAGGAGGGATGTTTTCGGTGGTGACTACTGAAGTTTTGCAATATGGAATTATGGTTTTAGCCGGAGTCCTGGTGGCAGGATATACCTTTGTAAGTTTTACTGATGCAGAGGTGAATAATCTTATTCCTGAAGCCTGGAAAAGTATTTCATTTGGGAGCGAACTTCAGGGGTTTTGGGATGAAAAAAAAGAACCATTTAATGCGCTTATAGATTCGCAGGGCTATAAAATGTTTGGGGCTTTTATTGGAATGACCTTATTCAAAGGTTTTTTTGCCAGTATTGCCGGGCCTACTCCCAGTTACGACATGCAACGGATCCTTTCTACCAGAACAGTAAAAGAAGCCGCGTATATGAGTGGTTTTACCAACCTCGTGCTATTTGTACCACGATATCTTTTAATTGCTGCCGTGGTATTATTAGGTTTGATTTTCGTAGCGCCCGAGATGGCAGCTTCAGGCAGTTTGACGGGAAATGATTTAGAGGTAGTTTTACCAAAAGTAATTAACAATCATGTGCCCGTGGGAGTGAAAGGCTTATTGCTTGCAGGGCTTTTAGCAGCATTTATGTCAACTTTTTCTGCTTTTGTAAATGCAGGGCCGGCCTATATTGTTAATGATATTTATAAAAAATACTTTAAGCCTAAAGCAACAGATCGTCATTATATTAAAGCGAGTCATATTACTTCTTTTATAGTGGTTTTGTTGGGAGTAATTATGGGCTTCTTTGCCGATTCCATTAACTCAATAACTTTATGGATCACCAGCGCATTATATGGCGGATATGTGGCAGCCAATTTCCTAAAATGGGTTTGGTGGCGTTTTAATGGCTGGGGGTATTTTTGGGGAATGCTCTCCGGTTTGTTAATCGCCACCTTTCAATTTTTTATGGATCAAAATAAAGGAAATTTTGTTCCAGATTCATTTTTATATGAAACTGCGCACATTCCCGCGATATACCTTTTTCCGGCTATTTTTATTTTTTCTCTGTTGGGGTCTTTTTTAGGCACCTATTTTACCGCGCCAACGAATATAGAAACCTTAAAAAGTTTTTATAAGAATGTAAGACCCTGGGGATGGTGGAAACCGGTTTTAAAAGAATTGCAATTAGAAAATACCAGGATAGAAAGGAATAAAGATTTTGGGATAGATATGCTAAATTGCCTTATAGGAGTGATATGGCAATCCAGTATGATACTTTTACCAATATTTTTGGTAGTGCGGGACTACCATAAAATGGGATTAACCTTTTTGATCTTCCTTTTAAGTTCTCTTATTCTGAAATTTACCTGGTTAGACAAAATTAGAAAATATGAAAACTGAATTGACGAATAATATACCCTGGCAGGAAAGGCCGGCTAACTCAAAAGAGGTGCTATGGCGTTACGATCAAAACCCTATTATAGATCGTTACGCTATACCCTCTTCAAACAGTATTTTTAACTCAGCGGTTGTTCCTTTTAAAGATGGGTATGCAGGGGTGTTTAGATGCGATAATAAAGCGGTGCAAATGAATATTTTTGCAGGTTTTAGTAAAAATGGAATCGATTGGGAAATAGAGCATCACCCTATAGATTTTAGCCCCGGGAATACCGAAATGATCGATTCAGATTATAAATATGACCCGCGGGTTACTTTTATCGAAGACCGTTACTGGATTACCTGGTGTAATGGATACCACGGGCCCACTATTGGGATTGGATATACCTTCGATTTTAAAGAGTTTTATCAGTGTGAAAATGCTTTCCTTCCTTTTAACCGAAACGGGGTTTTATTTCCGAAGAAAATTAATGGGAAATACGCCATGTTAAGCCGGCCCAGCGATAATGGTCACACTCCTTTTGGTGATATTTACATTAGCTATAGTCCCGATATGAAATATTGGGGAGAACACCGTTGCGTGATGAAGGTAGCTCCTTTTGAAGAAAGTGCCTGGCAGTGTACTAAAATTGGAGCCGGCCCTGTTCCTATTTTAACCAATGAAGGTTGGTTGCTTTTTTATCACGGGGTGATTAATACCTGCAACGGTTTCCGATATTCTATAGGTGCAGCGATTTTGGATGAAAACGAACCGGATAAGGTGAAATACCGTTCTCAGCCTTATTTGCTGGCTCCTGCAGAACTTTATGAAATGACAGGAGATGTGCCCAATGTGATTTTTCCCTGCGCAGCATTACATTCAGAAAAGGAAGATAAACTAGCGCTCTATTATGGTGCAGCAGATACCGTGACCTCGGTAGCTTTCGGCCACCTTAGTGAAATTATAGATTTTGTGAAAAATAATACCCTGTAGTTATGAACTATAAATTGCTCCTGATTTTTATTAGTGTTCTTGCTGCCAATTTTATCTATGCACAAAATCCTCCAAGGTCTTATATAGCCTATAAAGCTATTGATGAGATTCAAATAGACGGGAAGGCTGAGGAAGCGTCCTGGAAAGAAGCTCCAAAAAGTGAAGATTTCATAGATATTGAAGGTGAAAAAACTCCAAAATACCAAACAAATATGAAGATGTTATACGATGAGGAGTATCTGTATTTCTATGCTAAAATGGAAGAGCCTCATGTTTGGGCTACCCTAAAGCAACGCGATACCGTGATTTTCTATAACAACGATTTTGAGATTTTTATCGACCCAGATGGAGATACCCATAATTATATGGAGTTTGAAATGAATGCTCTTAACACAGTTTGGGATCTATTTATTGTAAAACCTTATCGTGAACCCGCACCGGTAATAGATAGCTGGGATATTCAGGGTTTAAAATCGGCTGTTCATATTTCGGGTACTTTAAATGATGCGTCAGATGAAGATGAATTTTGGAGTGTTGAGGTAGCAATTCCCTGGGATGTTTTAAAAGAAGCAAATTCACATAACGAAATTCCTGAAGACGAATTCTGGAGAATTAATTTTTCACGTGTAAACTGGGATTTTGATCTGAATGAAGGTACCTATTCCCGAAAGAAAACTGAAGAAGGAGAATATTTGCCTGAATATAACTGGGTATGGTCTCCTCAGGGCGTTATCAATATGCATGAACCCGAACATTGGGGCTATGTATATTTTTCTGCAGAAAATGCAGGAGAAAATGACGAATTTGAAATTCCTGAGGATGAAAAAATTAAATGGAAGCTTTATGAAATCTATCGAAAGCAGAAGGAGTATTTCAGCAGAAAGGACGAGTGGGCTTCAAGTTTAAAAGAAATTCAAAAAGGTACTATCAAGCTCAACGGAAAGATACTTCAGCCTAAACTTGAAAATCATCTAACCGGATGGAATATTTCTATAGAAAGTCCATTTACCGGGAACCATTATATCATTAAAGAAGATGGTAAAATTTTAACCTCCAAAATCTAAATCATATGAAAACTAAACTTTTATTAATTGCCTTGTTAGCTTTCGGGTTCACTTCATGCCTGGATAATGTAGCCGCCTCAAAAAAGAACCAGGACAATATTGCTGAAGAAAAAAATGAAGATTTCAAGTTTTGGGTCTGGACCACTGCCGATGCAAAAAGAGCAGATTCTTCTTATACTTCAGAATTTAAAAAATATAGTGAAAATGGAATTGAAGCGGTGCTTATAAATACGAATACCGATCCTGAGTTACTTTCTCGTATAACACCCCTGGCTAAAAAAGAAGGCCTAGAAGTTCACGCCTGGATTATGGCTATGAATCGTCCGGGAGATAGCGTAGCCCTGCAACACCCAGAATGGTATACCGTAAGTAGAGAAGGAAATTCTACCCACGATACCCGGCCTTATGTAGATTATTACCAATGGCTATGCCCTACAAGAGAAGAATCTAGAAATCACGTTTTAGGCCTGGTAGAAGGTCTTGCGAAAGTTGAGGGTGTTGCCAGCGTTCACCTGGATTATATAAGGTTTTCTGATATCTTTTTACCAATAGGCTTATTACCAAAGTATGACCTGGAACAGGAAGAAGAGCTTGCTGAATTTGATTTTTGTTACTGCGATGTGTGTGTAGCTGAATTTGAGAAAATTCACCATAAAAATCCTAGAGATTTTGAAAATCCCGCGATAGATATGGAATGGAAACAATTCCGCTTAAACAAGATCAAGGCGGTAGTTGATGACGCTTATGAAATTGCACACGAAAACAATAAAGACCTGACCGCAGCTGTTTTTCCATATCCAGAAATGGCCGATCATATGGTGCGACAACGTTGGGATAAATGGAAAGTAGATGCTGTTTTACCTATGATCTATCATAACTTTTACAATGAAGAAGTAGACTGGATAGGATTTGCTACAAAACAAGGTGTGGAAGACCTAAAAGGAAAAAACACCGATTTACACACCGGAATTTATCTGCCGCCTATGAGTGCAGAAGATGTTACAAAGGCAATTAATCTTGCTAAGGAAAATGGAGCCAAAGGTATCTCGTTTTTCGATGGGAATGCGCTTACCAAAGAACAACTCAAGGCGATAAAAGAAGCGAGTAAATAGATGAAGAATTTAGGTTTGTTTTTATTAATGCTGTTTACTGTTTCCGCTTTTGCCCAAAAGCATAGGCTTACGGAATATGTAAACCCTTTTATTGGAACCGATGGCCCGGGAAATACGTATCCCGGCGCCACCGTTCCTAATGGGATGGTGCAATTAAGTCCCGATATTGGGATTGGAGGCTGGGATCGCATTTCTGGTTATTTTTACCAGGACTCCATAATTAGTGGTTTCTCTCATATGCATCTTTCCGGCACCGGTGCGGGTGATCTTTATGATATTTTGGTGATGCCCACCAATAGTCGTTTTTCTAAACGAATTCCGGAGAATAACAATAAACCTTTTTCAAAATTTAGCCACGAGAAAGAAGAAGCTTCTCCCGGGTATTATTCTGTGCAGCTTCTGGATTATGATATTAAAGCTGAACTTACCGCAACTAAAAGAACCGGGATTCATCGATATACTTTTCCTAAAGATTCGCTTTCTCAGATTCATGTGGATTTAGGTTATGCGATGAACTGGGATCGCCCAACTGAAACTCATATTAGCGTGGTAAACGATTCGGTTATTGAAGGCTATAGAAAGTCTACCGGCTGGGCTAAAGATCAGCGAGTGTATTTTGTGATGAAGTTTTCTAAACCATTTGATGATTTTCAGCTTTTCAATGATGCAAAAGAGATTTCAGGAAGAGAAATTACCGGGACGAATACCAAAATAATTCTGAATTATAAAACAACTTCTCAAGAGCAAATAGTTTTAAAAACTGGTGTTTCTTCGGCAAATATTGCCGGAGCTTATGCCAGTTTAAAAGCCGAAGCACCAGGTTTCAATTTTGATGATTTTAGGAAAGATGCGGATGAGGTCTGGCAGCAAGAACTGGAAAAAATAAAAATTAAGACTGCCAATGAAGATCAAAAATCGGTTTTCTATACGATGATGTATCAATCTATGTTGGCGCCAACCTTATTTAGCGATCCTAATGGAAACTATAAGGGCGCAAATGGGGAAGTGGAGACTGCAGATGGTTTTGAACGTTATGATACTTTCTCGCTATGGGATACTTTTAGGGCGGCGCATCCAATTTATACAATTATTCAGCAGGAAAGAGTATCCGATTTTATAAAATCGATGTTAGCTCATTATGAAGAAACCGGATTGCTCCCGGTTTGGTCTATGCAGGGAAATGAAACCAATATGATGTTAGGATACCACGCCGTGCCGGTAGTAGTAGATGCTTATTTTAAAGGTTTTGAATTTGATACTGAATTAGCTTATAAAGCTTGTAAAGAAAGTGCAATGGCTAATGACAGGGAAATTGATTTTTACCAGGAATTGGGTTATGTGCCTGCCGGGGATGAAAATGAAGATTGGAGTGTTTCAAAAACCCTGGAGTATGCTTACGATGATTGGTGTGTAGCGATGTTTGCAAAAGATCTCGGTAAAACGGCCGACTATAAAAATTTCCTGATACGTTCTAAAAATTGGGTAAATCTCTATGATGAAAAAAGCAGCTTTTTCCGTCCGAAAACTGAAGATGGTGAATTCGTCAAAGATTTTATAGCTAAGGAATACACTAAGTATTTTAGTGAAAGTAATGCCTGGCAATATTTCTGGTTTGTACCGCAGGATATTCCGCAGCTGATTAAAAAAGTGGGAGGAGAGCAGAGGTTTGAGCAAAAACTGGATTCTATGTTTTCCTATTATCCTAAAGCCACAGATAAGCTGCCAATTTTCAGCACCGGAATGATTGGCCAGTATGCTCATGGTAATGAGCCCAGCCATCACGTTGCCTATTTATATAATTACGTAGATAAACCATCTGAAACTCAGAAGCTGGTAAGAGAAATTCTCACAACTCAATATAAAAACGAACCTGCAGGACATTGTGGAAATGAAGATTGCGGCCAAATGTCTTCCTGGTACATTTTCAGTTC
The DNA here is from genome assembly GCF_002900095.1 of Salegentibacter mishustinae. Lineage (NCBI taxonomy): Bacteria > Pseudomonadati > Bacteroidota > Flavobacteriia > Flavobacteriales > Flavobacteriaceae > Salegentibacter > Salegentibacter mishustinae. Next base: position 102,810 of record NZ_LLKN01000002.1, on the reverse strand, counting down.
TCTAGGATTTTATCCTGTAAATCCTGCACAAGGCACCTATATGCTTGGAGCTCCACTTTTTGAAAGTGCTGAAATAAAATTACCTGGAAACAAGTCTTTTAGCATAAAAACAGAAAATTTTTCACCCAAGAATATTTTCGTAGAAAGTGTTTTCCTTAATGGTGAAAAGCTAGATCGTGCATTTATAACCCACAAAGAAATAATTTCGGGCGGGGAATTAACCTTTATTATGAGTAATATGACTCAGAATCAAGAATCTGGAAAGAGATCGATTAAAACACCACAGCCTGATAAAATTTACCATTAATGAAATATTTATACTACCTCTTATATTTTCCAATTTTAGTCTTTTCGGCCTGTTCCGGGAGTAAAGAAAAGACCTTTTCAGAAAACGAGCTCAACCTTATTCCCTTTCCTAAAGAATTGAAGTTGAATGAAGGTAGTTTTAACTTCACAAAAGAAACCAGCTTTGTGGTAGAAGGAACTCAACAAAAGGAAATTGCGGAGTTGTTAAATTCTAAATTTAGTGCTGCCGCTGGCTGGGAGATGGCAATATTGGAAGAAAAGCCTCAAACTAATTTTATTCAGTTTAAAGAAAATAAGGATTTGAATGAGGAAGCTTATAAGCTTTTAGTAGAGGATGAAAAGATTATTATTGAAGCTGCATCGTCTTCCGGGTTTATTTATGCTATAGAAACCTTGCGTCAATTGCTTCCTGTAGAAATTGAAAGTACAGAAAAAGTAAACGTTATAAATTGGCAAATTCCGCAGATTGAAATAAGCGATGAGCCCAGGTTTGAATGGCGGGGATTAATGTTAGATGTTTCCAGGCATTTTTTTGAGAAAGAATATATTTTTAAAACTATAGACAGGCTTGCTTTCCTGAAAATGAACACCCTTCATTTACATTTGGTAGACGATCAGGGCTGGAGAATTGAAATCAAGAAATACCCAAAGCTTACTGAAGTTGGTGCTTTTAGAGTAGACCAGGAAGATAAGCATTGGGATGCTCGCAGTGATAATAAACCTGGAGAAGAAGCTTCTTATGGAGGTTTTTATACACAGAAAGATATTAAACAAATTGTTGCCTACGCTGCGAAACACGGGATAAAGGTAGTTCCTGAAATTGAAATGCCGGCTCACGTAACCAGTGCAATTGCTGCATATCCAGAACTTTCCTGTACCGGGAAACCGGTAGCTGTGCCTTCCGGGGGTGTTTGGCCAATAACCGATATTTACTGTGCAGGAAAAGAGGAAACTTTTGAGTTTTTAGAAAATGTGTTGTTAGAAGTGATAAAGTTGTTTCCTTCAAAATATATTCACGTTGGTGGGGATGAGGCTACCAAAACAGAATGGGAAAAATGCGAGGATTGTCAGCGTAGAATAAGAGAAGAAGGCCTGGCGGGTGTGGATGAATTACAAAGCTACTTTATTCGCCGAATGGAAGAATTTTTAAGTTCTCATGATCGGGTTTTAATTGGTTGGGATGAGATTTTAGAAGGTGGTCTTGCTCCCGGAGCTAAGGTTATGAGCTGGAGAGGCACCGAAGGAGGTTGGGAAGCTTCCGAAGAAGGACACGATGTAATTATGACTCCCGGAAGTCACGTTTATTTCAATTTTTACCAGGGTGATTTCAATACAGAACCAATGGCATTTTCCGGTTTTACTCCGTTAAATAAAGTTTACGAATTTGATCCGGTGGTAGACAGCATGAATACTGCGCAGAAAAAATACGTATTGGGCGGACAAGCAAATCTATGGTCTGAATTTATCGATACACCAGAGCTTTCAGAATATATGCTTTTTCCCAGGTTAGTCGCATTATCTGAAGTGCTCTGGATTCCAGAAGACAAAAAAGACTGGGCAGATTTCTCCCGAAGGTTGCATGCTATGTTTAAGCGTTTAGACCTTATGGATATAAATTATGCGACCAGTGCTTACTCAGTAACTGCAGAGAGTGTAGTAGATTCAACCTCCGGTAAAATTAAAATTGCTTTAAAGAATGAATTTCCAAATTCAGAAATTCGATACACATTAAATGATAAGAATCTAAATGCATCTTCTCCTCTATACAAAGAACCTGTTGCTGTTGATAAGAGCAGTGTTTTAAGAGCTGCCGTTTATGAGAATGGAAAACCTAAAGGCGATACTTTGGTTAAGGATTTTCATTTTCATAAAGCCGTGGGTAAGAAGGTTAGTTATAAGCCAAAATATAACGATAACTATACCGGTGTTGGTAAAAGTACCACGGTAAATGTGATTAGGGCAACCAAAAATTTTCACGATGGTCAATGGCTTGGTTGGCTGGGCGAAGATGTAGAAGTTATAATAGACCTTGAGAAATCTGTTCAAGTAGAAAGTTTGAAAGTCGGAACTATGGAAAACCAGGGCTCAGGGATTTACTTCCCGGTAAAGATTTCTGCTTTTGCTTCTAAGAATGGAGAGGAATACAGCAAGATAGGAGAAGTAAGCAGGGATTTTAAGACCAATGGCGCTGTTAGTTTAAAAGATTTTGAAATAAATGTGAAGCTTCAGGAGGTTAAATGCATCAAAGTAAAGATAGATACTTATAAAGGATTACCGGGAAATGGTAAAGCCTGGCTTTTTGTTGATGAAATAATGATAGAATAAAATGCCGTGGAATTAAATTAAAAATATGGGAATGAAATTAAATGTATTATTCGGTGCGCTGTTTACGCTTATTTTTTCAGCAAATATTTATGCGCAGGAAAGCGAGATCTCTTATGTAGATTATGTAAATACCCTGATGGGAACAGATTCAACTTTCGATTTGTCTAATGGGAATACATATCCTGCGATAGCACTTCCCTGGGGAATGAATTTCTGGACCCCACAAACCGCCGAAATGGGTGATGGCTGGGCTTATAAATATGATGATTATAAGATTCGGGGCATAAAACAAACCCATCAACCCAGTCCGTGGTTAAATGATTACGCAGCCTTTTCCCTTATGGCGGTAACCGGACAGTTGAAATTCGAGGAAGAAGAAAGGGCCTCCTGGTTTTCTCATAAAGCCGAAACTGCAAAGCCACATCATTATAGCGTCTACCTTGCCGATTATGATGTGACAGCAGAGGTAGCGCCAACCGAGCGAGCCGCACATTTTAAATTTACTTTTCCGGAATCTGATAGTTCTTATATAGTGCTGGATGCTTTTAACAAAGGTTCTATGGTGAAAATTATTCCTGAAGAACGTAAAATTATTGGATATGCGAGGAACAACCACGGCGGTGTGCCGGAAAATTTTCATAATTATTTTGTAGCCGAATTTGATAAGGATTTTGAAGTTAACCATACCTGGAAAGATGGTTGGGAACTTCAGCAAAACTCTAAAAATGCAGAGGCCGATCATGTAGGAGCTATTATTGGTTTTAAAACCAAAAAGGGTGAGGAAGTAAATGTAAAAGTGGCTTCATCTTTTATTAGTGCAGAGCAGGCACAGCTTAATTTGGATTCAGAAATTGGGGAAAGTAGTTTTGAGGAGGTAAAGGATAATGCTAAAGAAATATGGAATAAAGAGCTTGGTAGAATTCAGGTAGAAGGTGATAATACAGATCATATTGAAACTTTTTATTCCAGTCTTTACAGGGTTTTATTATTTCCGCGAAAGTTTTATGAAATAAATAAAGAAGGAAAATGTGTGCATTACAGCCCGTATAATGGTGAGGTTTTGCCCGGCTATATGTTTACCGATAATGGATTCTGGGACACCTTTAGAGCGGTTTTTCCTTTTTTTAATATGATGTATCCCGAGCTGAACAAAAAAATAATGGCCGGTTTGGCTAATACTTATAAAGAATCAGGTTGGCTTCCCGAGTGGGCAAGTCCCGGGCATAGAAATGTGATGATAGGTTCTAATTCGGCGCCTATAATTGCTGATGCCTACTTAAAAGGGAATGTATATCCTGAAGATGTGGAGGTGCTTTTTGAAGCAATTCTTAAAAATGCGAATATTGAAGAAGGAAGACCGGTAGAATCAGTTGGACGTGAAGGACTAGGTTATTACAACGAACTGGGCTATGTTCCGTACGATGTAGATATAAACGAAAACGCTGCCAGAACCCTGGAATACGCTTATGCCGACTGGACCATAGCAAAAATGGCCAAAGATCTTGGTAAAGAAAAAATAGCAAAACGCTTTTATAAGCAGGCGTATAATTATAAAAAACTATTTGATTCTTCTACTAATCTTATGCGTGGTAAGAATGAAGACGGAACTTTCCAGGAACCTTTTAATCCTTTGAAATGGGGCGATGCCTTTACAGAAGGGAATAGTTTGCATTATACCTGGAGTGTGTTCCAGGATGTTGAAGGACTTATTGATCTCATGGGCGATGAAGAGGAATTTACAGGAAAATTGGATGAAGTTTTTGAAATGCCGCCCGAATTTGATGATTCATATTATGGATTTACTATTCACGAGATTAGGGAAATGCAAATAGTGAATATGGGAAATTATGCCCACGGCAATCAGCCTATTCAGCATATGATATATTTATACAATTATGCCGGGAAGCCCTGGAAAACTCAGCAAAGAATCAGGGAAGTGCTTACCAAACTTTATGCTCCAACTCCAGATGGATATCCGGGAGATGAAGATAACGGGCAAACTTCTGCCTGGTATGTTTTTAGTTCATTAGGATTTTATCCAGTTACACCGGGAGCAAGTCAATATGTTATTGGTAGCCCACTATTTGATAAAGCCAGCTTAAAGCTTCAAAACGGAAATGAATTTAATATTATAGCTAAAGATAATTCCGAAGAAAACTTTTACATAGAATCTGCTTCTCTAAATGGAAAGGAATGGAACAAAAATTACCTGAATTATGAAGATGTTATGCAAGGTGGTACACTTCAACTTGAAATGATTGACACTCCTAACATGGAAAGAGGGGTGACCAAGGAAGCAGTTCCATTTTCTATGAGTTCAGATAATAAATAGTTTAACTTATGAAAAATGTTTATTTACCTTTGCTGGCTTTTTTAGTTTTTGGGTTTATATCAGCACAAAAAGCTCCGGTAGATTACGTAAATCCATTTATAGGGACCTCCAATTATGGAGCTACTAATCCGGGAGCAATTGCTCCACGAGGGATGGCAAGTATTTCCCCGTTTAATGTTGCCGGAAGAATAGATCTTAATCCTTTAGAAAAGGATAGTCAGTGGTTGTCTAACCCGTATGTATATGAAAATAAATTCCTAACCGGTTTTTCACATGTGAATATGAGTGGGGTAGGTTGCCCAGATCTTGGAGTAATCATTGCGATGCCCACTACCGGGGAATTGGAAACAGATCATTTAAAATATGGAAGTACTTATTCTGAGGAAACAGCAAAAGCCGGTTACTATTCAGTTGAACTCGATAAATATAAGGTGAAAGCAGAAGCCACTGCGAGTACAAGAGTTGGTGTTTCCAGGTATTCTTTTCCGGCAGGGAAAGCTAATATTTTACTTAATTTAGGCTTAGGGCTTACCAATGAGCAGGGGTCCATGGTTCATGTTGTTTCCCCTACCGAAATTGAGGGAATGCGCACTGTGGGTTCTTTTTGCTATAATAATGCGGAAGCAGCCTATCCTGTTTATTTTGTGGTGAAATTTTCAGAACCTGCAGAAGAGTTTGGAATATGGAAAACTCCTTATGAATATAAAGGCGAGGAAGCAAAGTGGATGACTTATAATGGAAAGACTCGAGTAAAAGAAGGTTTTACCCGGGAAGTTATAGGTGATAGTATTGGAGCTTATATGGCTTACGATTTCAAAGAGCCCCGGGAAGTTGAAGTCAAAATTGGTATTTCTTACGTGAGTATTGAAAATGCCCGTGAAAATTTAGAAAAAGAGGTTGGAGATTTATCTTTTAAAGAAGTTTATGAACAAACAAAAGAAGCCTGGAATAAGAAGCTTAAAGTTGTAGAGGTTGAAGGCGGAAGTAAAGACCATAAAACTATTTTCTACACGGCATTATATCATACCCAAATTCACCCTAATATCCTAAATGATTTTAATGGAGAATATCCGGAAATAGCCACTGGTAAAATTGGTAGAACCGAAGGAACGCGATATACCACTTTTTCACTTTGGGATACCTATAGAAACTACCATCAATTAATGAGTTTGTTGTATCCGGATGAGCAATTGGAAATGGTAAAGTCTATGTTAGCTATGTATGATGAAAATGGTTGGTTGCCTAAATGGGAATTAAATTCAACCGAAACATTTACCATGGTTGGAGACCCTGCAGCGGTTGTTTTAGCTGATACATATTTACGTGGTTTAACCGGTTTTGATGTAGAAAAAGCTTATGAAGCCATGCTAAAAAGTGCGCTTGATACAGTCAACAATCCCTTACGGCCTGGCCTTAAACAGTATATTGATAACGGGTATGTAGGCGTTGATAGTGGAGTTCCCGGGCCTGTGTCCACAACCCTGGAATATAATATTGCCGATTATGCTATAGCACAATTAGCAAAAAGTTTAGGGAAAAAGCAGGATTATAAAACCTTTTCTAAGCGTGCTACATCTTATAAAGAACTTTATAACCCAGAAACAGGATTTTTACAGCCAAAATACAGTGATGGAAAATGGTATAAACCTTTTGATCCACTTGCGGGAGCCAATTTTGAAAAGAATGTTGGTTATATAGAAGGTAATGCCTGGCAGTATTTATTTATGGTACCTCACGATATTAAAGGTTTAATGAAGCTTATGGGAGGTTCCCAAATTTTTGAAAATAAACTGGATAAAGTATTTGAAGAAGATCAATACGATATGGCCAATGAACCCGATATTCTTTATCCTTATTTGTATAATTATATCGAAGGTAGTGAACATAAAACTTCCGCAAAAGTTACCGAACTTATTAAACAATATTATAAGAACAGCCCGGCGGGTCTTCCAGGGAACGATGATACAGGTACTATGAGCGCATGGTTAGTATATTCAATGATGGGTTTCTATCCTGTAACTCCTGCTCAACCTACTTACACATTTACAAAACCAACTTTTGAACAAATAAAGATTAATCTCAATAATAAGTACTATGATAATGAGTCTGTTATGATAAATTATCAATCTTCAGAGCAAACTAGCAATAGCGATAAATCACCGGCATTCCTCCTTGAAGATTTCTTTATAAATCATAATGATTTCCTAAAATCTAAAGAAATTAATTTAATTACTGTTGATAATTAATTAAAAAATTTAGTTAAGCGCAGTTACTTAGTGTTAATTTAGCTTAAACGTTTTCGTTTATGTTAGTTGTTTAGCTGTTCAAATTTGTTATCTGTCGAAAACTTTCTGAAATGGTTAACACATTTCTAACATTTATTTAAATTTATAATCGAAATGCGCTATTAGGGCGTAAAATTCTAACCAAAACTAATTACACATGGGTAAAAAATTATTATTCCTGCTTGGATTAATGTTTTTTTCATTTAATCAAAACGTGATTGCGCAGGAGCAAACAGTAACCGGAACAGTAACAGATTCTGAAAACGGAATGCCTTTACCGGGAGTTACTGTACTGGAAAAAGGAACCAGTAATGGAACCTCTACAGATTTTGACGGAAATTACTCCCTGGAGGTTGAAGAGGATGCTACTTTAGTTTTTTCTATGGTAGGATTTATGAAACAGGAAGTTCCTGTAAACGGTCAAACTACAATAAACTTAGAGCTCTCTCCAGATACAGAAGCTTTAGATGAGGTTGTAGTTACTTCTCTGGGCTTAACCAGGGAGAAAAAATCACTTGGTTATGCCGTAACCGAGTTAGATTCTGAAGAAGTAAATACAGTTAAAGATTATAATGTTGCCAATTCGCTTGTAGGTAAAGTTGCCGGTTTGGTAGTTAATCAAGCCAGTGGAGTAGGTTCTGGTTCTCGTATTACTATTCGTGGTAATAACACCTTAACCGGAAACAACCAGGCTTTGATTGTGGTAGATGGTATTCCAATTGATGCTTCAGGAAATGAATCTGGTGGTAGTATTTATAATAGTACCGTTACCGGTGGTGGGATTACAGATATTAATCCTGCTGATATCGAATCAATTTCGGTATTAAAGGGTCCAAACGCGGCTGCACTTTATGGTTCTAGAGCAGCGAGTGGGGTGATTTTAATTACTACTAAAAAAGGTACAAGAGGTGCCGGCCTGGGTATTTCGGTCAATTCGAATGTATCCATAGAAGAAACCATGTTTCTTCCAGATTTTCAAAATCAATACGGGCAGGGCGTTAATGGTGCTGTTTATGCAGATTTAGAAAACTTTGGCTCTAGTTCCTGGGGGCCACTTTTAGATGGTTCTCAACAATTATACTATACGGGAGAAGAAAGAGCATATACTGCACAGCCAGATAATGTAGAAAATTTCTTTGAAAACGGAATTAAAAGTATCAATACCATCTCGATGGATCAGGGTGGTGAAAACCATAGTGTAAGATTCTCTTATACTAATAACCAAACAACTTCGGTTATTCCTAATTCTGAACTTCATAGCCATAACTTTAACCTAAGAGGCGTTATAGATTTATCTGATAAATTAACATTAGATAGTAAGGCCACCTATTTTACTCAGGAACTTGAGAATAGAGTGAATGTAGGTACAGAGGGTGTGCTGGCTTTTGTTTATAGGATGCCCAGAAATGTTGCTATAGATGACCTTAAAAGATATAAACCTTCTTTATGGTCTAATCCAGAAATGTTTCCAGATGAATATGGGGCAATAAGTTATGCAGGACAGAACAAAAGTCTTGGTAATCCATACTGGATGCTAAACCAGGATACCAATGATGAGCGTAGAGATCGTTTTCTAGGTTTCACAAAATTAAATTATGAGTTTAATGATTGGCTTTCTGCTTTTATTAGAATAGGGGGAGATGTTACCAACGTTAGAACAGAGGATATTCAGGATTATGGACATCATTTCTTTTACGATGGCCGCTTGAATTTTACCAGTCGTAAAAACGTAGAAATAAATAGTGATTTCTTATTTACAGCTAATAAAGACCTTACTGAAAAGCTAAACCTGGTGGCCAATGTTGGAGGTAGTTTGTCTAAACGTACTTTTGAAGGTATGAGTGTTAGAGGAAGTCAATTTAGGTTGCCTTCCCGAGCATTTTTAAATAATACTAATGTTCAAACCAGTACACATACACCATTAGGAGTTAAAAAAATCAATTCATTATATGGATCTTTTAGTTTTTCCTATGATGATTTCATGTATTTAGATTTAACTGCCAGAAACGACTGGTCATCAACCCTTAGTGAAGATAATAGATCTTTCTTTTATCCTTCTGTAAGTTATTCCCTGTTGGTAAACCGTTTTATAGATCCAGATAAGAATTTTCTGGATATGCTTAAACTAAGAGCTAGTTGGGCAGAAGTTGGTAACGATACTGGAGTGTATCAGTTATACCAAACCTTTAGTGTGCCACAACAGGGTTACTTAGGATTAACTGTTTTGGAAGGTCCTAGCGTGAAACTAAATCCAGACCTAAAACCAGAGAGTGTAAAATCTACTGAATTTGGTGTTGAATTTAATATGTTCAAAAACAGATTATATGGAGATTTTTCAATTTATGAGATCGTAACTAATGATATGATTTTTAACGTGCCTGTGCCTTTTTCAACTGGATACAGCTTTTTTAAAGAGAATGTTGGAGAGGTGAAAAACAACGGATTTGAACTTATGATTGGTGGTGTACCTGTACAAAATGAAAACTTTAGATGGGATATTTCAGCCAACATGTCAAGAAATAACAACAAATTGGTAGAGCTGATTGATGGTTTAGATTACACCGTTCTAAATAGTTTGGGAGATCTTTCCGTAAGAGCAGAAGTAGGTGGCGGAATTGGTGATATTTATGGTACCACCTGGAAAACTAACGAAAATGGAGAGCGAGTTGTGACAGCCGAAGGCTTTCCGGTAGCTTCTAATGAAAGAGAAAAACTAGGAAATGCTCAACCAGATTTTATTGGAGGCTTAACTAATACTTTTACTTATAAGAACTGGAACTTAAGATTCCTTGTAGATGGAAGATTTGGCGGAGAAATATATTCTGCAACCTCTTCTTATCTTGATGGAGCCGGTGTTTCAGAAAGAAGTCTTCAGTACAGAGATGGCGGTATCACCGTAGACGCTATTAATGAAGAAACAGGACAACAAAACGATGTTCAAATAACGGCACAGCAATACTGGGGTAGTTATTCAAATATCACCTCTAACTATGTTTATGATCAAACCAACGTGAGATTAAGAGAATTTGCGTTAACTTACAGGTTACCAGGGGAGTCTATAAGCAATATAGGTTTAACTTCTGCCTCAGTTGGTTTAATTGGTAGAAATTTATTCTTTATCTATAAAGAAGCCGATGATATTGATCCTGATGCTTCTATTGGAACAGGACTTTCAGGACAGGGAATTTCTCTAAACAATGCACCAACTATTCGTAGTCTTGGTTTAAATATTAATATTAAATTTTAATAAAAATAATTATGAAAGGAATTTTAAAGACAATTGGCACAAGCTTGTTGTTGGTTTTTTTACTTGCCGGATGTTCCGATTTCGAGGAGATCAACACAAGACCCGATGCATTTGGATCTGAAGAAGTGAGTGCAAAATACTTTCTTACTGGAATTCAAATAGAACTTTATGCACCTAATCGTTTTCCATATTGGAGAGCGCATTTAATTCATGCCGATAGGTATGCAGGTCAATTCACTTTTGGTTATAATGGATGCTGGTGGACCGGTTCTCTTGGTTATGCTTACAGTGCTGGATATACTGATGCCACTTACGATTGGATAGCCGGGTATGTTAGTAACTTAAGTGTTTACCAGAACTTTGTAGGTGAAGGCGGAGACTTAGAAAATCAGAATTTTTACGCACTTGGTCTGGTAATGAAAGGTCTATACTATCAAATGTATACAGATACTTTTGGAATGGTACCTTATTCAGAAGCTTTGGATCCAGACATTATTACACCTAAATTAGATAGTCAATCTGAAATTTATCGCGGAGTAATTGCTGAGTTAGACCAGGCGATGGAGATTATTGGAGATCAAACCGTAACTGGTGATGGTATTGAGCTTCTCGCTGAAAACGATTTGTTCTTTAACGGAGATCTTCAGCAATGGAAAAAACTGGCAAACACATTGAAGTTAAGAATGGCTCTAAGAGCGCAAGGTGCACCAGGAGCAGATTTTGCTGAAACAGCTATTTCTGAAGCTTTGCAGGCTCCGCTTTTAAGCACAGAGATGGATAATGCATTAATGGAGAAAGATACCGAAATAGACCAATTTGGAAATGCAGCTTATGGAGATGTTTGGCATAACTTCGGTGGAATAGGATCTCACTGGAATGTTGGGAAAACCCTTATTGACTATCTTAGAGATAATAATGATCCACGATTATCACGTTACGCCAAACCTATTATTGGTGGGGAATTCACCTTTACAAAACCAGCTGAAGGGTCTGGAGCAAGCCTCTTTGATAAGCACGTAGAATTTATTTTAGGAGAACTTGATAATGCTGGAGTGCCGTATACAAGAAACGGTTCTGGAGATGAATTTACAATTTCTGTACCGCAGGACCAGGATTACTATGTTGGGCAACCTTCAAGGCTGAATCCAGAAATTTATCCTCACGTTAAGAACGACTTGTTTTCTGAACCTGCAGATTGGGTTAATAATCCAAAAAACCAGGGACTGGAAATTTTCCCCGAAGTGGTTTTCACTGCAGCCGAAGGAAACTTTTTACAAGCTGAGGCTATCGTAAAAGGTCTTAGTTCTGGTGACGCTCAGGCATTATACCAGGAAGGAATAAGACAGGCGATGAAAATTTGGAGAGTTGAGGACAGTGAGATTGAAGCCTTTATTGCTAATGAAGAAATGGCTCAACTAAACGGAACCGATGAAGAAAATTTAGAGAAAATCGCTATCCAAAGATGGATTGTATCTTATACAGATGGTTTTGAAGCATGGGCCGTAGTAAGAGATACAGGATATCCTGTTGAATTAGCTAATGGAGTATCAGATTACGATATCTACGCAGCAGGAACTCTTAACGGTGAATATCCTCAACGAATGAGGTATGGAAACCAGGAGTACAATACAAACGGAGCAAATGTTGAAGCGGCCATACAGGAACAGGGACCAGACGAACAGGGAACTGAATTATGGTGGGCACAGAATTAGCCTGAATATTTAATTGAATGAAAAAAGAGGGAAATAACTTCCCTCTTTTTTTATGCGAAAAGTTCTGGAATCTCATTCACCTTAAAACCCCAGATGCTGGGTAAAAAGAAATACACCAAAATACTTATTAAAAGAATAGAAAAAAGGTTCATCCATAAGCCCGTTTTTATCATATCTGGTATTTTTAAATAACCCGAACCAAAAACCACCGCGTTTGGTGGCGTTGCTACCGGCAACATAAAAGCGCAGGATGCGGCCAGTGTAGCGCTTATTAATAATAAATAAGGGTGAAGGCCCATTGCCAAAGCCATAGGCGCTAAAATTGGAAGTAGCATTGCCGTGGTGGCGAGATTAGAGGTTACTTCGGTTAGAAAATTAACGGCAGCGACAAGAATTAATATTAATAGGAATAAAGGCAGGTTTTGTAAGTAAGTGAGTTGTTCGCCTATCCAAACCGCTAAACCTGTTTCACTAAAACCTTTTGCAAGAGCCATTCCGCCGCCAAAAAGTAAGATGATTCAACAGGGAATTTTCACGGCTTCTTCCCAGTTTAATAAAGGTTTCGTTTCTTTTCCCGATGGGACAATAAAGAGTGCGATCGCCGCAACAATAGCTATTATAGTATCATCTATAAAAGGAAGAAAAGGCTGAATTAAAAAAGATCTTGTGATCCAAAGAAAAGCGGTGCAACCGAAGATAACGAGCACCCTCTTTTCCTGCATGCTTATTTTTCCTAAAGACTTCAGTAGTTTATTAATTTCGGCTTTCCCGCCGGGGAATTCAGCTTTATCAAATTTAAAAGCAAAACTGGTAAGGTATTTCCAACAAATAAACAACAGGAAAACCGAGATCGGAATCCCTAACATTGCCCATTTCAAAAAACTGATCTCGATGCCGTATAATTCTTCAACTATTCCGGCAAAAACCAGGTTTGGCGGTGTTCCTATTAACGTTCCAATTCCACCAATTGAAGCACTATAGGCTATAGCGAGCATTAATGCTTTCCCAAAGACCATAGGTTCATTTTCGTTGCTAAATGGATTGTTTTTTAACTGACTTATTATCGCGGTGCCAATAGGAAGCATCATAACCGATGTTGCGGTATTTGAGATCCACATAGAAAGGAATGCGGTGGCAATCATAAAACCAAGGATGATGAATTTTATCTTGCTTCCAATGAGGTTAATGATGTTTAGCGCAATTCTTCGGTGTAAATCCCATTTTTCTATAGCTACGGCTAGAACGAATCCGCCCAGGTATAAAAACACGTATTTATGACCAAAAGCAGCGGTGGTGGCTTCAATATCTAAAGCGCCGGTTAAGGGAAACATAACAATGGGCAATAAAGCGGTAACCGAAATTGGGATTACCTCGGTCACCCACCAGAGCGCCATCCAAATGGTAATACAAAGAATATCAAAAGCTGCCGGGGGCATAGATTTTGGCGCGCCCAGTATTTGAAGTATAAAAAATAATAATGGCCCCGCTATTAAAATTAAAGCTCTTAAAAATTTATTCATTAGATAAGGTTCTCAAGGAGCTACCAAGATATCAAATTTAATAAAGCCCGGTAATTCTTTAAATATAGAAACAACTTTTTTTATAGTTAGGCTACTATTTATTTAGTTAAAATTTTTATTAGGATAAATATATTCTTAATATTGAAGAATTATTCATCATTTCAATCTAATTCTTAATATATCATCACTAATGCAAACTTTCCTTTTGATTATTTTTAGCCTTGTTTTTTCTTCCGCTTTTGCACAGAACAAAGAGATCGAAGATCAAATTAAATACAAAGCTATTTACGAGTTAACTTATGCTCCCGATTCTACGGATATTAATGAATTAAAAACCGAAGATTTTAACTTATTTCTGGGCAATAAGGTTTCAATTTTTGCCAGCCGGGGGCGTACGATGAGTGATTCTTTGAAAATGAATTTACAGGGAAGAGATATTGGAAGTATGGATTTTGAAGAGCGTGCTAAAAGAACGAAAACCGAGTTTGAATCGGTGATTTATAAAGGTTTTCCGGAAGAAAAAATATCTTATTCTTATAAAATTCTTAGGGATAACCTGAGGTACGAAGAAGACCTGAACCAATTTAGTTGGGAGATTTTGCCGGAGAATAAGCTGATAGAAGGCTATCAGTCACAAAAGGCGACTACCACTTTTGCCGGAAGAAATTATATTGCCTGGTTTACTTCAGAAATTCCTATTTCAGAAGGACCTTACAAGTTTAACGGATTGCCGGGCCTTATTCTTGAAATTAGCGACGTTCAAAATCATTATAATTATAAACTAAAAAGTTTCGAAAAGTTCAAAAATCCTGCTAGCGTGGAGCTTAAAGTTTCTCATTTTATAAAAAGTGATAAAAAGGAAATTTTAGAAAGTATTAAGGAATATAAGTTAGATCCATTCGCAGTTGTAGAACGAAATAATACTCCCGAAAAAAATATAACTTTTGGATTTCAACCCGGCGAAAAAGAAAAACTTTTGCGCGAAAACAAAGAAAAGCTTGAAAAGAGAAACAACCCCATAGAGCTGGAATAACATTCAATTTATGAAACAATTTTATATTCCCTTTATATTTCTATTAATAAGCTCGCTAGTTCCTGCCCAGGAATTAACAGATAAATTTAAATATAAAGCTACCTACGACCTTACCTGGCAAATAGATTCAACAAATTCTGAGTCTATCCAGAATGAAACTATGGTATTGTTTATTGGTGATAAGATTTCGCGATTTTCTAGCGAAGGTCAATACATAGCAGATTCTATAAAAGAGGCTTATAAAGATCGCGAACGAACCCAACAAAGTTTTAATGAAATGAGATCCAAAATGCCAATGTCGGCATTAAATTTTTATGTTTTCAAGAGACAGAACTCAGCACAGGTTTCTTTTACAGAGAAAATTATTAAGGATAATTACCGGTATACACAGGATATTGATGATTTGAATTGGGAAATTTTGCACGAGACTAAAGAAGTAGCCGGTTTTGTGGCACAAAGGGCAAAAGCAAGTTTTTCGGGAAGGGATTATACAGCTTGGTTTACTACTGAGATACCTATTTCAGAAGGGCCATATAAATTTCGTGGCTTACCGGGCCTAATCCTGGAAATTTCAGATAATGACGATTATTACACTTTTAAACTCAACGGTTTCAAAGAATTGAACGATGAAATTTTTATAGAGTTTGATCCAGAAGATTATTTGGAGGTTAGTAGAGAACGATTCCTGCAAATAAAACAGGAGTATGCTGAAAATCCCTTTATAAAAATGGAAAATTCTGGAATTACAATGGGTTTTCAGCCCGGTCAAAAAGAGAAATTATTAAGGGAACATCGCGAAGAATTAAAAAAAGAAAACAACCCTATAGAATTAGAGTAGCCTAAATTATGCAACAAGCCTGCTTGACATTTCTACTTATATTGTTTACAGCAATCTGCAGTGCCCAAAAACTCAGCGATAAATTTGAATATAAGGTAACTTACAAACTCACTTATAAGTTAGACTCTACCAATCTGGATGAATCGAAATCGGAGTATATGATCCTGTTTGCCGGAGACGAGCTTTCCAAATTTTCCAGTCGGGCGGTGACCCTTTCAAAAACTTACGAAATTAGTGGGAATAGTGGTAGTACATCTCCCCAGGTGGTAAGTGAATTTCATTATCAAATTATAAAAGAGCCAGAAACTGGGAAGATTTTTTATACCCTCAAAATTCCAAAAATGAACGATCGTTTCTATTATTCAGAAAAATTAGATCAATTTGAATGGGAAATCTTGCCCGTAACTAAGTCGATCAAAGATTATAAAGTTCAGAAAGCTAAAACTTCATTTAAAGGGCGAGATTATATTGCGTGGTTTACTCCAGAGATACCGATTTCAGAAGGCCCTTATAAATTTAACGGCTTACCCGGACTTATTTTGGAAATTGCTGATACAGAAAAACACTGGAACTTTGAGTTTTTCGGTTTAGAGGAATTATCACCAAAGATTTCCTATAAAACGAACCTTAAAATGTATGCTGAAACCGAAAGAAATGAATTACAGGACCTATGGAAACAATATAAAAGCGATCCTATGACTTACGCTGGTCAGGCAGCAGACATGAATTCCGAGGTGCATAAAGAATACAAGCGCATTTTTACCGAAATAGAAGAAAGCAAGAATAATCGACTCGAACTGAAATAATTTAAACTATGAAACAAGCCTACTTGATATTTCTACTTATTTTGTTTACATCAATTTGTAGTGCTCAAAAACTCAGCGATAAATTTGAGTACAAAGTAATTTACAAACTCACTTATAAATTGGATTCTACCAACCTGGATGAATCCAAATCTGAATATATGCTCTTATTTACAGGAGATGATCTTTCAAAGTTTTCCAGTCGGGCAAAAACCCTGGCTAATCCTATTGTTAGAAAAGGAAATACTGCTCATACTTCCCGGGAAGCAGTTACAGATTTTCAATATGTTATTTTAAAGCATAGGCTTGAAAATAAGCTGTTTTTCACGAGAACTATTTCACGTGATCAATTTTACTACACCCAGGAAATGAATCAATTTGAATGGGAGATTCTACCGGAGAAAAAGAAAATTAAAGATTTTGAGGTTCAGAAAGCTAAAACTTCTTTTGCCGGAAGGGATTATATAGCCTGGTTTACTTCAGAAATTCCAATTTCAGACGGGCCTTATAAGTTTAGTGGTTTGCCGGGTTTAATTTTGGAGCTGGAAGATACCCAGCAGCATTATGTATTTGAATTTTTCGGTCTGGAAAAACTCAGTCCAAAACTTAAATACAAGATCAATCTCAACCAATACGCTGAAACCAATAAAACTGAATTATATAAAGTTTGGAAACGATATATGGAGGATCCATGGGGATATGCTCCAATCCCCGATAATATAACCATCTCTGCAGAAACCAAGAAAAAATATGCCGAAGCGTTTAAAGAAAGTTTTGCGAAAAGGAATAACCAAATAGAACTACAAAAATGAGAAGTCTTATAATCGCTATGCTTTTCCTTAGTTTAGGAAATTTGCAGGCACAGGATCAATATTCCTATAAAGCTACCTACCAACTCGAATTCCAGGAGGATTCAACAGATGAAAACTCCCTAAAATATGAAACGGGTGTACTTTATTTAAGTGAGGAGCAATCACGATATTCCAGCCTGGGTAAAGCAATTAAAGATTCTTTAGAAAATATGACAAATCCTGTAGTCATGAGAATGGATGAGTATAATCAAATGACCGATTTTAAATATACCATCTATAAAGATTATCAGGAGAACGAACTTATTTTAGCCGAAAAGGTTTTTCAATATGAATTAAAATATAAACAGGATCTAAAACAGATTGAATGGGAAATTCAGCCATAGAATAAAGAAATTTTAGGCTTTAGCGTTCAGAAAGCCACAGGTAATTTTGCAGGTAGAAATTATATCGCGTGGTTTGCGCCAGAATTACCATTCTCTGATGGGCCTTATAAATTTAGTGGTTTGCCGGGACTCATTTTAGAGATTTCAGACCTAAAAAATCATTATCATTTTAGTTTAACGGCATTTCAGGAATTAGCAAATCCGGTAGATAAACTATTGAATCTAGACAATTACAAAACTGTTTCTCAGCAAGAACTTGATCAGGTTCGGGACGATTATAATCGCGATCCTATTGGCACCATGCAAAAGGCAGGCATAAAATTCGGATGGAGCGAAGAAGATGAAACTAAAACAAGAAAAGAACTAAGCGAAAAATATAAAAGACGAAATAATCCAATCGAGCTTTAGCCATAATAAATCATCATCAATCAAAAAAAATAATCAATTGGATCATTTTAGACAGATTTTCCTATTCCTCATATCGATATTTATCATTTCTGTAGGTTATTCTCAAAAAGAAATCTCGGGACAGGTTCTAGACGATCAAGATGAGAAACTGAGTGGGGCAACGGTGATGGTGAGTAAAGATTCTGTTTCTCCAATACTAGCTTATGGTATTTCAGATGCGAATGGAAAATTCAAAATAGCTGTCAAAAATGAGAGTGATTCCCTATTTTTAAAAGTTTCATATATAGGTTTTGGTACGTTTAAAAAAACGATTCAGAATAAATCACAGACACTTGAAGTTAAGCTTTCACCTTCTTCAGAATCTTTAAAAGAGGTGCTCGTAAAATCTGAAATTTTGCAGCAACGTGGCGATACGCTTAGTTTTTCAGTAGCAGCCTTTAAAGGAAAAAATGACCGTGTGATCGCTGATGTTCTAAAAAAAATACCGGGTATCGATATTCGGCCAAACGGACAGATTTTTTATAGAGATGAGCCTATTCAGAAATATTATATCGAAGGTTTAGATTTGTTGGAAGGGCGTTATAATCTGGCGAATGATAACCTGTCTGCCGAGGCGGTTTCTAAAGTAGAGATCCTGGAAAATCACCAGCCGGTAAAAGTTTTGGATAGTTTGGAATTTTCAGAGCGCGCTTCCATAAATATCAAGCTTAAAAAAGATATTACGTATAGCGGAACGGCCACCGCCGGGATTGGTGCAGCGCCTCTGCTTTGGCAAGCAAATGTAACGCCCATGATTTTTACTAAAAAACAACAGGCGATCTTTACTTATCAAAGTAATAATACCGGTAGTGATGTTTCCCGGGAGATTCGTGATTTTTCGATTAATTTTTTGGGCGATCAGTTTACGATCGATAAAACCGATTGGCTTTCGATTCAGAACATTTCAGAGCCGCCTTTTTCTCAGGAACGCTGGTTGGATAATAATGTGCATTTGGGTTCTGCAAATATTTTACAGCGTATAAAAGAGAATATAGATCTAAAACTGAATATCTCTTATCTAAATGATTACCAGCAACAGGATGGGAGTACACAAACCCGCTATTTTACACCTACAGATACGATTGATGTGATCGAGAATACAAACAACCATCTTTATGTGAGTACACTTCAGGGGAAACTAACCCTGGAAAATAATGCAGATAAAAATTACCTGAAAAATCAATTGGAATTTAACGGATTTTGGAATGCTGCACGAGGTGTTATAGATCGTCCTGATACAAAAATAAAGCAGCAGCTGGATAATCCTTTCTTCGGAATTAAAAACGATCTGCGTTTGCTTAGGACCGTGGGTAAACAATTAATCACTTTTAATTCGAATACTGGTTTTACAGAAAATAATCAGGATCTTATGGTGCAGCCGGGACATTTTGAAGCTATTTTTAATGATGGCGATCCATATGGGGAAATTCAGCAATTGGTATCAACCAGAAAAATTTATACCGATAATTCTGCTGGATTCACAAAAGCACTGGGGAAATTCACTATCACTCCAAAATTTGGATTTTCATTTCAGCATCAGCAGCTAGATAGCGATGTTTTTCTTAATGAAGATGACGAAGTTTTGGATGTGAATTTTAAAAACCGAACCGAATTTCTACAATCTTCGGTGTATTTTAAAAACGCTTTCAGGTTTGAAAGTAAGGATGAAACCTGGAATTTGCGTTTAAGTACACCACTTGAATTTAAAAGCTTTAACCTTGAAGATGATAATTTTGAGGATAGCAGAAATCTGGATCGTTTGATTTTTGAACCTAATTTTTATGTAAGAAAGAAAATTTCAGCTTTTTGGGAAGCAAATGCTTCAGCAAGATTTAGTTATAATTTTGGTGAAATTCAGCAATTATATTACGGATTTTTACTGAAAGGCTACCGGAATTTAAATCGCTATAATGCACCAATTTCCGAAGAACAAAAACAAAATTATAGCGGAGGCGTACGTTATCGAAATCCGTTAAAGCAATTATTTTTAAATGCGTCTTACTCGTATGCGTATTCTGAAAATAACCTATTGTACAGTTCTAATATTGGTGAAAATGGAACAACAATTTTAGAAGCTGTGGCTCGCAATAATAGTTTTGATAATCATAGTTTCAAAGCCGGCGGAAGCAAATACTTTAGGGAACTAAAAACAACACTTAAACTAAATGCTTCATATAATTTATCAAAGCGGCAACAGCTTTTAAATAATACGCTGGCCGAGGTAAATACGCAAAATTTGAATCTACGAGGAAGTTTGGAAACCGATATTTGGAGTTGGCTAATTGCGAATTATTCAGGTAATTTCTCAACTTATACTTCGGGTTTTGAAGGGAACAATTTTCAAAAAATAGAAACCCATCAGCATATTATGGAGCTTTATTTTTATCCTAAGGATAATCAATATTTGAGTTTGAGTGGAGAATATTATGGGAATTCACTTTCTAAAAATGGGGATAATTATTTTGTAAACCTGGGCTATCAGTTTACTTTTAAAAAGCCCAAAATGGACTTGAATTTAAGCTGGCGAAATATTTTGAATACAGATACTTTTATAAATGCATATAACAGTCAATATTATTATGTGCAGAGCAGTTATCAGTTGCGGCCTTCGCAGGTTTTAGCAACGCTAAAATTCAGTCTTTAACTAAGCATCCTTCTGGATATATTTCAAAATCTAAGCCTGAGCGAATTATAAGTTTTGTATTTCTTTAGTAGTTTATGGTTTAGTTTTTAATTACCACAAAATAACTGTTATACTTTAAATGCTACTTGAAAGGAGTAGTATAATAAAATTGTATGCCATTTGACGCAACCATTTAGAGAAAGTGCATCTAATAAATAGAACCAATAATATTAATTTTTTATAAATACTGAATTATGAAAAAAATCATTACGCTTATTTTAATTGGTCTCTTATTTTCCAGTTGTTCGAATAACGACGATGAAGGAGATGACTGTATTTTAGATATGGCGGTAGCTTCTTTGCATCTCAGGATAGTTGATACCGCAGGCACTAATCTATTTGAAAATGGGACTATTGATCCAGATAATATCAGGGTAGAAGCTGATTATTCAGAAGAACTTATTACTTTTCAATTTATTCCAGGAAATGAATTTGCAAACCCTGATGCTGAAATTAGAGTGCTGGATAACTCGCTTATGTTTACGGTGCCACATAGATCAACATACGAATACACTATTTATTTAGATGATATAGAAGAAACAATTAATGTTCAATTTGAAACAGAACAATCAAGAACAATATGTGGTACAGATTATTATACACCTGTTGTCGCTAGCTATAAGAAAGAAACTTTAGAAATAAGTGAAGTATCATCAGAGCTTAATTTTTTGGTTATTTTAGAGATATAATTAACTCTAAATAATCATTCTTAACGGGTGTATATTAAGTAAGACAAGTAGAATTAGTTAGTTATAGATATGAAAAATTTTATTTTTTAGTAATCTTGGTTTGACTTTAAATTCGTGTTATTTATTCCGAAAAAATTAATTGAAATAGAAGGAGAATAATTCTTAAGCTATCTATCGCTCTCCTCACAGGTTTCAAAAACCTGTGAGGTTTGGAATTTCTGTTTTAGATTTAAGTAAATTTCAACTTATGAAGATGTTAGAAATTAAAACGGCCCTGCAAATCGCAAAATCGAAAGCTGAAGTTTATGAAGCGATTATAGATTCTGAGCAAATGAAAAATTATTTTATTGCCGAAAGCTCCGGAATGATGGAAGAGGGGAAATCTATAAGCTGGAAATTTCCGGAATTTGAAGAATATGCGCCGGTAAATGTTCTAAAACTAGTTCCTGGTGAATTCATTTCTTTTGAATGGGAAGGAGCGAAAGATAAAATCTTACTGGTTGAAATTAGCCTTACCGAAGTTTCTAAAACCAGTACGCTAGTAAGGATACAAGAAGGCAAGATGAAAGCAGATGAGATGGGCATCCAATGGTTTGGTGGAAATACCGAAGGTTGGGCAAATTTCCTTGCCTGTTTAAAGGCTTATTTGGAATTTGGGATCAATCTTAGGAAAGGTGGCTTTGATTTTATGAAGAAAAGCTAATATAATGTAATGACTT
Organism: Salegentibacter mishustinae; assembly: GCF_002900095.1. Lineage (NCBI taxonomy): Bacteria > Pseudomonadati > Bacteroidota > Flavobacteriia > Flavobacteriales > Flavobacteriaceae > Salegentibacter > Salegentibacter mishustinae. The sequence goes on along the minus strand of NZ_LLKN01000002.1, from coordinate 80,676 downwards.
ATATAAGAGAAGCCTGCGTAGAAAGCATAGAACAAGCTTTGGTTGCTGAAGAAAATGGAGCTGATCGCATCGAGCTCTGTGCAGATTTAGATGCAGAAGGTTTAACACCTTCCAGAGAATTGATCCTTTCGGCTAAATCCCATTTAAATATTCCGATCCGCGTTATGATTAGACCCCGGGCTGGTGATTTCGTGTATAATAATGCTGAAATTAAGCAGATGGCTAGTGATATAGCCTTTTGTAAAGAAGCCGGTGTAAATGGCGTGGTATTAGGAATTTTAAAAGAAGATAAAACAATAAATATTGATGCCGTTGAAAAACTTGCGGAAATAGGAAAACCTATGAAATTTGTCTTTCATAAAGCCATTGATGAAACTCCGGCTATTTTAGAATCTGTGAAATCTTTAAGAGACTTAGGTGTTGTAAATGGAATTCTTACTTCAGGAGGTGAAAATACCGCCTCTGAAGGTATTCAGAAGCTTAAAAATATAATAGCTCTGGCCGGTGATATGGAAGTGATTTGTGCTGGAAAAATCACCACAACAAATCTAGAAGAATTACACAGGGAAATCAATGCTAAGGCGTACCACGGCAAAAGAATTGTTTCGGGATTAGAATAATTATTTTTCTACAAGAAATTAATAAATCCGGCTTTTTAAGTTTCTGGAAAAAGAAAAACCCGTTTCAATAAAGAAACGGGTTTTTAATATTTGTTATGGCCGGGCCATTACATCATTCCGGGCATTCCGCCGCCCATTCCGCCTGGCATACCTCCGCCACCTTTGTCGTCTTCTGGAAGATCAACAAGGGCACATTCGGTAGTTAAGATCATTCCGGCAACAGAAGCAGCGTTTTCAAGCGCAACTCTTGTTACCTTCTTAGGATCTATAATTCCGGCTTTCATCATATCTACAAATGTGTCGGTTTTCGCATCGTAACCAAATTCTTTCTTGCCTTCAAGAACTTTATTGATTACTACAGAAGCTTCACCACCAGCATTTTCTACGATAGTTCTAAGTGGAGATTCAATAGCTCTAACCACTATCTGAATTCCTGTAGCCTCATCGTCATTTTCAGCTTTTAATTTAGCAAGAACGGCTTGAGCTCTTACAAGAGCAACACCACCACCGGCAACAATTCCTTCTTCTACAGCCGCACGGGTTGCATGAAGGGCATCATCTACACGGTCTTTCTTCTCTTTCATTTCAACTTCTGAAGCTGCACCTACATAAAGTACGGCAACACCGCCAGCTAACTTAGCCAAACGCTCCTGAAGTTTTTCTTTATCATAATCTGAAGTAGTGGTTTCGATCTGAGCTTTGATCTGGTTTACACGTTCTTCGATCTGCTTGTTATCACCAGCACCATTTACGATAGTAGTATTATCTTTATCGATAGCTACTTTTTCAGCGGTACCTAACATATCGATAGTGGCGTTTTCTAATGAGAATCCTCTTTCTTCAGAAATAACAGTACCACCGGTTAGGATAGCGATATCTTCTAACATTGCTTTTCTACGATCTCCAAATCCTGGAGCTTTAACAGCAGCGATTTTAAGAGAACCACGTAGTTTGTTTACCACTAATGTAGCAAGGGCTTCGCCGTCTACATCTTCAGCAATAATTAAAAGTGGCTTTCCAGATTGTGCTACCGGCTCAAGAACAGGAAGCAAATCTTTCATAGAAGAGATCTTTTTGTCGAACAATAAAATGTACGGATCTTCAAGATCTGCAGTCATTTTCTCTGAATTCGTTACGAAATATGGAGAAAGATAACCACGGTCAAATTGCATACCTTCAACGACTTCAACGTGAGTCTCGGTACCTTTAGCTTCTTCTACGGTAATTACACCTTCTTTTCCAACTTTACCGAAAGCCTTGGCGATAAGATCACCAATGTGCTCATCGTTATTGGCCGAAATAGAAGCAACCTGCTTTATTTTTTCTGAAGAATCACCAACTTCTTTAGTTTGTTTCTCTAAATCTTTAGTGATTGCAGTTACAGCTTTATCTATACCTCTTTTAAGGTCCATTGGGCTTGCGCCAGCTGCAACGTTTTTAAGGCCTTCTTTTACGATTGCCTGGGCAAGTACAGTGGCGGTAGTAGTACCGTCTCCCGCAAGATCGTTGGTTTTAGAAGCAACTTCCTTAACCATTTGAGCACCCATATTTTCTAGTGGGTCTTCAAGTTCGATCTCTTTTGCTACAGTAACACCATCTTTAGTTACGGTTGGTGCACCAAAAGATTTGCTTATTACTACATTACGTCCTTTAGGACCTAAAGTTACTTTTACGGCATTTGCCAATGCATCTACACCGCGCTTAATTCCGTCACGGGCTTGAATGTCAAACTTTATATCTTTTGCCATTGTTAGTTAATTTTGTCATTTCCGCGAATGCGGAAATTGTATTATTAATATTTTATTTTGAAAATTTCCCCGGGAACGGGGAAAAGAAGTCTTATACTATTGCAAGAATATCGTCTTCTCTCATCATTAGATAGTCTGTGCCCTCAAGTTTTAGTTCTGTACCGGAGTATTTTCCGTAAAGTACAGTATCACCAACTTTCACAGTCATATCGTGGTCTTTATTTCCTTTACCTACAGCTACAACTTTTCCTCGTTGTGGTTTTTCTTTAGCTGTTTCGGGAATGTAAATTCCAGATGCCGTTTTGGTTTCGGCAGCTTCAGGTTCAATAAGAACTCTGTCTGAGAGCGGTTTAATGTTTAGTCCCATTTTTTATAAATTTATTTAGGTTAATTAATCTTTAAATAAGCGGTTAGACTTATTTCTAAAATTATGCCACCCCGTTTTTACTGCCAATTACCAACAAAAAATGCCAGCTTGTCATAAGCTGGCATTTGTATATTTTATAAAGAATGAAGCGTTTATTGAGCGCTGTCAGATTCTGATGTTTGTCCTAGCATTTGTGCTGGTGGAGTAGCGGTGTTCTCAGGCATTGCTTCTTCGTCAAAAACCCTTGATTCGCCGTAACCAGCATCATCCATAATTGTTACATTAGAAAGTAAAATAAGGACTAATAAAAGCGTTGCTAAGGTCCAGGTACTTTTATCTAAAAAGTCTCCGGTCTTCTTAACTCCACCTACTTGTTGTCCGCTACCACCAAAAGAGGAAGATAAACCACCGCCTTTAGGATTCTGTACCATAATTACTACTACCAGTAAAAAGGCTACAATAACTATTAATGCTAAAAAAATCGTGAATGTGCTCATTCTTGCTTTGTATTATTTTCTTGTAATTTTTCGATTGCCCGAATTTGGTCAGCAAAGAAACCACTTTTTTCGGGATTTTTCAAAATTAATATTTTATATGCCTGAATAGCTTTTTTATAATTTTTTTGTTCCAAATAAACACGGGCTAAAGTCTCTGTCATTAACGACTCCGGCGGGGTTGTGCTTACTTCTGCCAGGTTGGATTTATTGCTGGGTTTACCGGGTTTTATTTTAGGGCTTTTGGATATAAACTTATCAATAAGTTCAAACTTTTTATGCTGAAGCTCATCTTTTTGAGATTCTTTCTCTTCCTGATTTTCTCTTTTTATAGGTTGGGCCGATGTAAGTCTTAACCATTCTGAAAAAGAATGTGATTCTGAAGCATCAAATTCTAAAGGTTCTCCTAACTTCAAATCGTCTTTTTCTGTACCAGGTTCTTTTTGAACTTCGGCTTCCTTTTGTTTTTCTGAAAACAGCTCAGGATCCATCACCTGTTCCGATTCCGATTGCTGCATTTTAATGGCTTCGTCTATAGCCATACTTCGTTTGGCAAAAACCTCTTCGGGTTCAAAAACGGTAATATTTCGCAATTGCTCTTCCTGATCCTGGATTTGTCTTGCAATCTTGTTCTGATTAAACTCTTCAGAAGTTATAAAATCGAAGAGTACGCTTCTATTTGTGGTATAGGCAGCGGTTTTCTTGAGTGCGCTGTTGTAACTGAATTCCTGGTGCTCCTTTAAACCTTTAAGCCTAACTGCTCGAGCCGCTTGAAAATACGGAGCCTCCTGAATTATCTTTTCTAATGCAGTGGTTTGGCTGGCGGTAATTCCGGCCGGTTGTTTTAGCAATTTTATGAATTCGGTTGCTTCCATAATTACCAATCGGTTAAAGCGGCATTAAAAATATCTTGAGTAAGACGATCGTAAATTTCATTTACCGCGGTTTCCAGGGTGCCTCCAACCAGCTGTGCGTTGGCAGGATAATCGTAATAAAAAGAAAATCGTCTTTCAAAATCTTTTTCCGGTTCCAGGGTATTGTAATACCTAACATTTACCGCAATAGTGAGTCGGTTTTGTGCAGCGGTATTCTCGGAGGTTGCGGTAATTGGAGCTACGTAAAAGTCGATGATCTCTCCTTCAAAAATTAGATCGGCGTTATTGTTTGCCAGGCTTAAACTGGTTTGATTTTGAATAAGATCCTGTAATTGCAGGGTGAAAGTTCTATCTATCCCAGGTTCAACCAAATCGGCCTGGTTTTGAAAGAAATTTACCTGAAATGATTCAGCCTCTCCGGTATCGGCACCGGTAAAAGAATAAATCCCGCAAGATTGTGTGCATAACATAAGTACAAGGGATAAAAGAAAAGCAGATTTTTTCATAAAGTAGGGGACTAAAATTACAGGTTGTATTGTTTTATTTTTCTATAAAGTGTGCGTTCACTTATGCCTAATTCTTCGGCAGCAGCTTTGCGTTTTCCACTATGCCTTTCTAAAGATTTCTTGATAAGCTCTAATTCTTTATCCTGTAAAGAAAGGGTTTCCTCTTCTTCGATCTCTTCAGCAAAATAATATTTATCTTTTTCCCTGTTAAGTTCAGATTTCGGACTGTTTTGTGGAATTTGAAGCACCTCCAGGTTTTCGTTGCTAAGTGCATCCAATTCTTCAGCGTCTACGTCTTCGCCATCTTCATTGTCACCATAAATTTTTTGAATAAGACTTTCATTCTCATCCTGAACCTTCTGCGTGTTCCCGCTTTCCATTAACTTTAGGGTGAGTTTCTTTAGATCGGTAAGATCGCTTTTCATATCAAAAAGCACCTTATAGAGAATTTCACGCTCATTACTAAAATCGCTTTCTTTCTTTTTATCGGCGATTACAGCGGGTAAATTACTACCAATATCGGGTAAATACTCTTTTAAACGTTCCGGGCCTATGATGCGTTCCTGCTCTAAGACCGAAATTTGTTCGGCAATATTTCTTAACTGCCGAATATTCCCGCCCCAACGGTATTTTTGTAATAAACTAACCGCATCGTCCTGAAGCTTAATGGTGGGCATTTTATATTTCAGCGCGAAATCTGATGCAAATTTTCTAAATAATAAATGAATATCGTCTTTACGATCGCGCAAAGGTGGAAGGTTGATTTCTACCGTGCTTAATCTATAATAAAGATCTTCGCGGAAGCGCTCCTTTTTAATAGATTCCTGCATATTAATGTTGGTAGCTGCGATAATGCGAACATCAGATTTTTGCACTTTAGAAGAACCTACTTTTATAAATTCCCCGTTTTCCAAAACACGCAGTAATCTAACCTGTGTGGGAAGCGGTAATTCTCCAACTTCATCTAAAAAAATAGTCCCGCCATCGGCAACTTCAAAATAACCGCTACGGGTTTGGGTAGCGCCGGTAAAGGCGCCCTTCTCGTGACCAAAAAGTTCAGAATCTATAGTTCCTTCGGGAATTGCACCACAGTTAACTGCGATGTATTTTCCGTGTTTTCTATGAGAAAGTGAGTGGATTATTTTTGGAATACTTTCTTTACCAACCCCACTTTCCCCGGTTACCAATACCGAAATATCTGTAGGCGCAACCTGGATTGCTTTTTCTATAGCGCGGTTAAGGCGTTGATCGTCGCCAATTATTCCAAACCGCTGTTTTACTGCCTGAATTGATTCCATATATAAATGCTGTTATTTCCGTGAGGCTAAATTTATACTTGTCTGGAAATAACTGATATTTTTAGTTATTTTCACTATAGCCAACCGCTTCGCCTATTAGGGTAGCACTGGTACAATCGTTTATTTTTACGTTTACAAAATCCCCAACTTTATAATTTTCCTTAGGAAAAACAGCTACCGTATTTTGTGTAGTACGGCCGCTCCAGTGTTCGCTTGATTTTTTTGATTCTCGTTCTATTAAGACCTCTACGGTATCGCCAAGGAATCGTTGTGTTCTAAAGTGGTTATGTTCCCGTTGCAGTTTTACTATTTCAGCCAACCTACGTTGTTTTGTTTCTGCAGGAACATCATCTTCCAGTTTACGTGCAGCCATGGTGCCGGGCCTTTCAGAATATGCATACATATAGCCAAAGTCATACTTCACATATTCCATTAATGATAAAGTATCCTTGTGATCTTCTTCGGTTTCAGTTGGAAAACCAACTATCAAATCCTGGGAGATAGAGCATTCGGGCATTAATTCTCTTATATAGTCTATAAGTTTAAAATATTCTTCCCGGGTATGCAGCCTGTTCATCTCTTTTAAGATCCTGTCGCTCCCGCTTTGAACTGGTAAATGAATATGCTTGCAGATATTGGGATAAGCGGCCACAACTTCAATTACCTCTAAAGTCATGTCCTGAGGGTTTGAAGTAGAGAACCTAATTCTCATTTTAGGTTGTGCTTCAGCAACAAGTTTTAAAAGTGAGGAGAAATCGGTAGCCGTAGCCTTTTGGATTTCAGAGGCATTTTTAAAATCTTTTTTGAGTCCGCCGCCATACCATAAATAACTATCTACGTTTTGGCCTAAAAGTGTAATTTCCTTAAATCCTTTTTCCCAAAGTTCGTTTACTTCTTCTACAATACTTTGTGGATCGCGACTTCTTTCTCTTCCTCGAGTAAAAGGCACCACGCAAAAGGTGCACATATTATCGCAACCACGGGTTATAGAAACAAAGGCTGAAACTCCATTGGTTTGTAGGCGCACGGGAGAAACATCACCATAGGTTTCTTCTTTAGAAAGAAGCACATTTATAGCATCCCGACCTGCTTCAACTTCGTTTATAAGATTAGGTAGATCTTTATAGGCATCTGGCCCAACTACAAGATCTACTATTTTTTCTTCTTCCAGAAATTTCTCTTTTAAACGCTCGGCCATGCAACCTAAAACGCCCACCTTCATTCCCGGGTTTATTTTTTTTACTGCATTGTATTTTTCAAGTCTTTTACGAACGGTTTGTTCGGCTTTTTCTCTAATAGAACAGGTGTTTACTAAAACAAGATCTGCTTCTTCAAGTTTTTGCGTGGTATTAAAACCTTCTTTAGCAAGGATTGAAGCAACAATTTCACTGTCGCTAAAATTCATCGCACACCCGTAACTTTCAATAAAAAGTTTACGGTTGTTTTCCTGCTTAGGTTCCATTACCAGAGTGTTTCCCTGTTTTTTCTCGTCTATTGTCTTCTCCATAATTCAAAGTTTCCTTTTCAGGATTAAGAAATGCAAAGATAAGGGTAAAACGAACTTCTGACAAAGTGACAGCAATTTTTTTAATTTTCTTACGCAACCTTTTCGTCTTTGCTGCATCTATATAGAAACCAACCCGATTATTATGAGATTTTTCTACTGTATTATTACGCTGCTGCTTCTGGCTTTAATGGCTCTATTTACTTCTTGCGAAAAAGATGATGCTGGAGGAGAATTTTATAATGTGGCGGTTCCTATTGTAAAGCCTATTGAAGAATTTAGGGCCATGGTGAAGATATCTGAACCAAGAGCCATTACAGAAGCAGGGAAGATCTACACCTATGGAGACTATGTTTTTATAAATGATGATCAGAAAGGAGTTCATATTATAGACAATACCGATCATAGAAATCCTGTGAAAATTAAATTTCTTGAAATTCCGCTGAATACAGATATCGCGGTAAAAGATAATATGCTGTTCGCAAATTCGGCTATGGATCTCGTGGTTTTCGATCTTAGCGATATGAATAATATTAAGGAGGAAGGGAGAATGAAAAACGTTTTTCCAAATCATAACAGCCGTATTCCTGCAAATGCAACTTTTGTAGATAGCGATAATTTTAATAGTGAAACCGATGTTGTGATGGGTTATCTGATGGAAACCCGAAAGATTGAAATGGCCAATGAAGCAGTTTGGGGAGATGCATTCTTTAGTAATTCAGACGCAAACTCGGCTGGTGGCTCGGGAACCGGAGGTTCTTTGGCACGTTTTAATATTAACGAGGATTATTTATATATAGTAGATGAAAATCAATTATCGGTTTTCAATATTGCCGGCTTAAGAAATCCGGAGTTGATAAAAAGCGAATGGGTGGGAAGAGATATAGAAACCATTTTTTATAAAGAGAACCATTTGTACCTTGGAAGTTCTACCGGAATGTATATCTATAGTTTAGAAGATCCGGCTGCACCACAATTTAAATCTATGTTTAGCCATATTTTAGGTTGTGATCCCGTGGTGGTGAAAGATGATATCGCTTATGTAACCATTCGTGGTGGAAATGCTTGCGGGCAGGAGTGGAGCCAACTTGATGTAATAGATGTAGCCGATAAGTCTAATCCACAATTAATGAAATCTTATGATATGGAAAATCCATACGGATTGGGCGTGAAAGACGATTGGTTGTTTGTTTGCGACGGTACCGCCGGTTTAAAAATATATGATACAAAAAATACCCCCAACCTGGAACTAACAGATCACTTTCAGGACATTAACACCTATGACGTCATACCTTTAGAGGAAGTGCTCTTAATGGTTGGGGATAATACACTTTTCCAATATACTTATAAGGGTAATGAGATCAATTTACTAAGTTCTTTTAGCCTCAATTGATTTTATTTTGTTTGGTTTTTTAAGGATGCCCCGCAAGATCGCGGGGCTTTTTTATAAATTCCAGATAAAATAATTTTTATTCGGGAAGGCTTGAATGCGGCTGTTTTACAAGGTATTTGTAGTTGTTTTGTAAAATCTTGTAGGCTGTTAAAAAAAAATTGATATACTTTTGCAGCTAGAAAAATAGAGTTATGGCAAAGAATTTAGTGATTGTAGAGTCCCCTGCCAAGGCAAAAACCATCGAGAAATTTTTAGGAAAAGATTATAAGGTAGCGTCCAGTTTTGGACATATAGCCGATTTGCCTACAAAAGAATTAGGTGTAGATACCGATGGCGATTTTAAACCAAAATATATAGTTTCTAAAGACAAAAAAGATGTAGTTAGAAAACTAAAAGGTTTCGCCAAAGATGCAGAAATGGTTTGGTTGGCAAGTGATGAAGACCGGGAGGGAGAAGCTATTGCCTGGCACCTTGCAGAGGAGCTAAATCTTAAAGATGAAAAAACAAAAAGAATTGTTTTTCACGAGATCACTAAATCGGCTATTCTTAAAGCAATTGATAATCCAAGAGGAATTAATTATAACCTGGTAAATGCCCAACAAGCGCGTAGGGTTTTAGACAGGTTGGTGGGATACGAGCTTTCACCGGTTTTATGGCGAAAAGTAAAAGGAGGTCTTTCTGCCGGAAGAGTACAATCTGTTTCAGTGAGACTTATTGTAGAAAGAGAACGAGAAATTCAAAATTTTACTGCGGAAGCTTCCTTTAGAATAGACGCTGAATTTGCTACAGAAGATGGTAAATCTTTTAAAGCTAAAATTCCAAAGAACTTCGATTCACGAAAAGAGGCTGAAGCATTTCTTCAACAAAACCTGGGGGCAGATTTTAAAGTAGCAGAACTTACTACCAAGCCTGCAAAAAAATCGCCGGCACCACCGTTTACCACTTCAACTTTACAACAGGAAGCTGCGAGGAAGTTGTATTTTTCAGTAAGTAAGACCATGACGATGGCGCAGCGTTTATACGAAGCCGGTCATATTACTTATATGAGAACAGATTCTGTTAACCTTTCAGAAGATGCAAGAAAAGGTGCTAAAGAAGAAATTTTAAAAGCTTACGGAGATAAATACGCTAAATCAAGGCAGTTCAAAGGAAAGACTAAAGGTGCACAAGAAGCTCACGAGGCGATTAGGCCAACTAATTTTGCCAATCATTCGGTAAGAGCAGATCGTGACGAACAACGCTTATATGAGTTGATCTGGAAGCGGGCTATCGCTTCGCAAATGAGTGAAGCGCAATTAGAGCGTACCAATGTGAAAATTGAAGCTTCTAAACACGATAAGCAGTTTACTGCAAATGGGGAGGTTTTGAAGTTTGATGGTTTCTTAAAAGTTTATTTAGAAGGTACAGACGACGATGAAGATGCAGAAGAGCAAAACGGTATGTTACCGGCTTTAAAGGAAAATCAGCCGCTTAGCAACAAATATATTACCGCAACCGAACGATTTACCAGGCCGCCTTATAGATATACAGAAGCTTCTTTAGTGAAGAAACTGGAAGAATTGGGAATTGGTCGTCCATCTACCTATGCGCCTACAATTTCTACTATTCAGAACAGGAATTATATCGAAAAAGGGTCGGTAGATGGTACAGAGCGTGAATATTTGCAATTTGTATTGAAGGGCTCTGATATTAAAGAGAATAAATTAACTGAAACCGTTGGAAGTGATAAAGGGAAATTAGTGCCAACTGCCGTAGGTATGGTGGTGAACGATTTTCTTGTAAATCATTTTTCAAACATTCTTGATTATAATTTTACCGCTAGGGTTGAACAAAGTTTTGATGATATCGCGGAAGGAAATGAAGAGTGGACGCATATGATGAAAGAATTCTACGAAGACTTTCATCCGCAGGTTGTAGATGTTGCCAAAAATGCCGACCGGGAAGTTGGGGAAAGAATTTTAGGTGAAGATCCGGAAACTGGTAAACCTGTAAGTGTTCGTTTAGGGAAATTTGGACCTATGGTTCAAATTGGTTCTGTAGAGGACGATGAGAAACCAAAATTCGCCAGCCTTGGTCCAGACCAAACTTTAGATTCGGTTACTTATGAAGAAGCGATGGATCTTTTCCAGCTTCCGAAGGAATTAGGAGAGTATAAGGATGAAAAAGTTGAGGTGAATAATGGCCGTTTTGGTCCTTATGTGAAATTTGGTAAAAAATATGTTTCTCTTGAAAAAGGAGAAGATCCATTAAACGTAGATTTTGAACGTGCAATGGAGTTGATAAAGGAAAAGGAAAAGGCAGATGCGCCAATTCATCATTACGAAGATATGCCGGTACAGAAGGGTGTAGGTCGTTTTGGTCCTTTCCTAAAATGGAATGGTATTTTCATCAACGTAAATAAGAAATACGATTTTGATAATCTTTCTATTGAAGATATTGAAACCCTAATTGAGGATAAAAAGCGTAAAGAGCGTGAGAAATTAATCCACAATTGGGAAGAAGAAGGAATTAGAGTTGAAAAAGCACGTTGGGGTAGATTTAATATCATAAAAGGCAAGACTAAAATTGAATTGCCAAAAACCACAGATGCCGAGAATTTAACTTTACAGGCGGTGCAGGAGATTTTAGAGGAAAAGTCTAAAAAGAAGAAAAAAACCACCAAAAAGAAAGCTCCGGCTAAAAAGAAAACTGCAGCTAAGAAGGCGACTGCGAAAAAGAAAACCACTACCAAAAAGAAGAAATAATATATGGATTTAGATTTTCTGAGTCCCCTTTCTGAAGATTTGCTAAGAGAAATTGCCGGTTTTGGTGAACATTCCCTTGGAAATTCAGTTAAGAAACATACTATTGCTCAAGGTTTGCCAGACCTGGAAGGTGTACAAATGGCCATTGTTGGTATTAAAGAAAACCGACTTGGTGAAGAAATAGACTTTCTTGATTTTGTTGATGTGAGAAAGGCTTTTTATAGTTTATTTCCCGGAAACTGGCACGTTAATATTGCCGATCTCGGGGATATTGAAAAAGGAGAAACCGTAGAAGATACTTATTTTGCGGTGCAAACCCTGGTGGCGCAATTAGTGAAAAAAGATGTGATTCCCGTGCTTTTGGGCGGAAGTCAGGATTTGGTTTACGCACAATACCGTGCTTACGACACTTTAGACCAAATGGTAAATCTTGTAAATATAGATAGCCGTTTTGATTTGGGAGATGCTGAAAGCCCAATTAGTAACAGGTCTTACATTAGTAAAATAGTGGTGAATCAACCCTATAATTTGTTTAATTATTCGAATATTGGTTATCAAACTTATTTTAACTCGCAAGACGAAATAGAGCTGATGGAACGTCTCTTTTTCGATGCATATCGTTTAGGTGAGGTGAGTAATAATTTCAAATTGGTAGAGCCGGTAATGCGTGATGCAAATATGGTAGCTATAGATTTATCTGCGGTTAGTGCGCCCTCTTCCGGCTCAAGAGATATTGCTTCGCCTAACGGATTTGACGGTAAAGAAATTTGCGCTCTTGCTCGCTACGCCGGGATTAGTGACAAAGTGAGCTCTTTCGGGATTTACGAATATGATAACCTTAAATTCGGGAATTTAGGAGCTATGTTAATGGCACAAATGATGTGGTATTTTGCAGAAGGTATAAATTACCGTACTAATGAAAATATTATTTCGGCAAAAAAAGAGTTTATAAAGTATCAGGTGCCCATAGACGATGAGATTTTAGTGTTCTACAAAAGTCCCGTAAGTGGTAGGTGGTGGATAGAAATTCCGTTTCTTGCGCACGTAGATACTAAATTGAAAAGAAGTACGTTATTACCTTGCAGCGAAGAAGATTATTTAGAGGCCTGCAATCAGGTAATTCCTGAAAGATGGTACAAAGCAAAAAGAAAAAACGAAGTTTAAAATAAATTCATGCATTAATTTGATTTACTGTATTTTTACCCAAATTATTGTTTTTTAAAAAATAATTAGATAGGTTTACTGCCGTAAATTGAGATGTCTTAACCTAAGAAATACTATGAAGAAATTTATTTCGCTAATAGCTGTTCTAGCCTTGCTTTCAAGCTGTGGGCGTGGAGATCGTGGACAGCTGGTTGGTGCGAAAGGGGAGAAGTGGAATCCGGAGAAACCTTTAGGGATGACATTAATTCCCGGAGGTGCTTTTATTATGGGTAAGTCTGACGATGATATCGCAGGCCAACGTAATGCGCCCCCAAAAACGGTGACCGTGCGTTCTTTTTATATGGACGAAACCGAAATTACCAATGCCGAATATCGCCAGTTTGTTAATTATGTGAAAGATTCTATTGTTAGAACTGAATTGGCTATTATGGCCGAAAATATGGGTGAAACAGAGGGTTCTGACGGAATTGGTGAGTACGCATTTTTAGACACCGATGAAGCCGATATGACACCGTATGAAGAATACATGCTGAATACTTATGGCCAGGGTGGAGCTTCAGATACTTACGAAAATCGTCGCCTAAACAAAGACATCGATATTATTTGGGATACCGAAGATTATCCAGATGTATATTACGCCGAAGTAATGGATATGATGTATATCCCGATGGAAGAGGTGTATAACGGGCAACGTACCATTGATGTTGAAAAATTAAAATTCACTTATACCTGGATGGATGTTCAGGGTGCTGCTAAAGAGCAGGGCAATAGAAGTAATTTTATAAAGAGAGAAGAAATTCCGGTTTATCCAGATACAACTGTTTGGATTAGGGATTTTAATTATTCCTATAACGAGCCTATGCACAACGATTATTTTTGGCATAGTGCTTTTGATGATTATCCGGTAGTAGGTGTTACCTGGAGGCAGGCAAGAGCTTTTGCGCAATGGAGAACCTTATATCATAATTACTACCGAAGAGAAAAAGGAGATCACAATGTGCCTTCTTACCGTTTGCCAACCGAGGGGGAATGGGAATATGCTGCCCGTGGTGGTTTAGAAGGAGCTACATACCCTTGGGGTGGTCCTTATGCTAAAAATGATCGTGGATGCTTTATGGCTAACTTTAAACCTTTAAGAGGTGATTATGCGGCAGATCAGGCTTTATACACGGTAGAAGCAAAATCTTACGATCCTAACGATTATGGCTTATACAATATGGCCGGAAATGTTGGGGAGTGGGTGAATTCTTCTTACGATCCAGCATCTTACGAATATATGTCTTCAATGAACCCAACCGTAAATAATCCTGACGATATGCGAAAAGTAGTTCGTGGAGGTTCCTGGAAGGATGTTGCTTATTTCCTTCAGGTGAGCTCAAGAGATTACGAATATGCAGATTCAGCTAGAAGCTACATTGGCTTTAGAACAGTTCAGGATTACCTCGGAACAGATGTTACCCTAAATCAACCTAACAGATAATTAACAACCTATTTAACCAGTAGAAAATCTAAATCTATTTTATTATTATGGCAAAATCAAATTCAACTAAGAGAATAACTAACATGGTGTACGGTTTAGGTGCATCAGTTGTAATATTAGGTGCACTTTTTAAAATTATGCACTGGCCATTTGCAAACCCTATGCTTATTGCAGGTCTTGTAGTAGAAGCTTTTGTATTCGCATACTCTGCTTTTGAACCAACAGATGACGATCTTGACTGGTCTTTAGTTTATCCTGAATTGGCCGGTGGACAGGGAACTCGGCGTAGCGCAACAGTAATTGAAGAAAACAAAGAAACTCAGGGCCAACTTTCTAAGAAATTAGATGAAATGCTTAAGGAAGCTAAGATAGATGCAAATTTAATGCATAGTCTTGGAGATAGCATTCGTAATTTTGAAGGAGCAGCAAAAGGAATTGCTCCAACCGTAGATGCAATGGCTTCTCAAAAGAAATACAGCGAAGAACTTACTACCGCTGCGACTCAAATGGAGACTTTAAATAATATTTATAAGGCTCAGGTAGAATCGGTTTCTCGCCAGGCAGAAATCAACCAGGAAGTTGCAAAGAATGCCGGGAAGTTAAACCAGGAAATGGGATCACTTGCTGCTAACCTTTCCTCTTTAAATGGAGTTTATGGTGGTATGCTTACTGCTATGAATGGTAAGCCTAGCATGGCGACTAATTAGTTACTGCATTACCCTGAAAACCTAAATTATTAAAGAACAAAACTAATTAGCACATGGCGTCTGGAAAACAAACACCAAGACAGAAGATGATTAACCTGATGTATTTGGTATTCATCGCGATGATGGCACTAAATATGTCTAAGGAAGTATTAACAGCCTTTGGTCAAATGAATGAAGACCTTGAGGAATCTAATGCGACCACATCTCAACGTAACGATATGGCAATGGCCGGTTTAGCCGCTAAAGCCGAAGAACAACCTGCAAAATACGAAGAATTAAAAGCTAAAGCGGAACAAATTAGTACGCTTTCTGATAATTTGTATACTACTGTAGGTAATCTTAAAGACGAATTATTAGCCGATTTTGAAGGTGAGGAAAAGACCAATTATGAGTCTATGGATCGCGCCGATAAACTTGATAACTTGTTTTTTGCAAGTGGTAGAGTAACTCCAAGAGGAGAAGAATTTGTGGCTGCAATAGATAATTATAGAAATGAAGTACTTGCTGTTTTAGGAGATAGATTTCCACAAATTAGAAGTAAAGTAGCTAACGATTTTTCTACGGAAGAAGTAACTAATAACGAAAATGTAACTAAACCATGGTTGATGTACAACTATCAGGGGTTTCCGTTAATTGCTTCGCTTACAAAATTAACGCAGATACAATCTGATATTAGAACAACCGAAAACGATATTTTGTCTGCAATGCTTGAAGGGCAGCTGCAAAGTGATGTTTCTTTAACGAACTACCAGGCGATCGTAGTACCAGAAAAGAC
Source organism: Salegentibacter mishustinae (assembly GCF_002900095.1). Classification (NCBI taxonomy): domain Bacteria; kingdom Pseudomonadati; phylum Bacteroidota; class Flavobacteriia; order Flavobacteriales; family Flavobacteriaceae; genus Salegentibacter; species Salegentibacter mishustinae. The sequence goes on along the minus strand of NZ_LLKN01000002.1, from coordinate 65,001 downwards.
GGCTTTCTTTAGTGGAGAGAACTTTAAAGGTAAAGTTGTTTTAGGTCGTGTAGATCCTACTTTAAAATTCGAAAACGTTACTATTAACGGTAATAATGTAGAAAGTACTCAGGCTGGCCAGGTAATGTTAGATTTCCCTGCTGGAAATGTAGGAGAAAAGGAGATCAATGGTGAGCTTCAGTTTAAAGAAGGAGATTCTATTGTAAGAATTCCGATTAATAGTTCTTACGCAGTTATTCCAAAACCGAATTCAGCAGTTATTTCAGCTGATAAAATGAATGTGCTTTATCGTGGGGTTCAAAACCCAATGACAATTTCTATTCCTGGAGTTGGTAGTATTAGCGCGCAGGCTCCCGGTCTTTCACCTGCAGGTGGAGCTGGGCAATATGTAATGAACGTTACAAGCTTGCAGGCTAGAGAGGTTGCTATTAATGTAAGCGGTAAACTTCCAGGTGGAGAAACTGTTTCAGATAGTAAAACCTTTAGAATAAAAGATATTCCAACCCCGGTAGGAACCGTAAGAGGAGAAGACGGTACGGTTAAAATGCAACGTAATAGTTTAGAAATCTCTACTATTAGTGCAAACCTTCCAGACTTTGACTTTAATCTTGATCTTAATGTGTCTGGATTTAGTTTTAAAGTAATGGGGCAACCTACTATAAGGGTTAATGGTAATAAATTAGATAGCAGTGCCAAAGCAGCTCTAAGAAGAGCCGGTAGAGGTGAAACTGTACAGATTTTCGATATTCAGGCTGGGATCGCTGGTAACTCAAGTTACAAGCTTAAAAAGGTCTCTCCTGTTATTGTCGAGTTGACAAACTAATAAAATTTAGAAGATGAGTTGGAGAGGATTTTTATTGAATGCTTCGGTGTTGGTTTTTACGGTAGCATCTTATGGGCAGGCAAATATTTTAAATGCCAATAGCCCCGAGGAGATTGGTAAAAAAACCGAAGCCCAGATTCAAAGTGACATTAATGATAAGCCACTTGAATATGGATACATTGAAGATCGCGATGTGTTATGGTCTAAAAACGTATGGGAAAAAATTGATCTTGATGAAAGAGTAAATTTCCCATTGTATTATCCAATAGATACCAATAATATTGGGAATAATCGCCGTGCACTTTATGATGTTTTAGTTTCTGCTATTAAAAGTGGAAAGATCAAAAATATCTATGCCGATTCTTATTTTACTGAAAAACGTACTTTAAAAGATATTCAGGCTACCATATCTAAAGTAGATACTACAGATCTTGGTATCGAGCAGTATAATGCCGGAGAGGAAGTAGATGCTCAATTTATTGATCGTAGAGATCTTGGTGCTGCTGATATCGCTGAATATCATATTCGTGGAATGTGGTATTTTGATAAACGCCAGGCAGAGATGAAATATCGTCTTTTGGGAATAGCACCCGTTGCTCCAGATGTTAACTTTATCGATTCTGGTCAAACAGATCTAGTTGAGCTTTTTTGGATCTGGTTCCCTGATGCAAGGGAAGTTTTACACGAAAACAAAGCCTTTACCGGAAGCAGCTCTGCGCAGACTGTCACTTTTGATCATTTACTGAATTCAAGAAGGTTTGATGCGATGATCTATAAAGAAGACAACGTTTATGGAGATCGTGAAGTAGATGAATATATTGTAGATAATGCTTTTATGGAGCTTCTTGAAGCCCAACGCATCAAAGAACAAATACGAAATTTTGAACTTGATATGTGGAATTACTAATTCCTGAAGGTTTGAAAAGATTTAGAAAAGCGTCCTATTTAGGACGCTTTTTTCTTTTAAAGGGGTGGACAGGTTTTAGGTGGAAATCTAAACTATTCCCGAAGATTCATTGCAAAAGTTTATTTGTCTATAATTTTATATTTTTGGGCTATGTTAGATTATATAGTAGTTGGATTAGGTTTAAGTGGGATTGCAATAAGCCGTAACCTTGAGAGAAGGAACAGGCAATTTGTAGTTTTTGAAGACAGTTCTCAAAAGTCTTCTCTTGTTGCAGGAGGATTGTTCAATCCTGTAATTCTTAAACGGTTTACGTTAGCCTGGAATGCGAATGAGCATATGAAGGTTGCGATTCCTTTTTATAAGGAATTGGAAGCAAAATTACAGACCAAGATCGTTTATCCAATAGATATCTATAGAAAATTCTTTTCTGCTGAAGAACAAAATAACTGGTTTGAAGCGGCAGACAAACCATTACTTTCAGAATATTTAGATACCGATCTGGTTAAAGAAATTAATGCCTGTATTCCCTCGGAATTCTCATTTGGAAGAGTGCGTCAAACCGGCGTTATTGATACCGATGTTTTAATAAGTGAATACCGGAATTATTTAAAAAATGAGGATAAAATCAAATTTGAAAGATTTGATTACAATGAACTTCAAAATAGTGAGGATTGGGTAAGCTATAAAGGTATTTCAGCAAGGAAAATTATCTTTTGCGAAGGTTTTGGAATGCAACATAATCCTTTCTTTAATTATCTTCCGCTGCGCGGAAATAAAGGGGAGTACCTCACCATTTATTCGGAAGAATTGCAGCTTGAAGAAGCCGTAAAATCATCGGTTTTTATTATTCCGCTAGGGAATAATTTATATAAAGTGGGGGCAACTTATAATAACCAGGATAAAGATCCTCAGCCCAGCGAAGAGGCCAGGGAAGAACTTGAAAACAAATTAGCAAAATTGATAAATTGCAAGTTTGAAATAGTAGATCAGTCAGCCGGAATTAGGCCTGCCAGTAAGGATAGAAAACCAATGCTGGGAAGGCATCCGGAATATAAAAATCTTTACTGCTGTAATGGTTTTGGAAGTAGAGGCGTACTTATTTCACCTTCGGTTTCAGAACAACTCATTGAGTTAGCAGAAAACGATGTTCAGCTTGCGTCTGAAATAGATTTGCAAAGATTCAGTAAACTAACTCGAAGCAAGCACCCAAAGCACTCATAGGAATAATATTTTTAATTTCGAGACGAGCCTTGAAGCATTAAATCTCGATTATCGAGTAAAAAGCACTTTTCTGCTTAATTCTTACCGGCACTTGGTTTATAGTGTAGAAAGAAATTGATCCAAATATTACGCGATAATCTTATAATTAGTGGCATAAATACAACAAGGGTTCCTATAATAACCCAAAATGAGGTCATTAAGCCACCGCCAAGAAAAAAATAGGCGATTACAAAGGCGGCAACGGCAAAAGCAATTCCAACGGCATAACTTACATACATAGCTCCAAAAAAGAACGAAGGTTCTATTTTATACTTAGTGCCGCAGTTAGAACAGTGCTCGTGCATATCAAAAACGCGGTTCAATATATAGGGATTGCTTTCCTTATACATACTTTCTTCGTGGCACACCGGGCAGGTTCCAGTAAGAATACTATAAAGTTTAGTTCCTTTTAAAAAATTCATAATTGGTTTTCAGGAAGTTATAAGTTTTTGTAAGTCTGTAGATTGAGCGTGAACATATTTTTTTCACATTGTAAATTTAGGCATATTTGCAAAAATAAAATATACAAATGCTTAATATTCATAACCTCTCTGTTTCTTTTGGCGGAGAATATCTTTTTGAAGAAATAACCTTTAGACTTGGAGCGGGAGATCGTGTGGGTTTAATTGGAAAGAATGGTGCCGGTAAATCTACAATGCTTAAAATACTTGCCAGAGAACAAGAGTATGACGAAGGCCAAATCGCCAGAGATAAAGAACTGAATATTGGTTTTTTAAAGCAGGATATTGATTTTGAACAGGGCCGAACTGTTTTAGAAGAAGCGCAACAGGCCTTTGAGGAAATAAAAAAACTTGAAAAGCAAATAGATGATATTAACCATCAATTAGCTACAAGAACCGATTACGAAAGTGAATCGTATACTCAGCTTATTCAGGATTTAAGTGAGATTACACATACCTACGAGATAATTGGAGGTTATAATTATGAAGGCGATACCGAAAAAGTATTAATAGGACTTGGTTTTCAGCGAGAGCAATTTGATAAACTTACCGAAACTTTCTCGGGAGGTTGGAGAATGAGAATAGAACTCGCAAAACTTTTACTTCAAGATAATGATATTCTTTTGCTGGATGAGCCTACCAACCACCTGGATATTGAAAGTATTATCTGGCTGGAGAACTTCCTTAATAATTATTCGGGCTGCGTGGTAATTGTTTCTCACGATAAAATGTTCCTGGATAATGTGACCAATAGAACCATAGAAATTTCACTTGGGCAGATTTATGATTTCAATAAACCTTATTCAAAGTACCTGGTGCTTAGAGAGGAATTAAGAGAACAACAACTCGCCGCGCAGAAGAATCAGCAAAAGGAAATTGAAACTACTGAAAAGCTTATTGAAAAGTTCCGTGCAAAAGCTTCAAAAGCTTCTATGGCGCAATCGCTTATCAAAAAACTGGATAAGATAAATCGCATAGAGGTAGATGAAGACGATAACGCGGTGATGAATGTGAGTTTTCCGCTTTCCATTCAACCCGGAAAAGTAGTAATTGAAGCCGAAAATATTGGCAAGGCCTATGGGGATAACCAGGTTTTAAAAGGAATTGATCTTTTAATAGAACGGGGTAGTAAAATTGCTTTTGTAGGTCAAAACGGACAGGGTAAAACCACGCTAGCGAAGATTATAATTGATGAAATTTCTCATGAAGGGAATTTAAAGCTGGGCCATAATGTGCAGCTGGGTTATTTTGCGCAAAACCAGGCAGATTACCTGGATGGTGAAAAAACCGTGCACGAGATTATGATCGATGCTGCCAACGAAAAGAACCGGAGCAAGGTTCGGGATATGTTGGGTTCTTTCCTTTTTAGAGGAGATGAAGTAGATAAAAAGGTAAAAGTCCTATCGGGTGGTGAAAGAAACCGGTTAGCGCTCTGTAAACTAATGTTACAGCCCTTTAACGTGCTTATTATGGATGAGCCTACCAATCACCTTGACATTAAATCTAAGAACGTCTTAAAGGAAGCATTAAATAGGTTTGAAGGTACTTTAATTATTGTTTCTCACGATAGAGATTTCTTGCAAAATCTAACCAATAAGGTTTACGAATTTAAGGATACGAAGATCAAGGAATATCTGGGAGATATTAATTACTTCTTAGAGCAGCGCAAGCTGGAAGATATGCGTAGTATAGAGAAAAAGGAAAAAGCGGCTAAAGTACAAAAAGACGCTGCCGGCTCTACCAATAAAAAAGCCTACAAAGACCAAAAGAAGGTGAAATCTTTAAAAAATAAACTTAGTAATACTGAATCTAAAATCACCAAGCTGGAGAAAGATCTGGAAGCACGTGATATGGAATTAGCTACGAGTTATGATGAAGTTGTGGCGAAACCAGGGTATTTAGATAAGTATAAAACCAAAAAGAAAGAACTGAATTCCCTGATGCAGGAATGGGAAGATATCCAGGAGCGTTTAGATGGTTTAGAATAGATATTATAAAATTTTAATTTCAGATTAAACCAAATCGCCATAAAGGTGTCCTACAAGCATGGATAAACGCAAAATCATTCTTTCTTTTATTGGAGTATTACTCATTGTTTTGGCTGCTTTTGGTGCAAAGGCCATTATTGATAGTAATGTAAAAGAAGTACCGGAAAAGAGCAAAGTTGTAAAAAATGTATTTGTAGAAACGGTAGAAAATCGCAATGTGCCTATTGTTGTGCCCGCTAATGGGAATGTAACGGCACTCAAAAAACTGGAGCTTTTTTCTGAAGTACAGGGGATTTTTCAGCGAAGCAGTAAAGATTTTAGACCGGGGCAACGTTATAAACGGGGGCAGGTACTTTTAAGTATAAATTCAGAAGAATACGCAGCCAGTGTGCGTTCGGCTAAAAGTGAATTATTCAATAATATCACTTCCATTATGCCAGATCTTCGATTAGATTATCCAGATTCATTTCAGAAATGGCAGGACTACCTGAATGATTTCGATGTAAATAGTACCGTAAAACCATTACCGGAACCGGATTCAGATAAAGAAAAATATTTTATTACCGGCCGCGGAATCCAATCGGCTTATTACGAAATCAAAAACCTGGAAGAACGCCTTCGAAAGTTTAATATCGTAGCACCCTTTGATGGAGTTTTGACCGAAGCTGCTGTGAATTTAGGTACCCTAGTTAGGCCGGGCCAGAAACTTGGAGAATTTATAGACCCTTCGGTATATGAACTCGAAGTTGCCGTGGCAAAAAAGTTTTCAGATCTATTAAAAATTGGGGAAGATGTTGCTTTGCAAGATCTTGATGGCAATCAAACTTACACAGGTAAGGTAAGCCGAATAAACGCCAGGGTAGATCGTGCTTCACAAACCATTCAGGTTTTTATTAGGATTGAAAATCCAGAGATTAGGGAAGGAATGTACCTGGAAGCAAAATTAGATGCCCGGGATGAAGAGAATGCGATAGAAATTCCCAGAGAACTTCTAATAGATCGTTCTAAAGTGTATATTGTAAAAGATAGCACCCTGGTTTTAGAAGAGATTGATCCTGTTTATTTTTCGAGCAATAAAGTGGTGATAAAAGGCCTGGAAGAAGGTGAGAAGATGGTTTCTGCTCCTGTTCCCGGTGCTTACCCTGGAATGAAAGTGCAGATTCAAAACAAAAAAGACACTGCTAAAGCCGAGGAACTTTGAGAAAATTAATCAGTTATTTTATAAAATATGAGGTTGCCGTAAATGTAGTGATCCTCGCGTTTGTAATTTTTGGTATCGTAGGGGTTTTCAGTTTAAATTCTTCTTTCTTTCCTCTCGAAGACTCCCGTATTATAAATATAAATGTAAACTATCCTGGTTCGGCTCCAGAGGAGATTGAGGAAGGGATTATTCTTAAAATAGAAGATAACCTAAAAGGTCTGGTAGGGATAGACCGGGTAACCTCAACAGCCCGGGAAAGCGGTGGTTCTATTACTGTAGAAATTGAGCAGGACGAGAATATAGATGTAATGCTCACCGAGGTGAAAAACGCAGTAGATCGTGTGCCTACTTTTCCCGGTGGGATGGAACCGCTTGTAGTTTCAAAACAAGAAAGAGTGCGACCGTCTATAAGTTTTGCTATTAGCGGAGATGGTGTTCCATTAGTTACTCTTAAACGTATTAGCGAGCAAATTGAAAATGATCTAAGACAGCTGGATGGTATTTCGCAAATTGAGATTTCTGGGTTCCCCGAGGAAGAAATAGAAATAGCCGTTAGCCAGGACGATCTTTTAGCCTATAATCTAACTTTTGAAGAAGTAGCCAGAACTGTTGGGGCGGCAAATATTTTAAGTACAGGTGGAACTATTAAAACAGAAGCCGAAGATTACCTGATACGGGCAAATAGCAGAAGTTACTACGCAGATGCTTTAAACGACCTTGTGATAAGGTCTTCGGCCACAGGTCAAACTACGCGTTTAAACGATATTGCCGAAGTCGGGATCAATTTGGGGAAACCTCCAATTCCTCTTATTTCAACGGAAATATTGCGGTAAATGTTGCCATAAGCAATACTAATAATGAAGATCTTTTATCGGCGGCAAAGAAGGTAAAGGAGTATATAGAAGATTACAATGCAGAAAGTAGTAATATTCAGCTAAACGTTGTTTCAGATTCCTCGATTACTTTAAGTCAGCGAACTCAATTGCTACTTGAAAATGGAGCAATGGGAATCGTTCTTGTTTTACTGTTCCTATCGATATTCCTTAATACAAGACTGGCATTCTGGGTGGCTTTTGGACTACCAATTGCATTTTTGGGGATGTTCATATTTGCCGGACAGTTTGGGGTAACTATAAATGTACTTTCTTTATTCGGGATGATCATTGTAATTGGTATCCTGGTAGATGATGGAATTGTAATAGGGGAAAATATCTATCAGCATTATGAAATGGGGAAATCTCCGGTTCAGGCTGCTTTAGATGGCACTATGGAAGTAATTCCACCAATTATTTCTGCAATTCTAACCACGGTTTTAGCATTTTCTACCTTTTTGTTTTTAGATAGTAGAATAGGAGAATTCTTTGGGGAAGTATCTACGGTGGTCATCTTAACATTAGTGGTTTCTTTGGTAGAGGCACTTATAATTCTGCCGGCCCATATTGCGCATTCTAAGGCGTTGCAGGCAAGAAATCCGGAAGAAGATAAAAAGAAAAAAGGTTTAGCAAAGCTCTTCATTAAAATGCGAGTGGTAAACCGTGCCGGGGATAAGGCTATGAGCTTTTTAAGAGATAAATTTTACAGCCCAATATTAAGATTTGTATTAAGACAGCAAATGCTCTCTTTAGGTATTTTGATGGCAGTTTTAATTCTGACTGTTGGTGCGATAGGCGGAAACTGGATAAGGGTAACCTTATTCCCGAGTATTGCCAGTGATCGTGTAAGTATAGATCTTTTAATGGCCGAAGGAGTGAACCCAGAGCGAACAGATTCTATTATTTCCATGGTAGAAGATGCGACCTGGCGGGTAAATGAAGATTTTAGTAAGCGACAGAGTGGAGATAAAGATGTTGTTGAGAATATTATTAAACGAGTTGGTCCCGGAAACAACAAGGCCTCATTGCAGGTAAATTTACTTCCGGGGGAAGAAAGAGATTTTGGTTCGCCTGAAATTACCAATGCTATTAGAGATGAAGTAGGTCCTGTTTATGGGGTAGAGAATCTCACCTTTGGCTCTGGAGGTAATTTTGGCGGTGCACCAGTTTCGGTGTCTTTGTTGGGGAATAACCTCCAGGAACTGGAGGCCGCGAAAGAGGAATTAAAAGAAAATTTTGAAAATAATCCGCTTTTAAAGGATGTAACAGATAATGATCCGCAGGGTATAAAAGAGATCAATATCCAACTAAAAGAGAGTGCTTATGCCCTGGGTCTAGATCTTAGCGAAGTAATGCGCCAGGTAAGAAATGGATTTTTTGGAACTCCGGTACAGCGTTTTCAGCGTGGCCAGGATGAAATTAGGGTTTGGGTGCGTTACGATCTCGAAAACCGGTCTTCTATTAACGATTTAGATGATATGCGATTAACCACACCAGCTGGCGATCGGGTACCATTCGATGAAATTGCTAATTATGAAATTGTTAGAGGTACCGAATCTATAAGTCACCTAAACGGACTTCGGGAAATTAGGGTGAGTGCAGATATGGAAGATCCTAACGGAAGTTCCACCGAAATTCTTGCAGACATCAGGAGCAACGTTATGCCAGAACTATTATCAAAATATCCCAGTTTGTCGGTTTCTTATGAAGGACAAAACCGGGAGGCGAATAAATTAACCAATTCCGCAGAAGGAGTTTTACCGGTTGTTTTATTTCTAATTTATGCGGTAATCGCCTTTACTTTTAGAAGTTATAGTCAGCCGTTATTGTTAATGATTATGATTCCTTTCAGTATTATAGGAGTCGCCTGGGGTCACTGGATTCACGACTTTCCGGTTAATGTGCTTTCAGCATTGGGAATTATTGCCCTGGTGGGAATTATGGTAAATGATGGTTTGGTACTCATTAGTAAATTCAACGGAAATTTACGAGATGGGATGAAGTTTGAAAATGCACTTTATGAAGCCGGCCGTGCGAGATTTAGAGCTATTTTTCTTACTTCCCTTACCACTATAGCAGGAATGGCTCCTTTGCTTTTAGAAAAAAGCAGGCAGGCACAATTTTTAAAACCCATGGCAATCTCTATTTCTTACGGAATCGCCATTGCTACTGTTTTAACCCTACTTCTATTGCCCTTACTGCTATCTATTAGTAATAATATTAAAGTAGGTAGTAAATGGCTTGCCAGCGGAAACAGGGTGTCAAATGAAGAGGTAGAAAGAGCTATAAAGGAACAAAAAGAAGAAAAAGCACATGGAGAGATCGGGTAAGTTAATACTTGTGATCGCTATTTTTTTTATGGGTAATGTTTTTGCCCAGGAAGAGGAAGAAGTAATAACCAAGGAAGAAGCCATAGCGCTTGCTTTAGAACGTAATTACGGAATTGAAATAGCCGAAAATGAAGTTGAAATCGCCGAAAATAACCAGGGAATTCTTAATTCCGGCTATTTACCATCGGTCACAGGAAGAGCAGGAGCAAACTACGATCTAAACGATAGGTTAACCGAACCCGAAAACGGGGAGGCTTTGGATCAACAAGGCATAGAGAGTAACTCTTATAATGCTTCGGTGAATTTAAACTATACGCTATTTGATGGCTTGGGAAGGTTTTATAATTATAAAAGCTTAAAGGAACAATACGATCTTTCTAAATTACAGGCCAGGGAAACCATAGAAAATACGATGCTGCAGTTAATGACGGTGTATTATGAAATAGCACGACTTACCGAAAATGTAGAAGTATTAGAAGATGTTTTAGAAACTTCAAAAGATCGTGTAACCAGGGCGCAATATCAATTCGATTACGGTCAGACTAATAATCTGGTAGTTCTTAATGCCAGGGTAGATGTGAATAATGATAGTGTTAACCTGCTGCAAACAAGACAGCAACTTAACAATACCAAAAGGGATTTAAACGTTTTGCTGGATCGCCAAATTACCGCTAAAGATTTTACGGTAGATACTACGGTGAATTTTATTCCAAAATTACAGTTAGAAGCCTTTATTATGGAGGCTGAAACGAATAATGTATCTTTACTTCAGCTTGATAGAAACATGGCAATTACAGCTTATGATATTAAAATAAGTAAATCGGGGTATTTACCCACTATAGATCTTAGCGGTTCTTATGGCTGGAATTATAATAGAAGTGCTGCAACAGCATTCTTTCCGGGAAGTAGACAAACTACCGATGGGATTTCAGGCGGAGTTAGTTTAAACTGGAACCTTTTTGATGGCGGAACTACCAGCGTACAGGTTCAGAATGCAAAAATAAACTACGAAAACCAGGAATTACGAAAAAAGCAGGTGGCCCTTGGAATTAGAAGAGACATTGCCAATGCGCTTGGGAATTATGAAAACAGGTTGTATATCTATAAAGTCCAGGAAGAGAACGTAGCTACCAATCAGGATAATTTTGAACGTTCCCAGGAACAGTTTAATCTTGGAAGAATTACTTCTATTGAATTTAGACAGGCGCAGGTTAACTTATTAGACGCCAGGACTAGTTTAAATCTTGCAAAATATGATGCCAAGATCGCCGAATTAGAGTTGTTACAACTCACCGGCCAATTGTTGAATATTGAATTATAGCTTATGTTTGAACATTTTTTTCAATGCCCATATTGCTGGGAAGAGATTTCTGTCTTACTGGATCCTTCTGTAAACCGGCAAACTTATATTGAGGACTGTGAGAATTGCTGTAATCCTATTGAATTTACGGTTTTTTTCAGTGATAATGAGCTTCAATCTTTCGAGGCGAATAGTATAGAACAATAATTTTCAGTTTTAATTTACTGATATTCAGCTTCCCATTAACCTTCTTATTTTTTCTTTAAATTTTTATTGAAAAACCCTTGTTGAAACTTAAAAAGTGTCTTATATTTGCAGTCGATATCGCGGGATAGAGCAGTAGGTAGCTCGTCGGGCTCATAACCCGAAGGTCACTGGTTCGAGTCCAGTTCCCGCTACTAGCAATGACAAGGCTTTACAGAAATGTAAGGCCTTTTTTTATGGACTGGGTACAACATAGGTACAACATTTTTGGAAAGCCAAATTTGAATAGAAAATAATGTTAATTAACATTATTTGGGGATATTTCCTATCTCATTCGAAGTGTAACTTAGTAATTTGAAGGATTTGTATAATTCTCTATTTCATTAAATAGCTTATTAAAAAACAATGTTCTAATTCTTCAGTATAAGATCTTGGTAATTTTTTAATTGAAATTATTATCAAATTATGTGATAAACCTTTTGAAATCTGTTCCTATTCTTTTTGCACAATCTGTGCATTGATTTTTTTTTATCTTTGTAGTGTGAAAATTATCGCTGTCATATTATCTCTATATATATTCGGGCTTAACTTATTAGCCTGTAATGATAGTGACACTTCACAAGTGATTTCTGATTCAGAAGTAACAGTGGTTGCTACGCAGAATTTAGATATCGACTATTCACATGATAAAGTAGCAGATTTATGCCCTCCTTTTTGTAGTTGCCATTGCTGCCATGTGCATACAGTAGATTTCGGTTCTTCAAATTTCAAGGCTTTGATTATTGAAATTCCATCAAAAGCCTTTGTCCATTTTGACAGCTCAGTGGAAGAACCTATTCTTTCCTTTTTAGATCCTCCAAAAGTTTAATTCAGTTTTTTTAAAGGATAATTATATCCTTTTTTGACCAAATCCTGGTTCTCATACTAGATCCTTGGTCCTATTGATAGATTTTGTTAGGCACAAAATTATTATCAAGAATTTTAACTGAATTAAATTTTTATTTATATGATTAATAAGATAATCGCATTTTCCATTAATAATAAATTTATTATTGGACTACTTACCTTAGCGCTGATAGGGACGGGTATTTGGTCCATGATGACCGTCAACCTGGGATCGGTGCCAGATATTACTAACAATCAGGTTCAGGTGATCACCCAGTCGCCAAATCTTGCCACAGAAGATATTGAACAATTTGTAACCTATCCCGTAGAACTTTCGATGGGTAATTTACCTGGAGTTACAGAGATTCGCTCTATTTCACGGTTTGGACTTTCGGTAGTTACTATTGTTTTTAAAGATGATATGGGAACTTATCTCCCTCGTCAACTAGTACAGGAAAAACTTAATGAATTGGGAGAAACCATTCCCGATAAATTTGGAAGTCCTGCTATGGGACCTATTTCAACCGGATTGGGTCAAATTTATGAGTATACCATAAAGCCAAAGGAGGGATACGAAACTGAATATTCTCCCATGGAACTACGAACTATTCAGGACTGGATAATCAAGCGACAACTTACCTTGCTGGAAGGTGTGGTGGAAGTAAATTCTTTTGGAGGCTCCATAAAACAATATGAGGTAGCAATCAATCCTGAGAAATTAAACAGTATGGGTATAAGTATCTCTGAGGTTTATGAGGCGCTGGCCCGAAACAATGTGAATACCGGTGGAGCTTATATTGAGAAAAATAAAATGTCAAATTTTATTAGAGGTGAAGGTTTAATCCGTTCACTGGAGGATATAAGGAAAATTGCTATTACTACCGAAAATTCTATTCCGATAACTATTGGAGATGTTGCGGAAGATGTTCAGTTTGGAAATCAGGTACGCTACGGAGCTTTCACTCAAGACGGAGAGGAAGCCGTAGGCGGGATAATAATGATGTTAAAAGGCGCCAATCCCAATGCCGTAATTCAGGATGTTAAAGATAGGATGGCAGAAGTTGAAAAGTCACTTCCTGAAGGTTTGACCATAGAGCCAATTATTGATCGGAGTGAATTAATAGCACGAACAACCGATACTGTTAAAACAAATTTACTGGAAGGTGCATTGATAGTGATTTTTGCCCTGGTATTGTTATTAGGTAGTCTAAGAGGTGGACTTATTACTGCTACCACTATTCCCTTATCACTGCTTTTTGCTTTTATTTTAATGAAACAATTCAATGTCTGGGCCAATCTAATGAGTTTGGGCGCTATTGACTTTGGAATCATTATAGACGGTGCAGTGATTATCATCGAGGGAACCGTGTATGAAATACAAAAACGGATAAGATCTGGCAAGGTGAAATTCAATCAGGCTAAAATGGATGAAGTAGCCTATGATGCTGGGAGCACGATGATGAGTTCCGCATTTTTTGGACAGATTATAATTCTTATTGTATTCACGCCTATACTTTTTCTTACGGGGGTAGAAGGTAAAATGTTTAAGCCGATGGCGTACACTTTCGGTTTTGCCATGATAGGTGCTATTTTCTTATGCCTTACCTATGTCCCTATGATGTCTGCCCTATTTATGAAACCCATTCAGAATAAAAAGAACTGGTTTGGAAGGTTTGAACGCTGGCTGGAAAGGATAAGTGATAAGATAATTGGTGGAATACAAAGGGTATATATGCCTTTACTGAAAGGGGCATTAAAACTGAAGCTCATTGTTGTAGGTGCTGCTGCTGTTCTACTTGTATTAGCCGGTTTCCTTTTTTCCAGAATGGGAGGAGAATTTGTGCCTCAACTGGATGAAGGGGATATTGCAATGCAGGCTTTAATCAGACCAGGAAGTTCATTAACAGAGTCTATTGAAGTTTCCAAAAAAATAGAAAATATCCTTCTAGAAAATTTTCCTGAAATTAAAACAGCAACAGCAAGAATTGGAGTAGCGGACATCCCAACAGATCCAATGCCGATGGATATCGCAGATATGTACCTGATTCTTGAAAAAGATAAGGATAATTGGACAACCGCTGAAACTAAAGAAGGACTTATAGCGCAAATCAAGGAAAAACTCAATAAAGAACTTACTGGGGTAAACCTTGTGTTTACGCAACCTGTAGAATTAAGGTTCAACGAATTATTAGAGGGGGTTAGAGAAGATATTGCGGTTAAACTATATGGAGAGGACCTGGGGGTGTTGTCGGAAAAGGTACAGGAAATGGCTAATATTATCCAGACCGTACCTGGAGCAGGAGATGTTAATCCTGAACGAACATCTGGGCTGCCACAAATGACCGTGAAATTTAACCGTGATAAAATTGCTCAATATGGCCTGGATATCCAAAAAGCAAATGATTATATAAGTACTGCTTTTGCGGGAGGAACCGCAGGAGTCATTTTTGAAGGAGAAAAGCGATTCGATTTAGTAGTAAGATTTGATGAAGAACATAGAAAGAATATTGATGACTTGCGTGGAATGTATATCGATCTTCCCGACGGAACTCAGGTACCGATAAAAGAAATAGCAGATATCGAATATGTTCCGGGCCCTATGCAAATTTCGAGAGATGATACCTACAGAAGAACCTATGTGGGTGTAAATGCCCGGGGAAGGGATGTAGAGTCCGTCGTTAATGATATTCAGCAAAGATTAGATGAAGAATTAGAATTACCTCCCGGGTATTATATAACTTATGGGGGGGAATTCGAAAATCTTCAGAGTGCTAAGGACCGCTTGATAATTGTTGTACCCATTGCCCTTTTCTTGATATTTGTTCTTCTATATTTTGCCCTAAAATCGTTTTCCCAATCTGTCATGATCTATATAGCCATACCCCTCGCTGCCATTGGAGGTGTTTTTGCCCTTTGGTTGCGGGGAATGCCATTCAGTATTTCTGCTGGGGTAGGTTTTATTGTATTATTCGGGGTTGCAGTTTTAAACGGGCTGGTACTAATAAATAGATTCAATTCTTTAAAAGAAGAAGGAGTAACCAGTATAAGAGATAGAATTTTTACAGGAACCAAAGAACGAATACGACCTATTATGTTAACAGCAACAACAGATATTTTCGGTTTTTTACCAATGGCATTTTCCACATCAGCCGGTGCAGAAGTTCAACAACCACTTGCTACGGTGGTTATAGGTGGGATGCTTACAGCTACACTGCTTACGCTGGTTGTATTACCAGTACTATATACCCTTGTAGAAAGAAAACGAGAGAAAAAAGAACAGAATAAACTAGGTTCTTCCAATTCGCGATCTTTAGCTACGATTTTGATAATTGGCTTAGTTTTAGGCGGAACCTTTTCTGTAAATGCACAATCTGATGCAATGTCATCTGAATATTCACAACAGGATTCTTTACAAACAATTAGTTTGGAGGATGCAAAAGAAATGGCAATCAAAAATTTTCCACAGCTCCAAGCTGCCCAGCTCGAAATTGAAAGTGAGGAAGTATTGCGCAAAACCGCCTTTGATTTTGGAAACACCCAAATCTTTACAGGAAAAGAAGAAGTAGGAAATGGCTCTGATGGGATCTATACCCAAATTGGCGTCCAACAACAAGGCATCGATATTTTCGGAATAGTGCCCCGGTTAAAACTACAGAAAGAAAGGGTGGCACTTGCTGAAAATGCCTTAGAGCTATCTACTATTGAAATTGAACGTGAAGTAAGCAGGGCCTGGACATCTGTTTATACAAGTAAAAAGAGGTATCAGGTATATAAGAAAATGGATTCTATTTTCGAAGATATTGAAAGGGCGGCTAGAATCAGGTATGAGACAGAAGCTACCTCTAAACTGGAATATCTTGCCACCTCAAATCAGGGGAATGAGGTGAAAATACAGTTAGAACAAGCTTATCGAGATTATCTGAAATCAATACAGCGCTTAAACCTATGGTTTGTTAGTGACACAATTTACGATGTACCAGATTTGCCTGCTGAAGCATTGGATGAACCTTTAAACTTTCTGGTAGAGTCTCTTGAAAATCATCCCTTACTACAGGTTTCAGAACAAAGAATTGACGTGGCAAAAGCGGTTACCAGAGAACGAAAATCTGAATTTTTGCCCAAATTTCAGGGTCAATACGGTAGGCAGGAAATAGCCGGGCAATCGGGTTTCTTTCAATATCAAATAGGAATTCAAATTCCACTGTTTTTTGGGCCGGAATTAGGCCGTACCCAGGAAGCACAAGTGAATCGAAAGATTGCAGAGCAAAACTTTTACCAGGATAAACTCGAACTGGAAATCGCCTATAAAAATATGCGGGAAGACTACATCAAATGGAGAAACTCATGGAATTATTATAGGGATGAAGCGCTTCCTTTAGCACAGGAACAACAGGATGGGTCGGTATTAGCATTTAAGGAAGGTGCTATAGATTACGTAACCTTCCTTCAAAATATAAGAGATGCCATTAGAATCGAAGTAAATGCCTGGAGTGCTTTTAACGATTATCTCGACAGCCGTTACCAACTGGAATATTACCTTAAGAATTCAAATTAAAAATTAAAATAAGAAAATCGATATGAATACAAGATCAATAAATATTTTAATGCTTGCCTTAACGCTCAGCATATTCTTTGGATGTAAAGAAAATCCTGAGGAAGGGGATGACGCTTCCAGTGAAACTGCAACTACTAATACCGAAGAAGGTGAAAATCACGGTGAGGAAGGAGATGAAGAACACGGTGAAGAAGAAGGCGGGATGCGTTCAGTACATCTTTCAGAGATGAAATTCAATAGTTTGGGCATCAAAGTAGATACCTTACCTAAAAAAGCTTTGTCCGGTATTGTGGAAGCCAATGGCCAGTTAGAAGTGCCGCCACAATATGAAGCTACCGTTACGGCAATTTTAGGCGGTAATATAACTTCTATAAAGGTTATTGAGGGGGATAAGGTAAATAAAGGTCAGGTGTTGGCTTATCTTTCTCACCCAAATTTAACCAGAATGCAGTCTGATTATATTAATGCATATAGTAGGATGCAATTTTTGGAAAAGGAATTTGAAAGACAGAAACGTTTATATGAAGCAGAGGTAGGATCTGGAAAAACTTTTCAACAGACCCAATCCGATTACCAGTCTGTACAAGGTGAAGTACGGGGGTACGAATCACAATTACGCCAGTTAAACCTAAATGCTTCCCAGGTTAGAGACGGTGAATTATATGAATATATTCCGGTAGTAAGCCCAATTGGAGGTTATATAGAAAAAGTACTGGTGCAGATAGGACAGTATGTGGAGCCGCAAACCAGCATGTTTATGGTAGTTGATAATGAACATGTTCATGCCGATCTAATGGTTTTTGAAAAAGATATTTATAAGGTGAAAGAAGGCCAAAAGATTGCGTTTACACTGGAATCGGTTCCAGGCAGTAATTTAACCGGGGAAATTTATTCAGTGGGGAAACAATTTGAACAAAACCCCAAAGCGGTACATGTGCATGCAGAAATCGATAATAAAGAAGATTTTCTAATTCCGGGGATGTATATAAACGGAAAAATCAGGACGGGTGAAGAAGCTGTTCCTGCCTTACCGGAAGAAGCAATAATTGAAGAAGAAGGAAATCCCTACATCTTTACGGCCCAAAAACACCAGGAAGATGGTGAAACCGAGTGGGAATTGAAACCGGTGCAGGTAAGAACGGGAATAACTGAAGATGGTTGGGTTGAAATTAAACTGCTGGAGCCTCTGCCTGAAGGTACTTTGGTTGCTTATAATAATGCCTATTATCTGGTCTCTGAAATGCAGAAAAGCCAGACTTCCCATGGTCATTAAATTAAAAAAAATAGATGGATGGACTCTCTGTTAAATGTTTGTCTTGATTAAAATTCCAGAGGGTTCATCCTTAATACTAAATTAAAACCACAGTAATGAAAGAAATAAAAGCATTTATAAAGCCAAAACGGGTTCAAATAGTGATAGAATCCCTTAGCGAAAGCGGATTCAAAAGTATGACGCTGTCTCAGGGGGAAGGTACCGGAGCATTTAAAGCAAAAGGCGCATCACCTTCTTTAGATTTCCGTGTAACCGACAGCCCGGTGGTAAAGTTAGAACTGGTATGTCAAAATGAAGAAGCACAATCGGCTATCAATATCATCCTGGAAAACGGGAAAACACCGGATCCAGGTGATGGCATCATTTATTTGTCTGACATTGAAGATGCTTTCAAGATAAAAACCGGGGAATCCTTAAAGCGTTAAATTTTCTAAACCCTTTTACGCCCAATGGAAAAAATAGTAAAAAAGTTAGAAAGCAAAGGCATCCGCCCTACGGCAATGCGCCTGATGACCTATAAACGGTTGGCACAATTGAATGTGGCCATTAGTTTAGGCGACCTTGGGAAAGATTTCGAAAGCTCGGAAAGGAGTACGCTTTTCCGTACTATGAAGACATTTGAAGAAAAAGGAATTGTGCATCAAATTGAGGATGGCACCGGCATCATTAAATATGCCCTGTGTGAAGACAATTGTGAATGCGAGGTGGGTAACGACCTTCACTTACATTTTCATTGCAATAGTTGCGGGGAAACCGTGTGCCTTACAGAACATAAAATCCCTCAGATAAATCTGCCCGAAGGTTACGTGGCAGAGGATATTAATCTGGTGGCTAAGGGAGTCTGTGAGAAATGTAGCAATGACTTGGATTAAGTTTTTTGATTTAAAAAATTGGAACAATGATGAAAATTTATAAAAAAGAAAACAAGGTATATATGGTAGCTCAAAATAGATTGGATGCTACCGATTATGACAATTTGATATCTCAATTAAAAAACCATATACAGGCAAACCATAAAGTATACTGGTATATTGAAATGGAAAATTTTGAGGGGTGGACTGCAAGTGCGTATTGGAAGGGCATTGAACTGAAACTTCCGAATGAAGAACGCGTTAAAAAGGTTGCATTGGTGGGAATTACAAAATGGCAGGAACAGTTTACCGAAGTTTTGATACCCTTTACAAAGGCACATATTAAATTCTTTAGCCTTGAAGAAAAACATTTGGCCAAGGAATGGATGGAGAAAGGAAATCATTAAAAAAGTTAAATAAATTTAAACAGAAAGATTATGATGGACAACTGGAATTTTGGGGGAATGCACTGGATATGGTGGGGGCTTTGGATAATCCTCATCTTTTGGATATTCTTAATTCCTTATCCCACCCCGGGACAAAATAGACGGAAGGATAAGGCTATGGAAGCCCTGAGAGAACGATACGCCCGGGGCGAGATAAGCGATGAGGAATTTGAACAAAAGAAGAAAGTCCTTCAGGATAAGAAGAAGTAGTTATAAGGCACAGGCATCGAAAGCGATGGCACCTATGGCTTATAAAAGAAGGTAAAAATGAAAAAACGCAAAGTATTTGTTTTTATATTCATTGGATTAGCCCTTGGCTTATTTATAATACAGCCCCTGGTTATTTCACTCCACATGTATGACATGCAGGGAGGTAATGGCGAATGGTGGAAATCTCTGCTTGCTTCATATCAGCAGGAAGTTAGTTCATGGGATTTGGATCAAGCCATCATCAAATTGCTATTTGGACTGCTGGGCATTGCCTTGTCGCTTATGTTTATGGTCAGGCAAAGAATATTTCAATTGACCGGAAGAAGAGATAAGCTGGAGGAGATCAGGGAGCTGATTGCGGCAGGAGAAAACCAGCAAGTAGAATTTAAATCTACCTTGAGATGGGATTTGAGGCAGTTTAAACCGAATAAGGCTTTGGAGGACGTAATAGCAAAAACAATTGCCGGGTTTATGAACACCCAAGAAGGGCATTTAATTATCGGAATTGATGATGAAGGTAGTATTCTGGGGCTGGAACAGGATTGCGGTACTTTAAAAAAACCTGGCAAGGACGGGTTTGAGCAATATATAATGCAATTGGTGTCCCTCAAGTTCGGCACTCATTTTTGCCCTTTGGTTAAAGTGGCCTTTTACCAATTCGAAGAAAAGGATATCTGTTATGTAAGGGTTCACAAATCACAAAAACCTGTGTATTTGAATTTGGGCGATCGTTCGCATTTCTTTATCAGAACCGGGAACGGAACCCGCGAGTTGGATATGCCTGAGGCTCTGGAGTATTTGGA
Source organism: Salegentibacter mishustinae (assembly GCF_002900095.1). Taxonomy (NCBI): domain Bacteria; kingdom Pseudomonadati; phylum Bacteroidota; class Flavobacteriia; order Flavobacteriales; family Flavobacteriaceae; genus Salegentibacter; species Salegentibacter mishustinae. The sequence goes on along the minus strand of NZ_LLKN01000002.1, from coordinate 44,632 downwards.
GATACACTTAAATTAATATAAACCCTATAAAATTGAAAAAATGATATAGGTATTGGACATAGAAAAAGAAAACTTGATTGCTGCTAAAATCAATGGTAGAATCACGAAGAAGGATATAAAAAACCCATCCGCTAATCCACAATATCATCGAAAAAAGTCATAAAATTTGTAGGCGAAAAAAATAGCAGGAATGGGTCGTTAAAGCTACTCATTTCTTTACCGGTTCAGAAGTCAAATATTTTGACCTTCAGGATAAGGAACAAGCAAAAAACTGGATACAAATAACTAAGGATATGAAAAAACTAAAAATCAAAATTCCCGTAATCCTTCCACAGGTACCTAATGAAAAAGACGCTTGTGTGGAAAGGCTAATTAAGGAACTGGAAGCCGAAAATGGCCTTGAAAAAGTCCACATAGCGGATGATCAGGAAGATACGGTGCCACAATTGTGCTTTCATTACGATCCGGATATAATTTCTATTGACCGCATTCAATCATTGGCAGAAAGAACCGGGGCTGAAATTACCGCGAAATATGGACATTTGCTTATAGAGGTTGAGGGGATTAGACATACCCGGCATGCAAGGACTATAGAAAAGAGTCTGTTGAATATCAATGGTGTTTTGGAAGCTTCCGCCAATGCCGGAGGAATGATCCGTTTAGAATATGATAAACGGGAAACAAGTTTTGATGAGATAACTACAAAGCTCGAAAAAGAAAACCTACAAGTTAAAAAAAGCTCCTCTGCTGAGAATAAGGGCTTTAAATCTGCCGAAAAGAATCCTCAAAATTTAAATAAAGAAAAGGTAAGGGATATAGAAGAACAAAAGCATAAAGATACTGATCTCCAGAATCATAGAGAAGCGGATAGCCACGGGGCCGGGGAAGAACATTCCCACGCCCACGGAGGTATTTTTGGGAAAAACACCGAACTTATTTTTGCTATTATTTGTGGTGCTCTTTTGGGTATTGGTTTTGGTTTGTCCTACGTAACATCAATACCGGAATGGGTCAGCTTATCCCTATACATAGGTGCCTACTTTTTTGGAGGTTACTTTACAGCAAAAGAAGCCATACAGACCGTAGCCAAAGGTGGATTTGAAATTGATTTTCTCATGTTGGTCGCAGCTATAGGAGCAGCTATTCTTGGGGAATGGGCTGAAGGAGCTTTGTTATTATTTCTCTTTAGCCTGGGGCATGCCTTGGAGCATTATGCAATGAACAAAGCACGAAAATCTATAGCTGCACTGGCAGAACTGGCGCCAAAAACAGCTTTGGTTAAGAAAAATGGTAAAACGGAAGAAGTTGGTATCGAAAAACTCAATATTGGGGATATCATTGTGGTGAAACCAAATAGTAAAATATCTGCAGATGGCGTAGTGGTAGATGGGCAGAGTAGTGTTAACCAGGCTCCAATAACCGGGGAGAGTGTACCGGTAGATAAAGTTCCCGTAGAAGATGTTGAGAAGGATTACTCAGAGGTAGATGATATTAAAGATGAAAACCGCGTTTTTGCCGGAACGATCAATGGGAACAATACTTTGGAGATTAAAGTTATCAAAGCAGCCAAAGATTCAACGCTTTCCCGATTGGTGAAACTGGTTAACGAAGCTCAGACTCAAAAATCGCCTACCCAGTTGCTCACCGATAAATTTGAAAAATATTTTGTGCCGTCCGTCCTTATTTTGGTCGGGATTCTTTTGTTTGCTTTTTTAGTTATTGACGAACCCTTTAGCGCCAGCTTTTACAGGGCGATGGCCGTATTAGTAGCTGCAAGTCCCTGTGCGTTGGCAATCTCGACCCCAAGTGCTGTATTAAGTGGAGTGGCCAGAGCTGCCCGTGGCGGGGTATTAATTAAAGGAGGGCGCCCTCTGGAGGACCTGGGGGTTATTACCGCCCTAGCCTTTGATAAAACCGGAACTCTAACGGAAGGAAAGCCAAAACTTACCCAAGTGGTGCCACTTGGGGATATTTCAGACAATGAACTTCTCAAAATAGCAGTAGCCGTGGAAGGTCTTAGTGATCACCCCCTGGCCAAAGCTGTAGTTCGTGATGGAAAAGAGCGTCTGGAAGGCGAGGAAATCCCAAATGCCTCTAATTTAGAGGCAGTTCTGGGTAAAGGGATTAAAGCATCATTTGGCAATGATAAAATCTATATAGGTAACCTCGACCTGTACGAAGGGCTTGATGAGAGTACACCTTCCGAAAAAATAGCTACGAAAGTGCGTGGTCTTGAAGGTGGTGGAAATACAACAATGCTTATACGAAAAAATGAAGAATATATAGGCATCATTGCATTAATGGATACCCCTCGTGAAGCCGCCAAGGGAACCCTTAAAAAATTAAAAGAAATAGGAATTAAACGAATGATCATGCTTACTGGTGATAACCAGAAGGTAGCAGACGCAGTAGCAGAAGAAATAGGATTGACCGATGCCTGGGGTAGTTTATTACCGGAAGAAAAAGTGGATGCTATAAAAGAATTAAAAGAAAAGGAATCCAAGGTGGCAATGGTGGGCGATGGCGTTAATGATGCCCCTGCCATGGCAAACAGCACTGTAGGAATAGCTATGGGTGCTGCGGGAAGTGATGTAGCCCTGGAAACGGCGGATATTGCGCTAATGGCCGATAAGTTGGAAACCCTGCCCTTTGCCATAGGTTTAAGCAGGAAGGCAAAGGCGATTATCAGGCAAAACCTTTGGGTTAGCCTTGGTATTGTGGCCCTGCTTATACCTTCAACCATATTCGGCTTGGCAAATATTGGAGTGGCGGTAGTAATCCATGAAGGTTCGACGCTTCTGGTGGTTTTTAATGCGTTAAGGCTTTTGGCTTATAAAAAAGATTAGATCCGGACTTAGACTGTTTTTCGAAAGAATATAAAATGACAAAAACGGAAAAAAAATTATCGTCAAAAGGGATACGTCCCACTGAAATGAGGTTGAAAATTTACAAATACCTCAAAAGGAAAACTTATGCAGTAAGTTTAAATGAAATGCAAAAAGTCTTTATCAATAAAAATATCAAAACAGCCAATAAGACCACTTTCTACAGGGCGATAAAGCTCTTTGAGAAAAAAAGCATGGTGCACCAAATTGACGATGGAACTGCTTTTGCAAAATATGCGATTTCCGATGAAAACGCCAAAGGTAAACACAGTACAGATTTACATATGCACTTTCATTGTACCAATTGTAAGAAAACAATCTGTTTACCAAATAAAATATCGGAAGAGAGTTTGCCAAACCAGTATGAGGTGAACGATGTGAACCTAGTTTTAAAAGGGATATGTAAAAACTGTAGTAAAAAATAATAGGTGGGAGTGCCTTAAGCCTGAATCCCAGCCCCCAATGGTCAAGCTTAAGGTTTTTTCCACCGTAACTAACTTAAAAAAATGTGAATATGGAAAAATTTGATGTAACTATAATAGGATCTGGCCCGGGCGGGTATGTAAGTGCGATCCGTTGCGCCCAATTAGGATTAAAAGTAGCCATTATTGAAAGGTACAACACGCTTGGCGGCACCTGCCTTAACGTGGGCTGTATCCCGTCAAAAGCCTGGTTGGAAGCCTCTGAGCATTATTACAAACTCAAGCATCAATTCGAAAATTTTGGGATTGATGTTAAAGAGGCCAATGTCGATATCCTGAAAATGAACCAAAGGGTTCAGGATGTGGTACAGGAAATCATCAATGGTGTTGATTATCTGATGAAAAAGAACAAGGTTGCCGTCTATCAAGGCCACGGCACCATCAAGGACAAAAACACGATTGAGATTAAGGGCGGGGACAAAACGGAAACCATAACAACCGATAAAATCATCATTGCCACAGGGTCCAAACCCGCTTCACTGCCCAATATTAAAATAGACAAAAAGCGTATCATCTCTTCCACCGAAGCCCTTGCCCTACAGGAAATCCCCAAGCACTTAATGGTCGTTGGGGGTGGCGTTATCGGTGTTGAGATAGGTTCCGTATTCGCCCGCCTGGGTTCAAAGGTTTCCATAGTAGAATATTTTGATAGCCTTATCGCCACTATGGACGGCGCACTGGGACATCAATTGCACCGTTCCCTTAGAAAACAGGGAATTGATTTTTATTTGGAACATAAGGTGACAAACGCAACGGCAACTGAGGATAAAGTAGAATTGAAAGCGGAAAATCTTTCCGATAAAGAAGAAATGAGTTTAGATGGCGATTACTGTCTTATGGCCATTGGCCGAAAACCATACACCGCCAGTTTAGGGCTTGAAAATATAGGAGTGGAAACCAATGAGAAAGGACAGATAACGGTAGATAAAAACCTTGAAACCAATGTCAAGGGTGTGTATGCCATTGGGGATGTAATCCGGGGGGCAATGCTTGCCCATAAAGCCAGTGAAGAAGGCGTTTTTGTAGCCGAAAGCATAGCAGGTCAAAAGCCACATATCAATTATTCCCTTATCCCAAATATCGTGTACACCCAGCCTGAGGTCGCCGGTGTAGGCTTGACGGAAGAAGAACTGAAGAAGACCAATAGAAGTATAAAAACGGGCTCTTTTCCCTATAAGGCAAACGCACGGGCGAAGATAAGTATGGATACGGATGGTTTTATCAAGGTAATCGCAGATAAGGAAACCGATGAGATATTGGGCGTGCATATGATAGGCCCTCGCATAGCAGACAGTTATACCGAAGCGGTGGTAGCGATGGAATTTAGGGCGGCTGCCGAGGATATTGCAAGAATGTCACACGGTCACCCCACATTTTCCGAGACCTTTAAGGAGGCCTGTCTGGCAGCTACCGAAGACAGGGCGTTGCATATTTAAAGTTGACCTAACAGTAAGTTCTTAAAAATTAAGACGCTACTGAGCTTTTTGAAATATTAAGGTTTAAGTAATGAACTCAAAAAACAGATAAGATAAAATGGGGCAATCAGTTCGAAATCAATCCACTATTGGGTATATCAGGGAAACGGCAACAAAGTTCCTCGACAGGGAAACAGCTGGGGGGATTTTTTTAATAATTGCTACTATAGTTGCCCTTCTTTTAGCTAATTCAAAGTGGGCAGGTGCCTATCATCATTTTCTTGGCGATGAATTGCTTTTTGAATTTTCCGAGCATCTTAGTTTTGGGCTAACAATTGAAGAATGGATCAATGATGGCCTAATGGCAATTTTCTTTTTGGTTGCCGGCCTTGAATTGAAGAGGGAGGTTATGGTGGGGGAATTATCTTCAATTAAAAAAGCCTCAGCCCCATTGTTGGCAGCTTTAGGTGGCATGGCAGTTCCGGCCCTCATTTTTATTAGCCTAAATTTAGGCACTGAAAATATAAAGGGTTGGGGCATCCCTATGGCTACCGATATCGCATATTCACTAGGGATTATTGGCCTACTGGGAAAAAATGTCCCCAGGCAGTTAAAAACATTTTTAATAGCCCTCGCTATTGCTGACGATATAGGTGCCATATTGGTGATAGCATTGTTTTATAGCAACGAGTTGAGCTGGATATACCTTGGATCGGGCATGGGGGCATTTGGGTTATTATTATTAATGAATTGGACTGGGATCAAAAATTTGATTTGGTATATTATTATTGGGATCATCTTATGGTATTGCTTCCTTAATTCGGGGATCCATCCAACTATTGCGGGAGTACTTTTTGCCATTACCATTCCAATAGTGCCCAAATTAGACAGTAAAATATTAAAAGAAAGGACCGCCACAAACGTTACTAATCTTGAGAAAACAGAGCTGGAAAAATTAAATCCTCTTCAGGATAAAAAACAACAAATAATTTTAAAAGCTATTAAAACAGATACTGAGAATTCAAGGCCTCCTTTGCTCAAACTGGAAAATTCCCTTGTTGATTTCAATGCTTTCTTTATCATTCCAATTTTTGCAGTCGCGAATGCGGGAGTAAAGCTCGATGTAAATTTAATTGAGGTTGTTTCCGGTTCTTTAGGGCTGGGGATCCTTTTGGGATTAGCTATTGGGAAAGTAACAGGGATTGGTATTTTTACATTGATCGGGCAAAAACTTGGAGTTTCCGAATTACATATTACACTAAACTGGAAACATATAATTGGAATTGGTATGATCGCGGGAATTGGCTTTACCATGTCCCTTTTTATTACCAATCTCGCATTTAATGATCAGGAATTGATTAAAATTTCGAAAATAAGCATTTTGATAGCTTCATTACTTGCAGCTATTGGCGGTGCGGTAATTCTCTTATTAACTTCCAATAAAGGAAGGAAAAATATAGTTAAGTGATATGGGAGAAATGAACAAAAGTACTTTTATAGTAAGTCAAATGGACTGTCCTTCAGAAGAACAGATGATCCGGATGAAATTGGAATCTTATGCTCAAGTGAAATATTTGGATTTTGATATACCCAATCGAAAACTTGAAGTATATCACCTTGAAGGGAATGAGGAAATCAAAGCCTCGATTTCAGAATTAAAATTAGGTGATAAATTTATGGGGACCGAAGAAGCCGAGCCTCCCGTAATAGAAGACCAATCCAAACAGAAAACAATCCTTTGGTGGGTCCTGGGGATAAATTTCGGCTTTTTCATTATCGAAATGACCACGGGGTGGATTTCTTCTTCTATGGGCCTAATTGCAGATTCTTTGGATATGCTGGCAGATTCGATAGTATATGCGCTAAGTTTATTTGCAGTAGGTGGTGCCATTTCCAGAAAAAAGAAGGTGGCAAAATTCAGCGGCTACTTTCAAATTGCATTGGCAACACTTGGTTTTGCAGAGGTATTAAGAAGGTTTTTTACAAGTAGTGAAACACCAATGTTCGAATGGATGATCATAGTTTCCATTTTAGCCTTACTGGGGAACCTTATTTCGCTCTGGTTGATAAATAAGGCCAAAAGTAAGGAGGCGCATATGCAGGCCAGTGCTATTTTTACGTCCAATGATATCATCGTAAACGGCGGGGTGATACTGGCCGGGGTGCTGGTCTATTTTCTGGATAGCAAATGGCCCGATTTGGTAATTGGCGGCATCGTTTTCACGTTTGTAATGCGGGGCGCCATAAGAATTTTAAAATTATCTAAATAATGCAAATATATGTTGCACAAGACGTTGGGCAAGAATAAGGAAATTATGAATAAAAGTAGTGTAGCATTATTAATTTTACTGTTGTTGGTAATAGACCAGGCCATAAAGATTTATGTGAAGACCCATTTTTATTATGGCGAGGAATATTTTGTGTTTGGCCTGGATTGGTTTCGCTTACATTTTTTGGAGAATGCCGGCATGGCCTGGGGCTTTAAATTTGGCGAAGGTTATCTGGCCAAATTTGTTTTAATACTATTTCGCTTCGTAGCCGTTATTTGGGGGACCTTTTATATCAAAAAGATGATACGTGAAGGATATGCAAAAGTCTTTATAATCTGTGCCGCATTTATATACGCAGGTGCATTGGGCAATTTGATTGACGGTGCATTTTACGGACTGATTTTTGAAAAAAGTGATCCCGCACTTCGCAATATTGCAGAAATATTCTCCTCAGGCGGTGGTTATGCCGGATTTTTAAATGGCAATGTGGTGGATATGTGGTACTTCCCTATTATTGATACAAGGCTTCCGGAATGGCTGCCATTATGGGGAGGTAATGAATTTACTTTTTTCGACCCTGTATTCAATACCGCAGATGTTTGGATTAGCACGGGAGTGATTTTACTCCTGATCTTTCAAAGCCAACAAAAAAAAGACCAGAAAATATCGGATAAGAAAAAGTTGAAATATACTGAAAGTAACAGGACAATTATAAAAATCGATTAGTTATGAACGCTTGGCTTTGGGTAGTAGTATTGGGATTGGCAGCTTGGGCTGCCCATTGGGGTGCTGATCAACTCCTTACCCCTTTAAAGATGCTGCGCAAACAATGGGGGCTTACTGCTTCTGCAGGGGCAGCTTTCCTGGCTATTGTAACAGCGAGCCCTGAAGTGGCGATAAATATTACGAGCGCCGCCCGTGGGGTATCTGATATCGGGTTGGGGAATTTGCTTGGTTCCAATATCATTTCCATTCCGCTCATGGTAACCATTGCATACTTTGCTTCCAGAAGAAAGTTTAAAAACAATAAGGAGCATCAAAAACATTTGGATGCCAACCTGCTGGCCCTGAACAAACGTTCCGTCTCGGTATTATCTATCCCCTATCTGGTAATTATCGGGTTGGTGGCTATATTAACGCTTCCCAAAGCCTGGCGTGGATTACAACCCATTGATGGGTGGATCATGCTGGCTGCCTATGCGGCTTTTTTAACGCATGCCATTATAAAAGGCAGGGAAAAGGGTCAGAAGGTAGAATGGGATAAAAAGAAAATATGGCTTTCGGTTGCAGGGGCCCTGGCCATAGCCGTGGGGGCTTTTTTTATTGTAAAAGCTACCGAAAATATTGTTTCGGCACTGAATATTTCCGAAATTGTTGGAGGGTTGTTTATCACCGGAATTATGACTACCGCCCCTGAAATATTCAAAACATGGAGTGTGGTAAAGGGAGGTGAAGTGACTGCGGGTACCACCAGTGTGATTGCAGATAATGCCGTTACCATGACAGTGGCATTTTTCCCCCTGGCACTGGTAACGACCCCAATCGAAGATTTCCAGTTGTTTTGGGTCAACCTGGCTTTTGTAGGACTGATGCCGCTTTTATATTCAGTATTTGTCCATCAAAGCAAGGAACTTCACGGGTTCAGCAGATGGCAGATATTCGTTTTCGATGCAGCGTATATTGTATATCTTTTAACTATGGTGTTTTTTGTTCTAAAACTATTTTAAAAAATGAAGGAGGATTTATTTAAGGATTACCAGGAGAGGCTTAATGTGCTGGATGAAAATATTAGAGCAGTAGCATTAAAATATGCAAGGGATTTCTATTTGAACAAAAATTGTTCAAAAGAAGAGGCTATTGAGCGTGGCATCGTAAAGGCAGAGATGGAAAAAAGGAATTTAGATAGAAATGGATAATATATTACTAATAGTATTATGGCAGAATTAAAAAAATCTCTGGGTACTCTTCGCCTTACTTTTTATGGTGTAGGTACCATTGTTGGTGCTGGAATATATACTGTAATTGGTGCAGCCGCTGGACAGGCGGGAACAGACCTTTGGTTGAGTTTTATTTTTGCCGCCATTGCGGCCAGTGTCTCGGCAATGTCGTATGCAGAGCTGTCCTCTACCTATCCTAATGCCGGTGCAGAATTCATTTTTGTACGGAAAGCTTTTCCAAAAATCGACATTCCATCTTTTCTAACAGGTTGGACGATTGCATTTCACAGTTCGGCCACCATCGCCGCGGTGCTACTTGCTTTTTCAGGGTATTTCAATACGTTTTTTAACATCCCTTCCTTACTGGTTAGCTATGCTGTGCTACTGATTCTTGCATTTATAAGCATTACGGGCATCAAAAAATCATCTACCGCCAATATCATTATGGTCAGTATTCAGCTATTGGGATTGTTTATTCTTATTGCGGTCGGACTTTTGGAAACAGGACCACCAAAATCAGAATTTTTTAAAGTGGAGTCCTTTTCCGGCACCCTGGCAGCGACTGCTACCTTATTTTTTGTTTATACCGGCTTTGAGCATATGGCAGCATTGGGTTCCGAGGTAAAAAATCCGGGCAAGACGATTCCGAGGGCATTTTTATTGACAATGGTGTTTACCACAATTATATACCTACTAATATCTTTTACGGTACTCAATATAAGTGACCCCGCAGAAATAGCAAAGGTAAATTCCCCATTGTCGCTGGCCGCTTCAAATTTAAATTCCTGGTTGCCCGTAGCCCTGGCAGTTGCGGCACTTTTTGCTACGGCTAATGCGGCTTTTAGTGGCATTATTTCCATTAGCAGGTTGCTTTTCGGTATGGCAAGCGTGGGCGAGCTTCCAAAATTTATGACCAAGACCAATGCACAGAAAGTACCCTGGGTAACTACACTGGTGGTTATGGCTGCGGTAGCGGCATTTTTGTTATTGGGAGATATTAAAATTGTCGCAGGAATGTCCTCTTTAGGGGCGTTACTCGTTTTTGTAGCTGTGAATATTGCACTCATCGTTTTGCGTTATAAAGCACCTGACAAAGAAAGACCTTTTAAAGTTCCCCTTTCCATAGGGAAAGTACCTATCCTACCCATTTTGGCCATAATTATTAGCCTGTCTCTGGTAGTTCAGTTTAACTGGCAGGTGTATGTTGCTTTTGTGGGAGCAATTATAGTGGGCATCGTGCTGGATTATTTTTTGGACAAAAAGTCAAAGAATGAGATGGATCCCGAAAAAGAAAAAGAACTGTTCAACCATTAAAATGAAGCTATGGAATGGACCTTTGAAGAATTTAAAACCAGTTTGGATGGCCTCCATCCTGCAGTGAAGCAAAAAGCCCTGGAAATTGCTAAAAGTCTGGTTATAGAAAAGAATTATACTAAGGGAAATGCCATAAAAGAAGGAATTATGAAAGCTGAAGAATGGTTTTACGATTTAGGCGGTTAATAATTAATAAAAATAGATATGTTACAAATTATAGAGATTTCAGGAGATAATATTATTGCAACCAGAGCATCGGGAGATTTATCCGAAATGGATATTGAGAAGGTACATCCCATTATTCATGCTATTTTGGACAAAGGATTAAACGTACGCTGGTATTTTGAAATGGAGAATTTTACCGGCTGGGATTTTCCAGGCCTGTGGGAAGATCTAAAAATGGATACTGCCCACGCAAAAGATTATGAAAAAATCGCCATGGTAGGTGATAAAAAATGGCAGGACTGGATTACAAAGTTCATGAAACCTTTTACCAATGCTGAAGTAAAATATTTTGACTTAGAGGAAAAGGAGATTGCCAAAAAGTGGATTAAACAATAAAGCTTTTATTTAAACAATTAATTGAAAAACTGAATGTATAATTAAAATTAAAAAACCATGAAAATAATAGTTCCGATTGATTTTAGTCAAAGTTCCAAAATTGGAGTTGAGTATGCCATAAAGGTGGCCGAATCTTTAAATTCAGAAATTATCTTTGTTCATGCCTATTCTGAAGGTTATCAATATGCCGGATACGGGGCTATAGTTTATCCGGTTCCCGACAACTTTAGTTCTTATCAGAAATTGTACAAAGAAAAAATGCTGGAATTTCTCGAAAATTTTCCACGTCTGGCGACAATAAAATATAAGAGTATGGTAGCCCCAGGAAGACCTTCAGATATAATTTATCAATTAGCAACAGAAGAAAAAGCAGGTTTGATAATTATGGGGACAGAAGGTGCAGGTGAGGTAGAAGGTTACCTTGCAGGAACTACCAGTGAAAAAGTGAGCAAGGATGTACCCTGCCCTGTGCTGGTTGTACCTGAAGATTTAGAAACTTTTGGTTTAAAAAGAATTTGTCTGGCGCTGGATTCAGATAATCTGAAACCTGATAGGGAACTAAAGGTTCTGGCTGATCTATTAAAGGCATTTAACGCGCGCCTTTTTATATTTCATTTTGCTAAAAGTAAAGATGAAGTTATTAAAGAACAGGAGATAAAAAACTATTATGAGGAGTTTTTTAATCTACAGAATATTTCTGTTCACCTTTTTTCCGAAGGGAAAACTGAAGATAAAATAACCGGTTTTTTGAAAGATAATGCCATAGATATTTTGGCGCTACTTTACAGGAAACATGCCTTTATAGAAAAACTAACTGAACTGGGGCTGAGACGGAAAATGATTTTCAAATCAGAAGTTCCTGTACTTATTTTAAAATGATAGTAGGATTGAAAACAAATCTGCATTTTTAAGTTTATGAAGTCACTATTTTTTAGAAATTAACTGAATTCCTGAGCTTCATACCTTCAGTAAGACCACAGAATTATTTGTGAAATATTCCTATGGTATCCTAGGTGCCCTAAATTAAGGCAATTGTAAGACTACAGTACAATGAATTTTTATCTAATTAGAGGGAATAAACCCTTTTTAAAGCGATAAGTTTGCAATTTACCCAAAAGAAAGTGTAGAAGAAAAATGTCAAAATATAGGAGAAATAGAAGAAAGAAGAAGGGTCAAAAATCTTCCCGGAATAAAATAACTAAAAAAGAAAAGCTTTTTGGAATTTTTTCATTAATCCTTTTGGTCATTGCATCATTTTTATTGTATTTTTTTGTCTTAAAAGACTTTATTCATAAGCCCTGATTATTTAAAAATGTTTACCTACCAACTTTTTCTTAATCTAATGATTCTATGGAATTCATTATTTTTCTTTTTAAAAGTTGAAGTTTTAAGAGGCGTAGAAAATTGACCTTTTGTAAACAAAATACTTCAATTAAAAACCGATTCCCTGTAATATAAGGAATCGGGAGTTCTCTGGTATTTCAATTCAAGTACTTCTAAAGGAGGGGCGACCAGAATTATACTCATATTATTGAGAACCTTCATAATACTCCTAATAGGTAGGCTGTCTCATAGGAGTAAATACAAAGCTTCCAAGTTAGAAACTTTAAACGTACAAACGAGGTTTTCGCCGTTGGTAAATCTTTTAAGAAGCTTAATACTATATATTCCTACAACTTTAAAAATATATTCTTAAGATAATAACTTTCAATATTTAGATTATTAAAAAATAAATTTTAGATTTGTCTAAATAATATTTTAGGTAATGAAAATAGAATGGTTAAGTCTAATTATTTTTATCGCTTTTTTTACATCCTGTGAAAAATTAGCTGATGAATATGGTCCTGTTCCTCCAAAGGAAAATGAACTTCTTGATGGCCCTGTAGAAGGATTATCAGTTGAAGAGCAGATTCAGTTCTTGAATGGGGATATAGCGTTCAATGATGAAGTATTTACCGCAGAAACTGGACTCGGCCCCGTTTTCGTAGGTACTAGCTGTGTTAGTTGTCATTCTGGGGATGGTAAAGGTCACCCGTTTAATCAATTTATAAGATTCGGTCAAAGTGATACTTTAGGAAATCCTTTTGCAGACTTTGGGGATGGTAAAAATCAATTACAGAATAAAGCAATTCAGGGGTTTCAGCCTGAAAAGCTACCTCCAGGAGCACCCTTCACAACCTTGGTTGCGCCTGCGGTCACAGGATTAGGTTTTTTGGATGCTGTTCCAGATGAAAGTATACTTTCTCTAGCCGATCCTTATGATGAGAATGGCGACGGAATAAGTGGTAGAGCTCATTTCGCATATCCTCCTGAATATGTTCAAATTCGGCCAAATAGTATTTCACGTGGAGGTAAATATATTTTTAGGTTTGGTAAAAAGGCAATTAGTTATGACTTATTGCATCAAACAGTAGGTGCGTATAATCAAGATATAGGTATTACATCATTATTTGAACCTATAGATCCTTATAGCGGGCTGGAAGAGGACCCGGAAATCAGTACTCAGGTAGTTAACGAGGTGGTTTTTTATTTAAAAACCTTAAAAGCTCCGATACCTCGAAATCAAAATGATCCTGATGTTGTATCTGGCAAACAAATTTTTTCCCGAATTCAATGTGCTGCCTGCCATACCCCAAGCATGAAAACGGGATATTCGCCTATCGAAGCACTATCTAATAAAGGATTTCATCCCTATACAGATTTACTACTTCATGATATGGGTCCTGGTCTGGACGATGGATATACCGAAGGTTTTGCTGAAACATCCGAATGGAGAACCCCTCCGCTATGGGGAATTGGCCTTTCTGAAAACTCACAAGGAGGAGGTTTGTTTCTTTTACATGATGGCAGGGCAAGAAGTATTGAGGAAGCCATTTTGATGCATGGCGGTGAAGCCAAAAATTCAAGGGATGAGTTCAATGCCCTATCGAATCAGGAAAAAAAGCAACTACTTGAATTTATAAATTCATTATGATGAAAAGAAAAAAATTTATCCAAACCCTTTCCTCTGTTGCTATAACAATACCAAGTTTAGGTTTTTTACATTCATGCAGTGGAATTTACTATGCTACAGCAAAGGAAGAGGTAGATAAGTTAACCATAGCGAAGCATGAGTTTATTCTTGAAAAAAATAACAAGGTGTCTAAAAGAGAGTTTGTCCTTATACAAAATAACAAATACAGATTCCCTATTTGTCTATATAAAGTTGGTGAAGACTATATAGCTTCCTTACTAAAATGCACTCATCGAGGGTGCGAGCTTAATGTTGGTGGGGGTATCTATAGTTGTCCTTGCCATGGAAGCCAATTTTCCAATGAAGGAACCGTATTACAAGGACCTGCTGAACAAAAACTAAAAACATTTCCAACGAAAACAGACGATGAAAACATCTATATTTTATTCTCCTAATTATTTGATCATTACCTTAATATTGTTCACCCTCAGTGGAAATTTAATAGCCCAAAACGAGGATGATATACTTAAAAGAACGAAGTCAGATACAACAGATACTCAACTTAACATGGATGCGGTATACAATCGACCAGCTCTAACAATAAATAAAGCTCCGGTATCTATTGGGGGATATCTTGAAGCCAATTCGATATATGCAGTGGAAGATGGATTGACAGAAGGATTATCTTTTCAAGCACGACGTTTAACATTATTTCTGTCTGCCTCAATTAACAAAAGAATTAAATTTTTAACGGAAGTAGAGTTTGAAGAGGGAGGTAAAGAGATTGCCATAGAATTTGCTGCTATGGATATCTCCTTTGATCCTCTTCTCAATTTACGAGGTGGAATAATCTTGAATCCAATCGGTGCTTTTAATCAAAATCACGATGGTCCTAAATGGGAGTTTGTAGAAAGACCTGATGTGGCAGTAAAATTACTACCCGCCACTTTTTCTAATGCAGGTTTTGGAATGTATGGTAAAACAAATACTGGAGATTGGATTATCGGATATGAAGCATACCTCTCAAATGGATTTGACAATAGTATAATTAATAATTCAAAAGATCGAACCTCTCTTTCATCCGTTAAAGAAAATGAAGAGCGTTTTGAAGAAAATTTCAGCGGTGACCCTTTAATTACTACAAAACTCGCTATAGGAAATAGAAATATAGGTGAGGTTGGTTTTTCTTATATGGGCGGTACATACAATCGTGTAATGGAAGATGGACTACAGATAGATGAAAAGAATAGGAGGGTGGATGTCTTCGCTATTGATCTTAGCACTACTATTGAATCAACCGGCACTTATATTGTTGGAGAAGGCGCTTATGTGTGGGTGGATGTGCCAAAAACATTTACGCAACAGTTTGGAAATAAACAAGCAGGATTTTTTCTGGATGTAGTTCAACCAGTGTTGCAAAAGAAAATGTTCGGTTGGGAAAATGCATCCTTAAACGTCTCCGCTCGGACAGATTATGTTGATTTTAATATTGGTAACTTCACTCAAACTAATACAAATATAGGGGATGATTTAATTGCGGTTACTCCTTCCATAAGTTTTAGACCGTCACCTGCAACGGTTTTAAGGTTGAATTATCGTTATCAGTGGCAGAATGACATTTTAAATAATCCAGCCACAAAAACGGCCACCTGGTACCTAGGTTTTAGCACCTATTTTTAAGAATGATATGCTTTTTTAACTAATGGAGTGGGCTGCTCGGGGTAGCATGATTAGTTTATCTTTCGGATAATTACAATATTACGAAGCAGAAGGCTTAAAATTTCTCAGTTTTTTAGAGAAGTTGGAGAAAATGTTCCAGGCGCAAAGCTTAGTCAATAAAATGCTTAACATGAGTCTGCAGCCATATTTTAAAAGAAAATTCAATTTAAATGTATCTTTTTAGAAAATTAAAGGTCTCCGTAGTAAACAATAAAATTTATAAGTATGAATGATTGTAAATGTACTAATTGTGATTGCACTAAATGTAATTGCATAAATTGTTTAGATAACAATTGCCCTTGTACAAAATGTGAATGTGGTAAATGCGATTGTTGCTGAATTGAATAAAGGTTGGTTTAAAAGCTAACCTTTATTTATTTTTGAACTATGGAGACTCAAAAAGTTTGGCACAATTTCAATGAAGAGTTATTCTTCTTTATTCTCAAAAAAGTAAAAAATGAAAGTGCTACAAATGATATTTTTCAAAATACATTTTTAAAAATCCATAAAAAATTACATCAACTTGAGAATGATGAAAAAGTAAGAGCCTGGATTTTTCAAATTGCTCGAAACGAGATAGCAAACTACTTCAATAAAGAATCTGTTTATTTACCGAGTGTTAATTTACAGAATGAAACTGCTTTAGAAAAATATCAGTCAATATGCTGTTTTGATAAATTCGTATATGAACTACCAGATATTTATAAAAAGATAATTGAATTGATTTATATCAAAGGACTAAAACAAAAGGAAGCGGCTGAAATCTTAGAAATAAGTCTTACAAATGTCAAGGCTAGAACACGAAGAGCTAAAGATATTTTAAAACAAAAATTCAATGAATGTTGTAAATACGAGTTTGATAAAGATGGCAAATTAATTGGAGAATCCAATTGCTCTATTTGTAAATCATAATTAAAAATACATCCGCCCACAAATCCATCGCAGATAACAGGTATTGTTAAATAATAGGATTTTAGCATTTCATAATGAAACGATTAAAAACTGAGAAAGGGATAGAATGGTAACTTTAGTTGTTTCCCAATATCATATTTTTTATGCCAATCCTTTTTGAGTAAAAAATTGCTTTTAATCATTATATTAAATCAAAAAATAATCTACCAATTATCTTCAAGAGGGCTGTGATCACTCCACTCCACTCCATTGAAAAAAATCAAATTTTCTTGGTGTAATTAAAAGAGGCTTCTATATTTGCATTTATTTTTAATAAATCTAAATAAGAATAATGAAACACATTACTTTTCTCGCCTTAATGGCCTTAAGCCTCTCTGCTTTCTCCCAATCAGGATTAAAAGGGGAAATAAAAAATGAAACAAATGAACCTATTGCCGGTGCCTCTATTTATATCGAGGAATTACAAAAAGGAACTACTACAAATTTTGACGGGTTTTATAAACTCCAGGAGGTTCCCCCTGGAAACTGGAAGGTAACGGTCAAAATGTTGGGTTATCAAACTATAGAGCAAATTATAGAAATTGGACGAGATTCCTTAACAACCTATAGTGTGAACCTTCAGGATACGTATGGAAGTTTGGATGAAGTGGTGATTTCTGCAAGCAGGAACCCGGAATATCTTTCAGAAATTCCAGCTTCTGTTACTGTGGTGAACTCAGAAAAGCTGCGGGAATTTACTAAAATCTCCTCCAATATTAACGAGATTCTAGCATATACAGTGCCCGGTCTTGCTGTAAGCACAGGAACATTTTCCAATTGGGGACAAACATTAAGAGGTAGGTCATTACTCGTTATGGTAGATGGAATCCCTCAATCCACCCCGCTACGTAATGGACAATTGGGAATTAAAAGTATTAATCCTAACGATATAAGCAGAGTTGAAGTAATCAAAGGAGCTACTTCAATATTTGGAAATGGTGGTAGTGGAGGCTTTATCAATTATATCACCAAAAATCCAACCACTTCAGAAAAATTGAGCGGCACTACTGATATTTGGGGAACCTCCCAACTTTCCAATAGCCAAGATGCCTTGGGATATGGGGTATATCAATCCTTTTCCGGACAATTTAATAAGTTTAGTTACTATATAAGCGGAAGTATAGAACATACCGGGAATAAATACGATGCTGAAGGGATTCCCTTACTTCCTACTTATGGATTAGATAATACCGATATTTACAGCACGTATGGAAAACTGGAATATCTCCTTTCTTCTAATCAAAAAATAACCATTAACGGGAATCTTTATAAATCACTTCAGGATTCTCCTTTTATTCCGGTTTTTGCAAATATTCAGGTGTTTAATGACCAAGGGGATTACTCTTTAGAACCGGGTTATGGTATCGAAGGATCAATTCCTGGACAGGAACCAACTGGTTCCGAATTGATAAATGGGAGGTTAAAATACAATTTAAATAATATTTTCTCCGGTACCACAGATTTTGAAACCGATCTATATTATTCCAAAGCCAAAAGTATTTTCTTTTATTCTGATAAATTCGAAGACGGAGGGCAATCCGTGATCAATTCAGAAAAGTATGGCTTAAGACCTAATTTTAATACTCAGTTCAATTTGTATGGCGATATGAATATATCTCTGATCTATGGACTGGATCTTTTAAGGGATAAGACTAATCAGGGGCTGTTAGATGGAAGGCTTTGGGTGCCGAATATCGAACTGATGAGCGTAGCACCGTATTTACAAACCACTTTAAAACTAGATAAAAAATGGGCCTTTAAAGCTGGATTACGATACGATGATTTAAAAATGGATATTGCCAATTATAATACACTTCCCTATTCACCTAAAGGAGATGGTAACTTTAATCCTTCGGTCTCCGTTCAGGGCGGAGAGTTGGCGTTCGATAATCTGGCATTTAATATGGGAGTCCGGTATATTGAACATCAGGAATTCATTCCCTACATTAGTTATTCCCAGGGTTTCTCCATAGCTGATTTAGGTTCTATTTTAAGATCTGCAAGAGCTGAAAGTATAGACAACATTCAACTGGAGCCCGCAGTTACCAATAACTATGAATTCGGGTTTATTTCAAAATTTAATAATTTTCGTTTAGAGGCTGTAGGATACTACAGTACCTCTAATTTAGGTACTGGTGTTGTATTTAGTGATGAACTAAACTCGTTTATACCTTCTGAACAACCTCAGAAAATATTCGGTGGAGAGGTAGCAATAGATTATGCTCTCCCAAGCAATAAACTACTTATTGGGACTTCTTATTCGTATGTGGAAGGGCTTAAAAACCCAAACGATGATGAAAATAATTTAAGTTATGTTGGTGGTGATGTCATTTCTGCTCCAAAATTAACGGCTTATGTTACCTGGAAGCCAACAGAACAGTTTAATACTTCATTGAATGTTATGAGTTTAGGAGATCGAAACAGGTTTTCTCCTTTTCAGGATGGGGAAGGAAATTATGCTTTTAGGCATACGGAATTTCCTGTAAATGGATATACCCTGGTAAATCTAACGGCCACCTACCAAATTAAGAGTAATATTGATGTTTTCTTGGGTATCAATAACCTTCTTAATGAGTATTATTTACCGGCAAGATCTCAATGGGCGGCGCCATTAAGGTCTTTTACTACAGCTGGGGAGGGAGCGAATGCCCGTCTTGGTGTAACTTATAATTTTTAAAAGGGGTGGTAGTCGTTATTAAGAATTGATATTCAGAAGTAACGACTACCATTTTACACTAAAATTTATTGCTTGAAAGCATTTTCAAACATAGTTAAGAAAGTACATCTTTTTTTAGGAATAACATGTGGGGTTTTGGCATCCATTTCAGGTCTTACTGGTTCCATGTATGTATGGCAGCCGGAAATAACGTCGGCCTTAAATCAACGCTTACTACAAAGGGAATCTACTAATACTCTTTCGGAAAAGACATTATTAAAAACTTCCTCAGAACTTTATAGGAGTCAGAAAGATACTATAGCAAAGATATTCCTACCTTATCGAGAGCAGGAGACGGTTTCCATTATTTATAAGAATGGTCAAACCCTTTATTATCACCCGGAGACGGGAGTACCTTTAGGAAAAAAATCAGCTTCCATAAAATTGTTTGAAGATTTGTTGAAGATCCATCGAAGCCTTGGAATTCCTAAGATTGGCAAATACATTGTAGGTAGTAGTGCTATTATATTTTTCTTGTTTCTTCTTACCTCCGGTTTATTTCTATGGTGGAAAAAGTATAAATCAAATTTTAAAAAGGGAATTAAAATTAAATGGAAACGAAATAGAAAAAGATTTAACTACGATGTACATAAGTCACTTGGAATATTTTTTTCCCTTCCTTTGGCTGTAATGGCCTTTTCTGGTGGATATTTTACTTATAACAGCTACTATAAGGATGGTTTGAAGTTAATAGATGGTTTTATAGGCAATAAACAACCTGAAAAAAAGATTGAAGCAGGTACCGGGATCGATATACTGCACTTATTGGAGACTCCAGACAACCAATATGCACTCCGGGCAATTTATTTTCCTCAAGATGGAAATGAAGTGTATCAATTTAGATATATCAAAAACCGATTTATAAACCCCGGTCTAAGAAAAACCAGGGAATTAAAATTAGATAATAATAGTAATACCATTTATTCCTCATCCTTTAACGACGACCCGGTTAGCGAACAGATAGCAGCACAATTTTATCCGATTCATATTGGAGAAATGGCAGGCATGCTGGGGAGAATTTTAGTTTTTATCTCCGGGTTTGTCCCCCTAATATTATTTATTACCGGTCTCAGATTTTATTATTTTAGAACGGTAAGATAACGTCGAACAGGTGTTTAGTTTCAATTTTTTTAAACTTTTAATCTTAAAAATTCCCCGATAGCTTCGCCACGGTACTGCTAGCCGGACAGGCGGATATAGTTGGTTTTAAATTTTTTTTTCCTCTGTCGAACAGCTCAATTAGAATCTTATATGATGAAAAAAATAAGTTTCATTTAACCATGTATTAACAATCCATCGAAACCATATGTTATATTTTTAATGAGTTTAAATTTTGAAAATCAATCACTTATGAAAAAAGCTTTACTGTTTCTCCTTCTTTCAACGAGTATAATCATGGCACAAAAGAAGGATAGCCTTATTTCAGAAAATATTACGGGACATATTTATAAACCTAAGATGGTTGGGGCCACCGAAGAGAGGATATCGCAACTTCAATTACCGCAGGGGTTTAAAATAGAAAAATTCGCAGATAATCTGGGAGAACCCAGAATGATGGCTGTAAGCCCCCAGGGAAATATATATGTTTCTCGAAGGGAGGGAGACGTAGTGATGCTTAAGGATACTAATGATGACGGGAAACCTGACCATCAACAAACGGTAGTAACTAAAGAAGGAGCGCATGGGGTAGCTTTTCATGAAGATATGTTTTACCTTGTTACGGTAAATGATGTTTTCAGGGCACAGTTAAAAGAAGATGGTACTATTGGAGAACTGGAAAAGATTATAGGGAACCTACCAGATGGTGGTCAGCACCCCAACCGCACGATTGGTTTTGGCCCAGATGGGATGCTATATATATCGATTGGAAGCACCTGCAACGCCTGTGATGAAACACGGGAAGAAAATGCCACTATAGTACGGACTAATGCTGATGGGAGCAATAGAACCATATTTGCATCGGGACTGCGAAATACCATTGGTTTTGACTGGCATCCTGAGACGGGGGAACTTTTTGGGATGGATAGCGGAATTGACTGGCTGGGAGATGATGAACAAAAAGAAGAATTAAATCGTATCACTGAGGGAGCTGATTATGGGTGGCCGTATATCTACGACGATGGTAAATATAATAAGGCAGATGAACCGCCAAAAATGACCTGGAAAGAATACGCGCAGAAAGCTACAGAACCGGAGATGTTATTTACAGCCCATAGCGCTCCAATGAATTTAAAGTTTTACAGAGGGAAAATGTTTCCCTCGGAATATAAAAATACTGCCCTGGTAACTTTTCGGGGATCCTGGAATAGACGGCCAGCTTCCGGACACAAAATAATGAAAGTAACTTTCGAAAATGGGAAGCCTGTAAAGGCTGAAGATTTTGTAAAAGGTTTTTTAATGGAGGAAGGTACTTCCCGATTCGCCAGGTTAGCCGGTTTGGTAGAATTGCCCGATGGATCGCTTTTAGTTAGTGATGATACCAATGGCGTAATTTACCGAGTATCGTATAACTAATAATCGATTTACTGAACTCTGAAATAGTAAAGCCAGCCTGTCCAGCCGGCAGGTAGATTTAGGTTAATGATTTAAATTAACTTTCAGAAATGATAACAAATAGCCATATAAAGTAAATGATTAGTAATCCGTTAGTTTTTATAGTTTCCAAACATATTTTCCTTTTATGTGTATCAGATTGTTACCAGAAAAGAATATTCTACTTCTAAAATTTAAAAAAATATGGCGGACTCGATGTGGAGTCCGCCATTAATTAGTGTTCATTATTACTACGTTTTTAGTGGCTAATAAATCTGGATGATATTTAATTTCCACTCATTAGTCAAATTATCATCTTCTTCATCTGAACTGTTCCTTTCACTTTTACAATTCCGGGTTTTAAGCTGGTAGAAGTTCCTTCAGCTATTGTAAAAGTTTCTTTCCCGGTTTGAATTGGCTTAATTACCATCCTGTTCAACGAGAGTACCTTTTATAACAATTTCGGCTTTTTTAGCAGAAAAATCATTCTTATTCACTTCTTCCTGGATCTGCCTAAGGCTCAAATCATTATTTTTTGCCAAATCTAAATAAGCTTTACCGTCATTAAGACTCACTTTTACACTTTCCAGACCTTCCATATTTTTAAGTCCGCGTTCCAGACCATAGGCACAGGGGGCACAGTCCATTCCAAACGCTTCCTGATCTACTTTCTGAATCTGAGCATTGGAACTAAAACTTCCAAATACAATAACTATTATTACACTCCCATCCGGAAGTTTTTCAATTAAGTAGGATTTTTACTAACTGGAACCATCACAAAAGTACCCTTACCCACTAAAGCAGGAACTCTAATTGGTAAGAAAAATACAGCTAAGAATTTGAAAATTTCAGGTTCCTTCTCAAGGCAATACTTCTTTGTGTTTAGCTGTGTGAGGGCAGTTTCATCTTCGGGGTTTCTATGGCTCAAGGCCTGAATAAGATATTTCAACCTCCAGTAAAAATCGCCCTTTGGAATTGTCTCAAAGTTAATAATCATTCTTCTTTGTGTCAAGTCCCTTGTCATGGATGTTTCATCTGTTAATTTTTTAAAGTTTGTTTATACTATAACCAATAACTTAAATTAAGAAATACCCGATAGTTTTCTTTAACAACCCCAGGGATTAAATCTTGTACCACCGGATTAAGGCACCGAAAGGAATCCCATTATCCTTTTGGAGCTAAACGAAAAAAAAAATCTGTATTAGTGATTATAAATTTTTTTATAAAATCACAGAACTGTATATTTGCCCTTATTTAGATTTAGTATGAATAAATATAGGGTATTCTTCTTCTTTGTCATTTTCATTTCAATAAATACGTTTTCGCAAAATACGGCTAATGACACAGATTTGCGCACTTTGGTGACTCTCCTGGATTACATTTCCAAGGATTATCCAGTAGCGGTGGAGAATGGCGAAATAATCAATGAGTTTGAATTCGCCGAAATGAGCGAGTTTGCAAAAAAATCCATTGCACTTCAGCAGGATCTATTGCCGACAATTAATAATACCAGGTTTGAAAAGCTTGATGAACCCCTGCGGGAATTGCAACAAGCTGTTGCGGACAAAAAAAATCCAGAAGCGATTTCTACAATTGCTTTAAATATCAAAAACAAAATTCTCGATCTTGGAATTTTAAAAATTACACCTAATCGTTATCCCTCGTTAAAGAATGGAGCCACCCTGTACCAGAATAATTGCGTATCCTGCCACGGAGGCAAAGGATATGGGAACGGAGCTTTAGCCGGAAATTTAAATCCTGCACCGACCAATTTCCACGAAGCCCAGTTGTCCCCACTTCAGGCTTACAATGTCATCAAATTGGGGATTGAGGGCACGGGGATGGCTTCTTACAACCGTCTTACAGAAGAAGAGCTTTGGGACTTATCTTTTTACGTGCTGTCACTAAAGCACAATGAAGAAATTTCAAGAGCTCCATTGCCTTCCAATTTGCATCTTGACAGCATCAGCAAATGGAACGATGAAGAATTGCAACATTTTTTGAATAAATCTTTCAGCAATATAACAGTTGGCCAGGTGCGGAATTATGAACCTGAAAGGCCTGAACCTCTAAATGTTGCTATGACCAACCTTGATCTTTCATATCAGGAATTTCAAAAAGGCAATAATAAAATTGCCGAAAAATATGCCTTGACATCCTACCTTGAAGGCGTTGAGCTGGTGGAGAATATATTGGGTGCATCTGCGCCTTCATTAGTGAGGGGTATTGAGCGGGATATGATTGCTTACCGAAAAGCACTTCAAAACAACAACAAAATAGGTGCGGAAAATTATTATAATGCCCTTAAAGAAAAAATAACCTCTGCCAAAACTGTTTTAGCAGAAAAGGATTATTCCTTTGCATTTATATATGGTGCTGCATTATCAATCCTTATCAGGGAGGCCTTGGAAGCGTTGCTTATTATCCTCATTATTCTCCGTGTTCTAAGACCTATGAAAATCAAACGCGCAGTGATAGCCGTCCATTCCGGATGGATTTTCGCAGTACTAACTGGTGTGGTGAGTTGGTTTTTTGTAGATAAACTTATCAATTTAAGCGGTGCGTCAAGAGAATTGATGGAAGGTGTTGGAGCTATTCTGGCTGTACTGGTATTGCTCTTTGCAGGTATTTGGCTTCATTCCCATTCTGAGATATCGAAGTGGAAACACTTCATAAAAAATAAAATAAACCGCATTTCTGAAACCGGAAATATGATAGGTTTGTTGATTTTCTCGTTCATCGTGGTGTTTAGGGAAGCTTTTGAAGTGGTTCTGTTTCTTTCATCACTGAAACTGAGCAATCCCGATGTCGCAAATTCTGCTATTAACTGGGCCTTATTGACTTCCGTTATTATAATAGCCATTATAACAATCGTGTTTCTGAAATTTACTAAAGAACTACCTGTAGGAAAATTCTTCAAATTGGCTTCCTATATGGTAGCAGCCCTGGCAATTGTTTTAACAGGCAAAGGAATTATGGCCTTTCAGGAAGCAGGTTACATCCCCATTTCACCCATAGATTTTGCTCCCCGTATAGAACTATTGGGGATTTACCCGAATTTACAGTCTATCCTGGCGCAGCTCCTCGTACTTGGTATTATAGTTTTTTTCCAATGGAGGAATCTGAATCAAAAAGCAGACAAGTCCTCACAAGAATTGGTTACAGAAGAGTAAATGGAAAAAATCAATAAATACCAAACAGGTGTCATTTTATTGGCAGTTGTACTGGGATTATTATTGGGGAATTTGGCTATTTTGGAGAGATATGCATCGAGCTTTATTGTACTCTTGCTTATGGTAATGCTTTACGGCTTATTCTTAAGTATAAACATCGGCGAGCTTAAAAGTGCTTTCTTCAATCTCAAATTTTCAGTTAGCAGCCTTGTTATTAATTTTATCTGGACTCCCCTGTTTGCTTATTTGCTGGGATACTTGTTTCTGGATAACGAGCTGGCCATCTAGATAGGGTTTGTGATGCTTATGGTAACTCCCTGTACAGATTGGTACCTGGTGTTTACCGGTGTTGCAAAAGGAAATGTGCCGCTATCTACTTCTATTCTTCCAATCAACCTGATATTGCAGATTCTTTTACTTCCAATATTTTTGTTACTATTCTTTGGAAGATCAGGAAATGTTGAATTCAGGTCACTGGTTGAAAGTATTCTTCTGGTGCTCCTGATTCCTTTTTTATTAGTATTAGTTACCAAAAAAATAGTTAGCCGAAGCAATACTTCAGGGACGTCTTTTACCGGCTTTTTTGTAAAATCCCAGGTGTTGTTTTTATCATTGGCAGTAGTCGCAATGTTTGCTTCAGAAGGAAGAAATCTACTGGAAAATCCTGATGTTATTTACAAATTGCTATTTCCCGTGATTATATTTTTTATCATTACTTTTTTACTGGCACAGCTGGTCAGCAGGTTTTTTAAATTCAGTTATCAAAACAGGGTAAGCCTCACATTGACAACAATGGCAAGAAATTCACCTATTTCATTGGCCATTGCAGTTTCCGCATTTGCTTATGAACCATTGGTTGCATTGTCATTAGTTATAGGTCCTTTAATTGAATTGCCAATTTTGGCTTTAACCTCGCAACTGTTGTTGAAAATAAGAAAGAAAGTAATTTAGCGGGATTTGGATTATACCCATTTAAGGATAACCATATTCTATACACATGAAGTATTACAAACCATTCGAGATTCAATGAACAATATGTGCGAAAGATTATCGTAAGGCAGCTATTCTGTTGCTACTGGTAGAGTTATGTACATGCCGGTCCTCCATCGGCAGGTCACTTTACTAAGCTGGTGCACAATGGGATTGAATTTGGTATGCTACAGGCTATCGACGAAGATACAGATTTGCTTTCACAGTTCCGCGAAAAGCTTGATATACAAGGTATACTGGATACCTGGAATCATGTCCCGGTGATCAGATCGTGGTTAATCGAACTTTTAGGAAGGTTTTACAGGGGAACGGGAAGGTTGTGCGTCAATACAAGGCTTATGGTAGTTTGAAAAGCACTGGCACCCAGGGCAGGCATTTGACTGGAATTTCCCGTAGGAAAAGTTTCGGTTAATTTAATTAAACTTCTTAAGGCCTCTCCTTTATCATCCTTTTGAAAGAGTTGATATTTTGTAAATACTTTTAAATCTCCAAATCCCGACTGGGAATCCAAGCCATCGGGCGAAATTGAGACATAGGGTATTACCGCATCTACCTGCCATTTACTGGTAATGTTATAAGGAACAATAAGTACCTGCGCGTAAGCCTTGGCATTTTCCTTAGAAGTTATATTGCCAAAAGTACGCACTCCACGTCCCTGCACACCTAATATGATAGGTGTATCCGTAAAAATAGGCGGGCCCTGAGCATTCATATTAAAACCCAATATGAATATTAAGCAGGTAATAATAATATTCTTCCCGGAAATCTTCACCATTCCAGAAAGTAGTTTATTATCATCATAAAAAAGACCAAAAAAGTGGTTAGCCATAATATCGATTTGTTTTTTGTTGAATTTTCAGGATTTTGACTACATCCACATTCGTTTTCATCTTTGTTATTTTCTAAAGTCGAGAATTTGGTATCCTTATACACCCTATAATGAGCGACACCTAAGAATAAGAAAGACATGCTATACATATACGGTCTTACTGGATGTAACCATTCAAAACCAGAGGAAATACCGGTGACTCCCGCTACTCCAGTTAATATAGCAGGGGTCCAGCAACATAAAAATGGAACCCCTGCACTAAGAAAACTTGCGCCCAATAAGCTGTATTTTTTAATCTTCATTTAATTAAAGGATTTCAGTAAGCTCAATTTCCCACTTAGTGGTTAGCTCCCCGTCTTCTTCATCCTGAACTATCCCTTTAACTGTAAGGACTCCGGGTTTTAACCTGGAACGTAAGTTGGTAGAAGTTGCTTCAGCTATCTTAAAAGTTTCTTTCCCGGTTTGTATTGCATAAGTGCCATCCTGCTCAACGAAGTTGCCCTTTATAACTATTTCGGCATTCTTAGCTGAAAAACCATTCACTTTCACTTCTTCCTGAATTTGTTTCAAGCTTAAATTATTGTTTGCAGTCAGATCTAAATAAGCTTTGCCTTCATTCAGACTTACTTGTACCTTTTCTATACCATCCATTTTTTTGAGTCCGCGTTCAAGGCCATAGGCACAAGGTGCGCAATCCATTCCAAAAACTTCCTGATCTACTTTGGTGATTTGGGCGTTGGAACTTATGATTCCAAACACTGTCACTACGATAATTAATGCTATTCTTTTCATTTTACTCTTTTTTTATGTTTAAAATTCTTCTTTAATATCTGTTATAACCAATAACTTATGTTCAGTGAGACCCTATATTTTTCACGGGGCGTATTCGGAATAAGATCCTGGTATACCGGGAACAATGCCCCGAAGGAAATTCCCCAGGGACCGGTAAGTCCTAAAATTGAAGGACCAACCAATACTTTTTTACTCCGTTCATCTGTAGAAAAAAATTGTCCGTTAACTTTATTATCTCCGGGAAATTCGGCCAGTGATTCTACAAATATCCGCCAGTCGGGTTTAGGATAATCCCCCATAAAAACATCGGGACGATAACCTATCACCATGCTTGCATAGGGTAAATCGCCTAATTGCTCGTTGTCCTTTTCAAAATAATATTGGTAACCGCCACCTAACCAGGCGTACCAGGTACGTGAGGCATATCCCGTAGAAATGGCCCCATGGATAGAGTTCCCTACATTCACCTGTCCGCGAACATCCTCAGTAGGGGCAGATACACCTAAAATTGCTGTGGATTCAAACCTCTTTCCTACCCCAAAAGCATTTGAAAAAAAACGATACCACAAAGCAGCCTCGATATCTCCATTGGAAGGCATCATGCTATTTCCACGGGTTCGTGGAGCATTTTCCAGACGCTCAATCACAGTAGGAGTGGTAAGGGTAACCTGTAAATCTTCCGTAATGCCATAGAAAAATGTATACCGAAGCATATAAGAGGCCTCGTCTTCGGTCGCTATACTCATTCCGGAAGCGTTCATGTTTATACCGCCTTTTGCCAGGGTGGGGGTTTGTAATCCATAAATTGGGCCATGCCCCTGGGCTTCTACTTTATACAGTGTCGATAACCCTATGAATAGGATCAAAAAATAATTTTTCATGTTTTGTAAATTTAAACTTCTAAAAATCTTTGAATGGGCAATAGTAAATAAGCAGCAAACAATCCAAGGACATAAAGGCCAAAGGAAAACCAAAGAATGGCTTTGCTCCATCTTGTTGCTGTATCACATGCGGTCTCATTTCCGTTTTCATCGATCTCGCAGGTTTGGTTTCTTTTTCTTCCGTAGAACAACCAGAAATTAAAGCCTATCATAATCCCGGCAATCAGGAAGGTCCAGTCTTTATATTTGCTCATGGTAATGAGCCAGGGCAGGTCAGAAGCCAATCCCGCAACCACAGCTCCCATTCCCAGGGCAACCAGTAGCGAAGGCAGGGCGCAACACAGTAAGGTGGAAACCGAGGTAAAAAGGGATCCTATACTTACGAAGTCTTCTTTTATTTTAGCAAACATCTTTATTGTTTTTATACAGGTATCTCTATCCGTTTACAGAAGCCCCCTTTTCGGTTACAACTTCCACTTCAAACCCACGGTCTTTGATAAGGGAGAGTATCTTTTCTTCTGAAATCTGCTTTGGATCATATTCAATTATCGAGGAGCTTTTATCAAAGCTTGTTTCACTTTTAATAATGCCTTTTTGCTCCTTCAACATTGAATCGATACCATTAGCACAACCGGACTGGCAATGCATGCCTTTAATTTTTAAGTGTAAGATTTTTTCCGTCATCTCCTTTTGGATTTTAAATTCAATTTGATTTTCATTTTTCTGATCCATAGCGCTAGCGGTATTTCCAGAAAACGCAAGGGTCGTTCCGGTTAACAATACCGCGAATAATTCTTTATGTAAACCTATCATCTTATAATTGATTTTTAAAAATTAACTATGTCAAAATTAGGGGCAGCAGGGGGGTGGTAACCAAATTAGATTTTATTTTTTTCTTTAAAAAAATCCTACTGCTTAATCTTCTAAAAATCTGAAATATTCTTTTTTCATTTTTTCTTTCGGATAGTATAATGAATGGTCTGGGCAATTATCAGCCCCTCGCGCACTATGTAGGAATCTGCTCCGTCATCTATTTGTGAACTGTCTGAATATGCAGTCCATTCCAGAAAAGCTATTTCATCTTCAAAAAGAAAATTGATATAGTTAAACTCCGCTTCGGGGAAATCCTTTATCAGCATTTTATTTAATTCCCTTAGTCCTTCATGTCCTTTATCAATACCATGCGTAGTAAGAAGGATCAAATTTTTGGAAAAGTTTCTATGCAGGTCCTCTTCTATAGATCCCTTTTTAGAAAGTTCCAGATGATCTTTTAATACTTCTTCTGTAGTTCTCATAGGCTAAAAATTTTATATTTAAAATAGGCTTTAAAAAATTGTTTGCAGCACATTCTATTTTTTGGGATCATCCCTTATTGACACCATTTTTCTTGTTGAGGCCCAAATACTGGTCACTGCTGCCAGTATGATTATATTTTTCATTACATATTGACCTTTCATAGTTAATACAAATGGGAAATGGGAGAACATTTGTTCGGGAAAAATGAAGAAGGTTGAAAAAGTTCCTAACATATGCAGGAAAAATAAGCCTAAAGCCCATTTCAAAAACTTCCCCAATTACAAGGATATGCCAATAAGGCTTTGAAAAATAGCCAATATAGGCATACAACTTCCTTGTGGAAGGAAATGGCCGCTCAGGGTACAAATGGTTGAGGAAGCCAAATCTTCTGCCGGGCTCAGACCAATAAAAAATTTAACCATCCCAAACCAGATGAAAATTATGCCAATGCTCCACCTTAAAAAAGTTATGGCCTTACCAGAATCTAAATGGATGTTATAGCTTATCATTTTATTGATAATTTCATTTCTGTCTGCAAAAGTTTTGCGGCTACAATCGTAAATACTGCCTGTACAACCGCAAAAATAATTAACGCCTGATCTAATCCTAATTTCAATAATTCCCCAAACAATAAGCTCCCAAGGCCAAAGCCGGTAAACAATGCAAAAACATTCAGTCCCATGGCCTGGCCTCCCTTTGTTTTACCACCCAATTCGGTTACTATACCTGCAAATAGAGGTTGAGTGAGGTCGTATCCCAAAGAGATCAAGGTGACTGCAAGGGCCGCGACAAGAACGGGTATTTCCAGGGCGAGACTGGCTGTTGCTATGGCCGCTGTTGCCAAGCCTGTTAAAATAATAGGATATCGCCCCCTGCGATCGGCTGCGCGCCCTATAAGGGAACCAAAGAAAAATCCTGGCAGGCCATAACCCAGAATGGCCAAACCAATTTCTATTGGCCCCAGATCATACTTTTGTACAAAATAGACCCCTAACCAGGTATAAATACCTGAATGGAAGATCCCATTCCAGAATACAAATAAATAGGTCCTTAACCCGCGTGGGAAAGCAAGTAGCCTGTAAAACCCACCTACCATTTTTTTGAATGAAGTACGATTGGATTTATGAGGTTCCTGTTTCCAGCCCATTCGGGCTACTTGTATCCACAAAGCCAAAGCGGCCAAGAGGGCAGTTGCCAAAAATAACATACGCCAGCCTGTATAAGGTTCCAACATTACCCCGGCGGTAGAACCTAAAGCCATTCCCCCTTCCATAGCGGCAAATAAAAGTCCCAGGGGTCTCCCTCTCTCTGAAGGTTTGAACATATCTCCTACAAGTGCCAGGGACATTGGCACCACACCGCTTGCCCCTAAACCCGTTAGCAATCGTAACAGGATGAGTTGTGAAGCAGATTGCACCAGGGCGGTTATCGCTGTTAATACAATAAAAGCCAGTAGGGATATTTGAAGTATGCGTTTTCTTCCAAATTTATCGGATATGAAACCATAAAACAGGACTGAAACTCCGTAAGCCAGCATATAAGCTGGTACTATAAGACCAATCCGCTGTTCTGATACATTAAAAATAGTTGCCAGTTTAGGAATAAGTGGCGCTATCATATACGCCTGAAAAAATATTAAGCCCGCTGCCATGGCCAGGGGAGCAAAAATGGTTTTTAAGGGTTTATTTGAATTGGGATTTTCCATTACTCTGTATTATTTTTACTGGGAATTTTAAAGCTGTTATATTTATTTGGCTTCTTGAATAAACTGCCATCTCACAGTTATAAAGATGTCAAACATAAAATCTAACCTGGGGTGGTATCCTAATGTTAGCTTTCTTTATTAAAAAAAAGGAGCAACTTTTTAGCCGCTCCTTTTAAAATTTTTTTACATTTTTTTTAAGCTGCCATTTCTTTACAGCTTTCGGCACAGGTTCGACATTTTTCTGCGCATTGCTGGCAAACTTCACTGTCAAACTTTGCACATTCATCAGCACAGGCTTTACATAAGTCGGCACAAATGGCACATAGGCGTTTTGAATAATCAGACTGGCTTGCAAGTAGTTGAACACAGGCTGTGCATAAAGCAATACAATCCAGACAAAATTTGTGGCATTCTTTCATGTCTGGTTCCCCCAAATGTTGGTCAAGGCAAATTCTCGCCGCAGTAATGCAGGCGTTGCAATCATCGATACATTTTTGCATTTCTGAACTTAATGGTTTCATAATTTAAATGGTTTTAGTTACTTCCTGATTTGCTCGGAAATCAGAAATAAAAGATTAAGAGCCGAACCTCTTTTCAAATATCGACTCATAGCCCGGGGGGTAGGCAAGCCGATTAATAAAGATTTAACATTTTAATTTGATTAAAAAAAAAGGCAGCCAAAAATGGCTGCCATAAAAAGTTTCAGATTTTAATTTCAGTACGATGGTTTTGCTAACTGGCTTTTCCTATTCCTGCTTCGATAAGTTTTTCTTTGCTTATACCATTGTTTGTACAGCACTCAAGCAATTTTCCATCAACCGCCACCGCGGGAATTCTCTTTACACCGTACTCCTGCACTTTGTCTATACAGGTCTTATCCTCACATTGTTCCACCAGGTTATAGGTGGTAATCTCGCAACTATCGCAGGACAACTCTTTCACCATTTTTACAACCGGATCACAAACCGGACAATTTGCCGTAAATATTTCTATTTGTCTTTTCATTTTTTTTTGAATTTAAATTAACAATCAGTTTTATCCTTCTTATTAAAGAACAATCCAAAGATAAGAGCGGAACCGGGGTGGTCTCCAAATAAAAAAACCTGCTTTTTTACGACAGATTTTTATTAGTATTAAAATTAAATGGAAAATTTTTGAATGTTTTACTCTGATCTATTTTCGGAAATGTAAGATTCCAGCCTTCGTTTAAGTTCATCAATCTCCTTCATTTTATCGGTAAGGCTGTTAAGCTCAAGGTCGGGAAATTGTTTGCGAATAAATTCAATTCGCTCTTCATTACCGCAATTACCGGGACAGGCTTCCACAGTTTCTGAAATTGTGATCGCCAGCGCTTTGCGGTACACTTCATCTAAAAGAAGAAAATGCGCCTTATCAAGTCCTTTTTGCGCCGCTTTGAACTGGATCAGAATCTTTTCTGGATCTTTATTTTCATCCAGCATTTTTATAAGTCCGTTAAGCTGGCCGCTGATGCTCTGCAAGCGAGTTTTTATATCTTTACTTAGATCTCTAGGAATCATACTTTTAATTTTCAGCAAGATACATCTGGAGTGGGGGAGGTCACCAAAAGTATTTTAAATTTTTAGCAGCAATTTGTTCCTTCCTGAATGGGTGGACAGGCAACATTACCATAAGAACAATAAACACAGCAATCACCTTCTTTTGGTTTTAATAAATGCTTGCAATTATCACATTGGTAAAAAAACTGACAGGCTGTTGTGGGCATTTCCTCTTCTTTTGTGTGTCCGCAACCAGGACATGTAATGGTAGAAACTAGTTCTATTTCCATAATCTATTTATTTTTAAAGCATATGAGGGATATCTGATGACAAAGTTGGATACGTAAAGATCATCGTTCTTAACTCATTGATTTTCATTTTGGTCTTTATCGCCATGGCAAATAAATTGATGGTTTCCTCCGTGTTAGGTCCTATTAAATGTGCGCCAAGAATAGTCTGATTCTCTTTATCAATGATAGTTTTGTAGGCATATTCCTTAACATTCAGTCTTTTTGCATTGAACCAGCTTTCCGCATGGTTATAATTGACCTGATATTCTATCTGTTTTGATTTGGCTTCTGCTTCGGTTAATCCTACTGATGCCAGGGTAGGCAAAGTAAAAACTACGGAAGGCATTGGTGGATAATTAACTTTTTTCTTGTTCCCTTTGATGATATTTGAT
Organism: Salegentibacter mishustinae; assembly: GCF_002900095.1. Taxonomy (NCBI): domain Bacteria; kingdom Pseudomonadati; phylum Bacteroidota; class Flavobacteriia; order Flavobacteriales; family Flavobacteriaceae; genus Salegentibacter; species Salegentibacter mishustinae. The sequence continues at coordinate 11,032 of NZ_LLKN01000002.1, read as the reverse complement.
GCCACAACATGCCCTTCCATTACTGCAACAGGGGTAAGGGGTAATCCTCTTGAATCTGCCGAATCTCCCGCTGCATAAATATTGGCGTTAGAGGTACTTTGAAGGTATTCATTTACCGCAATTCCTTTTTTTGAAAAAGATATCCCTGCTTTTTCCAAATCTAAATCAAATATGGCGGGAGGACGACCGGCCGAGTTAAAGACAGAGTCAGTCTTATAAGTGGCCTCTTTTCCATTTGATTTTCCTGTAACTACATAATGATCTTCTTTCTTTTCAATTTTAGAGACTTCAGTTTCCAAAACAAGTTTAATTCCCAGGTTTCGGGTTGCATTCACAAGATGTTGTACAATGTCATGATCAAAGTTTTCTAATGGGTGATCACCACGATGCAATATGGTAACATCGGCACCAGCCCGTGCAGCGATATGAGCAAATTCAAAGGCAATGTAGCCACCTCCAATAAATAAAAGCGATTCAGGTAGTTTTTTCAGGTTAAGGAAATCTGTACTTGAAAGAGCCAAATTTCCACCCTCAAAATCCAGTACCCGGGGTTTTGCTCCGGTTGCGATCACAAATTTATCGGCTTCAATAACTTCATCACCTAACTCTAAGGTGTTATCAGATAAAAATTTAGCTGAAGTATGATAGGTGTCTATGTCTTTATTCTTATATCCTTTTTCAATTTTAGGAGGCATGGCATCCACAAAAGATTGTTTAAATGCCATAATATCTTCCCAATTGACTTTAGGCACTGTATCTATTCCATTTCCTTTAAGCCTTTCTGCAAAATCACGTACTTCCGTTGCGCCTATAATCACCTTTTTGGGATCACAGCCTCTTAGGGCACAGGTTCCACCATAGGGAAGTTCATCGGTAATGCCTACCTTAAGGCCTTTGGAGGCACATTTATTGGCAGCGGTCATACCTGACATACCAGAACCTATTACAAATACATCGTACTTTTTCATAATTTAAATTTTAGATTGGTTAGTTTTTAATTTATATAAATCTCGTTTTCTTTCCTAAAAACCAAAGAAGGTTTAGAATAACTTTATGATATACATACAAATAGAATTAACAACATTTAAACCCGCTAGAATTGGAAAAAAAATCTTCTACTTTTGAAATTTTTCCTAATGGATTTTTTTCTAACCATTTGTTTGCGGCATCCTCTGAACCAAAAAAGAAGGAGTGCCGGCAGAAACTTGATTTGATATCACAACTATCGGCCTTTTCGACCCATGAAATAAAGAGGGGAACAGGCCTGGTCCATTCTAGAAGATTATCTGAAATAGACAATTTTACAGGAATGTCGGTTATAGGATCTATTGATATTATTTCCCATCTATGCATTAGATACCGGGGTAATAAAATACTATCCATTGCACACCAGGCATACAAAGTTTTATTGTCAAAGTTTAGTTGATGTACAGTTTTATTTAAAGAAAGTCCTAAATAACCCACAATTTCACCTTCTTTATTGACCTCTCCGTATTGCTGTATTATTTGATGTGCTTTATCTATAGGGACATCCATCACTTCAGAAAAGCGACCTCGAGGCAGGGGTCTTCCCTTAAGTAATTCCCAATACACTTTATCACTATTGGGAAGGTTCATTTCCTTGAGCATCTTTTCAAAACCATTCACAAATTGATGACCGTCAAATATTATTTCCTGTTTCTTCATATGCTTTTAATAATTACAATTAATAAAATTTTAGAAATCGATAATTTATAATCCCGACTTCATCAATAACCTGAGATGTTTTTTCAAATTGTAAATTTCTTATATAATTAGTTCCGTACTGGGTAAAGAAATCTTCCGTAGCAAGGATATACTCTTTGAGTGCCAAATCATTTTTCAATAATCTATGGGCTATAATTACTTCCTTACCATAGAGTTTGCAAAAATCATTGATCATAACAGATCCCAATTCTCCATAATGGAGAATGAACTTTAAACTAAGCTCTCCTAAAAGCGTACATGCCCCACACGAACAATCTGTTTCAATTATTTGCTTTAATTGATGGTGAAACGCTCGATGCATTAAAAAACATTGTTCTATAATTTCATCTACAGTATAATCTTTTTTGAAACTATAAAACAGTATGGCATCACCTTCTATTTCTGAAACCTGAAGCCCTAATTTGTTGTTTTTAAGTATTGCCTCCAGCAAGAGTGCGATAGTAATCTGACTGTATTGTAGATCTGCCTCGTTAATATATTTAGTAAAGCCAGTAATATCCGGGATTAGCAATAATCCCGGCATGATCCCTTTCTTCAATTGAATACATCGTGAAACTCCCATACTATTAGCTGGCACAACAGCTTAATTTAGAAACATCCTTTCCAAAAGTAATAGCTGCCAGTTTTATCCCTTCTCCTAAGGTTAAATAAGGATAAAAGCTTTCTGCCAAATCTTTTACGGTTATACCAAACTTTATGGCCATACTTAATTGTTGTATCAATTCACCTCCTTCGGGTGCGATTACTCTGGCGCCAATTAATTTATCGGTTTCAGTATTACGTATGAGTTTAATAAACCCTCTGGTATCCTGTGCGGCCAAAGCCCTGGGAACATGGCTAAGGTCTAATTTAGACACTTCGAAGGGAAGGCCGGCTTCTTCGGCTACTATTTCGTCCATACCTGCCCCAGCAACTTGAGGGTCCGTAAATACTACCCAAGGCAATGAAGAATAATCGATACCGGTTTTTGAAAGTGAGAACGCATTGCTTACAGCAGTACTTCCTTCAGTGGCTGCAGTATAAACAAAAGGAGGGGTCTGGGTAACATCCCCGGCAGCAAAAATATTGGATATATTGGTTTCCATCTTTTCGTTCACCAAAACATGTCCCACCGCTGAAAGGTTCATTTTGATCTTATCCAGTCCTAGTTTAGAAGTATTAGGTTTTGTTCCTGTGGCAACCACTATTTTGCCTTTTTCAATAATTTGTGTGGTAGTACCGTCGGGACAGTTACAATGAATAATAGTATCCGCTCCCTGTTTTTCAAATTTAAAGGCTCGAAAATTAGGCAGGATTTCTATTCCTTCCTTCTTCATTTGTGCTTCGAGCACATCTGTTATGTCCTTGGTCTGGCTTCTTAAAGGCCTGTCGGTGAATTCTATGATACGCACTTTTACGCCCAATCTATTGTATGCCATGGCAATTTCTAACCCGATATAGCCCGCACCCATAATGGTCAGGCTTTGCGGTTTTTCTTCTAAATCGAATAAGGATACATTGGTTAGATAGCCAACCTCATTTAATCCTTCAATATTAGGGATGTAGGTGGTAGCTCCGGTCGCAATAAGAATGTTTGTGGCTGTGTAAGTATCTTTCCCATCAACAATAATGGTACCTTTATCCACAAACTCAGCCCATCCTGTTAACATGGCCAGGTTCTTAAAATCTTTTACCACATCCATATATTTCTGTTGCTGCAGGGCCGCTACCAGGTCTTTTTTATCTTTAATAACCTGGCTAAAATCTATATCTACACCTTTAGGCCTGATCCCTTGAAAATTAGAATGGGTTGCGTGATATGCCGTTTCGGCAGCTCTTATTAAGTTTTTTGAAGGAACACAGCCTACATTAACACAAGTGCCGCCAAAATTCAAGCCCGCGTTTACCATAAGGGTTTTAAGACCTAAACTTTCAGCTTTTATGGCTGCTGAAAATGCGGCTGACCCTCCACCAACAATGATAAGGTCAAAATTATTTTTATCTGAAACCTGTTGGCCGTTACTAGCTTTATATTGGCCAGACATTTCTATGTTATCAATAATATCTTGCTGAGATGTGGTGCTGGAATCAAAGATGAATTTTCCTTCGCCTTTAGGATAAGATACATCTAATGCTATAACTCCTTCTAATTGCTTTACTTTTTTTTCGATGCCTGTAGCACAACCGGTACAGGTCATACCCTGAATGGGCAAAGTGATCTCTTTCTGCATATTTATTTTATTTTTATATTGAGGGTAATTACTACCCAATTTATTTTTGATTATGATTTATCTTTTAAAAATGGAATTAGCCATTTGGTATGGTTAATCCCCAGCCAGTGGTGTACCAACAATCCTAAAATGGTACCGTGGACAATATGGGCCGCAAGGGTGATCAAAAATAATTGAGGCCACATATATTTGATGCCAAAAAGCCCAACCATCGGTCCCATAGGAGGGCCGGTCATCATGCCTAACTCCATAATCAGCATCCAGCCTATTGCCCATAAAACCGTTTTATTATATGAGATAAAGTTTCCAAATACCAGGGTAAATATCAATCCAAAACTTGCACCGTTCATAAAATGGATCAATTGACCTATCCAGTAATACGAATTAAAGTCGGAACTACCCGTTACCATCTTCCCGAACATTTCCGGAGTATCTCCCGGTAACCAGCTGGCTATCACCCCCATCTGACGAAGCCAGTCCAGACCTATAGTAGCTATTGCCCCTGCTAAGAGGCCCACGACAATTCGTTTATATAGATCAGGGAAATTTTTCTTGCTGTAAAAAATAATCCATGTTAAGATGAGCATAGAAGGGATATATACAAATAGCATATATGGCTCACCAAATTCATGGGCTGTTTTAATGACTTTCGGTCCCATTGTGATTCCCTTGAAATATTGGGCATAGCCAAAAGAAAGCACAATTAAGTTTATAGGCACAAATCCTCCTGTAAACAAGGCTAATAAGGATAAAAAAGATTTTTTATTCAACATAGCTTATAGATTTATTTTGTTACTTCTGCAATAATATTACTAACTAACCCATCAAGTTCACCTGCAACAGCTTCAGTTCCTTTATATTGTTTTAAAATTGTAGAAGGCATAAAATAACGATTCACCACTCCATTTTAATTTTGTTTTTTTTGAATATGTAAAAAGGTAAATTGTTCCTTAATTATATAAGTAACTTCTTAAGTATATGAGTAAATAAAAAATTATGACTCGTTTTGGGTAGTCTCTATTACCTTTTCAACTTTATAGCCTTTCTTTTCTATAATCTTTTTTAAGGTCTCGATATTTGTTTTAGAGTTTTCGAATTTAATAATGGCAATATCCCCGGGATATTCAACCGAATGTTCCACAACACCTTCTACTTCTTTAAGCGCATTGTAAATAGCATTAGAACAACCCGCGCAGGTAATTCCGTCAATTTTAAACTTAACTGTGTTTGTTGTTTGCTGGTTGATACTTGCTTCCATTATTGTTTGGCTTTTTGATGTAGGGCAACATTGTTGCGCTTTAACCTGGAATGAGGTTAATGATAAAACTAGAACTGTTATTACTAATAGATTTTTCATAATATTTTGTTTGAATTTACTTATGTACCACTTTATATCCGGTAGAATTAATCGCTTTTTCAATATCTTCTTTAGAAGTTTTTGTATTATCAAATTTAACCTCGGTGTTTTTATTTTCATAAGAAGGGATTACATCTAAAATCCCATCCAATTGATTTACTGCGTGTTTTACGCTTTCTTCACAACCAGCACAAGTCATTCCCTCAACATCAAACTTTATAGTTTGAATATCTGACTGGCTCACCACTACAATATCTTTTTTATTATCAGGATAAAAGATTTCAGAATAGTAAGGAAAAGCCAACATTAACACGGAGAAAATAGTAACTATACCCAGAAAAGCTTTGGATTTAAAGAAAGAAGGCTTTTCGTCTTCATCACAGGCACAGTCTATCTCCTCCTGGGTTTTTGGTTTTAATTTTTGATACCAGGCAAAAGCCAGTACTAAGATGGTAATACCAATAAGATATGGTCTGAAGGGTTCCATCCAGGAAAAAGAGGAGGCGATGCCGGCGCTGCCTGAAATCAAGGCCAATATCGGTGTGATACAGCAAAGTGAGGCCGCCGCCGCTGTAAGCAATCCAGCTCCTAAAAGTCCGCTGGATTCATTTTTTTTAGGTGATTTAGAATTCGTTTTCATTATTTAAGCTATTTTATTTTTGTGATTTATTTATTAAACTATTTAAACGGCTATTTTAGATTGTTTTATTCCTTGAAATATATAAGAAAGGATTTTTTCCCCTCCATCGTTTAAAGAATAAAATAGGGTTTGACCTTCCCGTCGTGACGAAATGATACCGGCATCTTTGATTTTCCGGATATGCTGGGAAACTGCCGGCACGCTCATTTCCAAAATATCAGCGATATCACAAGGACAAAGTTCATTTTCCATATCTAACAGGAAAAGGATTTTTAAACGTACCTCATTTCCCGCAAGCGTTAAAATTTTACTCATTGTTTGAAAGCTGGAAGAAGATTTGTCAATAGTGTTCTTACAGCGTAATATTTGCTTATGATCAGCTTCATTTCTGGTACAGGTTATTTCTAAACTCATAAATAGTATTTTTAATTACGAAACAAATGTATCATTAATATATTATTTAAGCAAAAACTTAAATATAAAAATTAGCAAATTCTCTAGCCTCCCTTTTGGTTTAATTTGAATGTTAGATGAGACTGCTTAATTTTCCAACCGAAAAGGTCCTATACTGCTGAATTATCTCCTTTCATCAATTTTACTCACTATACCGGAAATCCCCTCATAAATCACCGCCACTGCCACACCATAAACCAAATGTGCAAGAAAACCGCGTATATGGGTAGATGTAGGATATTTTTTGTTTGGAGCACTAAAACCTAGTGCAGGGGTAATCCCTTCATCTACAATTAGAGAAAGGGAAGCACCCGTAATCAAGCCATTAGAAGTAGTCGAGAAGGAATTGGTGTATTTTAAAATAGGATATAGACCTGCCCATCCCATACCCAGACCAAAATGGAAAACCTGTCCCATCATTTTTTCCTGATCCTCATTTAATTCAAATCCCAAATTTTTAAGAGTTTTTTTTGCCGCGATTTTAAAGGGAGGACCTGGCCTTACCTCTTCTTCTTTCTCTTGATCTTTTTGAGGTCCTAACTCAAACAGCTTCATGGACACTTTCTCCATCACTTTAGTGGCTAAATACCCACTTCCCATACTGCCTGCGAATGCAAATAAAATATTAGATATTTTCATAGCTCTAATTTTTATTATTAGAACTTCAAATTATATATAATTATTTACGCAATTAGTTAAATAGGTTTTAAAGTATTGGTAAGAAAGTTTAAATTTCAATTAGTTCTCATGGATATTCTGAAGATTTCCCTACTTATTTCATGATTAAGTTTTTAGGTTTTACTGTAGGGACAACGGGATATTGTCATAATATATACAATGAGAGGAGGCTTGAAATGGGTAAGAGCAAAATGAGTACAATCAATATAATAAGAAATAAGTTGGTGGCCCGGGCATTTGCGGTGATTGCGCGAGGGACACCTTATGTGAATACAATGGGCTACTTTTCCTAATTCACCGCTCCAGTTATTCTTCATATGTACTGCAAGAAGGTTCAATCCAAGTGAACATTTTTAGCGGTTAGAAACTTATTTTCCAAATTCTGCATAGAATTCCTTCATACCTCATTTTATGCCTTAGCGTTGAAGGTAGCTTCTCTTCATCTTCAGGCCTTCGACTTCCTGGCCGTCCACATAGCACATTAACTTTTTTTGGTGGCGAAATAACAACATCCATTCCTGCGGGCGGCATAAAGCCGCTTCGCTTTTTATACGCCCTATGCAGGTCTGGATATTGTAAAATTATTTGCATCAAAAAAAGGTAATGTAAAGGCTCTATGGGAAGTAAGTCGAAAACAAAAAAAGATGAAATCAAATCCACCACAAAATATCGCAACGGCACAAAAGAATCAAAAAAAGGAAAATGCTCTGGATATAAAAAGTATGTCGATCAAAAAGGCTTTGTGGATAAAAAGCAGAACTATAGAAGAAAATTATGAAAGGAAATTTGGATTTATCATAGGATACTCTATAGGAAGTAAATCAAATAAAAATCTCATGAAATCATTTCAAAACAACATACCCGGAAGCGAAGTAAAAAAAATCAAAAACAGGAAAACGCCCCGGATATAATAAGTAAATCAATTATTAATTTTTAAATCTTTTAATTATGAGTACGCTTAGAAACAAAGTTCAGTTAATCGGAAATGTGGGACAAACCCCGGAAATCAGAAATCTTGAAAGTGGTAAAAAAGTAGCCAGCTTTTCAATTGCAACCAATGAATTCTATAAAAATTCAAAAGGAGAAAAAGTACAGGATACGCAATGGCACAATGTTGTGACATGGGGAAAACAGGCGGAGCTTATCGAGAAATATGTTGATAAAGGTAAAGAAGTGGCCATCCGTGGCAAACTAACTTCCAGGTCCTATGAAACCCAAAGCGGGGAGAAACGATATGTTACCGAAATTTTGGTGAATGAAATCCTATTCCTTGGAAACAAGGAAAACGCAGACCAGTAATTTTTAAAACTAAGAGGGCGCCTATCTCCAAAGTTGCGCCCTCTTTTAATTATTAATCTAAGAAAATCAATAATTATGAAAACCAAAGTTAGTGAAATAAAAATAGCCTATCGCAGCAGGGTAAAACTTAGTGAAGCACCAAAAATAAAATCTTCCGCTACCGCTGCCGATGTCCTTTATTCCAATTGGGATAAAGATGAAATAGAAGTGAGCGAGAGTTTTAAACTCCTTCTGCTCAACAACAATAACCGTGTAAAAGGGATTTTTGAAGTGTCCAGAGGCGGGATTACCTATACCCTTGTGGATCTGCGCCTTATTTTCGGAGTTATCCTAAAGAGCCTTAGTACAGCGGTTATCCTTTGCCATAATCACCCCTCGGGAACGCTACTACCAAGTAACCCCGACAAAGACCTTACCCGTAAAATTAAAAATGCCGCTGGGTTATTTGATATCAAAGTGTTGGATCATTTGATTTTAACGCCCGGTGGAGATTACTATAGTTTTGCCGATAATGGCATGCTTTAAAACCCGAAAGTCATGGTTTATCTGAATTTTAACGATTTGAACAAAAAACCCCAAAAACGGCTAATCAAAATTTCCCGGGAAGAAGTAACCCCAAAAATACGGGAAATCGATCCAAAGGTATGCAAGGGAACACCAATCCGATTTTAAGAAAATAATCGAGGAGGAAGGCTTAAAAAACTTATATTCCTATACCTATATTTTTAATATCTGAATAGGTTAATCATTCAAGAAGCTCCCAAGTATTTTATTCTAAAATGTATTCGGCAGTTTTTTATATAAACCAATTCCTTGAAAACAAAAAGGGAAAATTCGCTGTTACCTGAATTTCCCCTTTCTTTTTAGGTCATTGAAACCTATTCAATAAAGATAAAAAAATTCCTGAATTTGCTCACCCTGTTGAATAGGAAATATTTGTTTATTACAACCTGGTACTAAAAAAATCCTTATATTTATTTCGCTGACTTTCAGCATTCAAATTTACGCAGGCGTATCCATTTTTGACTTTCGCCGATAAACCTGCAATCAAATAATTAACAACGGAAATTTTTTCCTGAAAAATGGCAAGGGGCTTTTGACTGTCTATCAAGACAGGCAATAGGCCAAATTGTACGGAATTTTTGTCCCGCGCTGCGGGACGAAAAGGAGTAGCAAGAGGGTAACACGCTACGCGATGTTAAGTACTCCTTTTCGTTTTTAAATAACTGTAAATCAGTTATTTAATGTTTGTTTGAATTCCTGTGTTTAAGCAATTTGCGACAAATGGCCTGCCAACGCCCATTTCTAGGGAAGAATTTGCGACAAATCGGCGAATTATGGACTCATTTATTGGCATCAGGTTTAAAAAAGAAACAGCAAAACGTTTCCAGGAATTTTCAAGAACACACTTCAAATCACACACCGAAGCCCTGGAAACAATGCTGGAGTTTTTTTTCTATAATGAAATTTCCCCCCACGAAAAATTAGGGCCAACCGGCAGGACTATCGAAGCTTCTTTTAAGAAACGTATCAATGCGGTTATTGCCATTATGCGTGATATGGAAAAAACCCAAACCAAACCTACCGCGGCGATGATCGCCTCACTTTTCCAAACCGAAGCACCTCCAAAGAAACCCCTCATCCTGGAAAAGAAAATCCTCCGGGAGAAAAAAGATGGTATTCCCAAACAGGAACAAGATGGTAGGGGTGAAAAGAATTTTTCTGATAATAACCTTTAAAATTTCCTGCTATGTATATCACGATCACTCCCCAAAAATTAGGTGGGAATTACTCCCAAAGTTCGGCCGGTTTTGTTAGCTACCTGGAAAAAGAAAATGAAGGGATAGAAGAAGGGGTAAAGGAACATTTCTTTAATCAATATGAGGATGCCATTACCCCTGAGAAAGTCGTCAAAGAAATTGATAATAATACCTCCAAGCTCAAAAAGAAAGAACCCAAGTTCTATTCCATTACCGTTAGCCCTTCCAAATATGAATTAAAACGCCTACAAAGCAGTAGTAAGGATCTAAAAAAGTACACCCGGGAATTGATGAAGGATTATGTGGCCTGCTTTAACCGTGAAATAGACGGAAGGCCAATTAATGTCAATGATATTAAATATTACGCTAAAATTGAACATAGCCGGAGTTTTAAAGGTACAGATCGCCAGGTTCGCGAAAACCAACCTTATGCCACTAAAATCCTTCAACTCAAAAGTGAAATCCGAAAAATAGAAACCGAGCTGATGCAGGGAAGTATTCAAAAACGGGAAAAGGAAATTGAGAAACTGGAAACCAGGGCACCACACCGGCAAGATGGTAAGCGAATTGTACAGGGGATGCCCAAAGCAGGAAACCAAAGCCATATTCATATTATCGTAAGTAGAAAAGATGCTTCCAATTCGGTTAGCTTATCCCCGGGAAGTAAATACAAAGCTTCGGAAGTTAATTTTAATGGTAAGACCGTTAAACGCGGATTTGACCGGGACCGCTTTTTTGAAAAAGCAGAAAAGACCTTTGATAAAACCTTCGGCTATCAGCGCAATTTTGTGGAAACCTATACGGCTCGAAAGGAATTTATTAAAAACCCGAACCACTATTTTACCGCGCTAATGGGATTACCGGCTAACGAAAAAGCACTTGCTTTTAA